>CAYZAD010000065.1:0-13756 GCA_964476315.1 uncultured Rhodobacterales bacterium
GACATCCCAACCGCCTACCTGGCAGTCGATGGCGTCTACACCAACAAGGCCCCCGGCGGCGTCAGCTACCGCTGTTCCTTCCGCGTGACCGAGGCGGTGTATTTCATCGAACGCATGATCGAGGTTCTGGCGATCGAGTTGAACATGGACGCGGCAGAGCTGCGCCGGATCAACTTCATCAAGAAAGAACAGTTCCCGTACACGGCCGCATTGGGCTGGGAATACGACAGCGGCGATTACCACACCGCATGGGACAAGGCGCTCAAGGCCGTCGATTACGAAGGGCTGCGCAAGGAACAGGCGCAGCGGGTCGAGGATTTCAAGGCGGGCAAAACGCGCTCTCTGATGGGGATCGGCCTGTCCTTCTTTACCGAGATCGTCGGCGCAGGTCCGGTCAAGAACTGCGATATCCTGGGCCTTGGCATGTTCGACAGTTGCGAAATTCGCATCCATCCCACCGGGTCGGCCATTGCCCGTCTCGGAACGATTTCTCAGGGGCAGGGCCATGCCACCACGTTTGCCCAGATACTGGCCTCTGAGATCGGCCTGCCTGCCGACAGCATCACCATCGAGGAAGGCGACACCGACACCGCACCCTATGGATTGGGGACATACGGGTCGCGGTCGACGCCTGTTGCCGGTGCTGCCACGGCCATGGCAGGCCGAAAAATCCGCGCCAAGGCGCAGATGATCGCGGCCTATCTGCTCGAAGTGCACGATGACGACGTGGAATTCGACGTGGACCGCTTTGTCGTCAAGGGCGCGCCCGAGCGCTTCAAGACGATGAAGGAAATCGCCTTTGCCGCCTACAACCAGGCCATTCCGGGCATTGAGCCGGGGCTCGAGGCGGTCAGCTACTACGACCCGCCCAACATGACCTATCCGTTCGGTGCCTATGTCTGCGTGATGGATATCGACGTGGATACCGGGGTCACCGACATCCGCCGCTTCTACGCGCTGGACGATTGCGGCACGCGGATCAACCCGATGATCATCGAAGGGCAGGTCCACGGCGGTCTGACCGAAGCGCTGGCCGTCGCTTTGGGTCAGGAAATTGCCTATGACGACATGGGCAACGTGAAGACCGGCACGTTGATGGACTTCTTCCTGCCCACCGCGTGGGAGGTGCCGAATTACGAGACGGATTACACCGTCACGCCGTCGCCGCACCATCCCATCGGGGCCAAAGGCGTGGGCGAAAGCCCCCATGTCGGCGGTGTGCCGTGCTTCTCGAATGCGATTCAGGATGCATTCCGCCCGTTCGGCAACAAGCACACCAATATGCCCCACGACCATTGGCGGATCTGGAAGACCGCGAACGAACTGGGCCTTCACGACTAGAGCGAGGGGAGGCCCGCCCCGCCGGATCGCCGGATCCCTGGGGCGGGCCCTGAAACCTGCCGGAAAGAACCATGACCTGGACAGACCTGCAAACCGCGTTGTCGCGCAAAGGATACGTGGCCTCGGACGATCTGGCCGTTGCGCTGCAACTGGCGCTGTCGCTGGGGCGACCCTTGCTGCTGGAAGGCGCGGCGGGCGTCGGAAAGACCGAGGTGGCGCGCACGCTGGCGGCTGCCCGCGACACGCGTCTGATCCGGTTGCAATGCTACGAAGGTCTGGACGCGGCGCAGGCCATCTATGAATGGAATTATCAGCGCCAGCTGCTCACGATCCGCGCCGCGGCCGAGGATGGCGAGACCGGCAAGGCTGTCGAAGACCGCATCTTTTCGCGCGATTTCCTTCTGGAACGCCCGCTTCTTGCCGCGATCACCCAAGACGAACCACCGGTGCTGCTGATCGACGAGATCGATCGCGCGGATGAGGAATTCGAAGCGTACCTGCTGGAAATCCTGTCCGACTACCAGGTCTCTGTGCCTGAATTGGGCACCATCGAAGCCACCTCGAAACCGATTGTGATCCTCACCTCAAACGGCACGCGCGACCTGTCGGATGCGCTCCGCCGTCGGTGCCTTTACACCTACGTCAGCTATCCCGACCGCCAGACCGAACTGGCGATCCTCAAGGCCCGCTGCCCGCAGATCGAGGCGCGGCTGGGCGAACAGATCATCGGTTTCGTGCAGAAACTGCGCGAAGAAGAGCTTGAAAAAGTGCCGGGCGTGGCCGAGATGCTCGATTTCGCCGCCGCTCTCATGGGGCTGGGCATCGCCGATCTGACCGACAACCCGGCGGTGTTGCAATCCACGCTGACGACGCTGCTCAAGACCCAAAGCGATCAGGCGCAGATCACGGTCGAGGTTGCGCAACGCATCGCGGGCAAGGCCGCATGACCCGCGTCACGCGCTTTGCCGGGCGCGATCCGGGTCCCGCCGCGCGGGTTGCGGGCTTTATCGCCCATCTGCGCGAAAACGGTCTGCGCCTTGGCGTGGCAGAGGCGGATATTGCCCTGAACGCATTGACCGAAATTCGCGCCGTCACTCCCGATGACTGCCGCCGCGCGCTGCGCGCTGTGTGCACCGGCTGCAAGGAAGAGGCCGAACGCTTCGACGATCTGTTCGACAGCTACTGGATGGATGCGGGCCGTGTGAAACAGAAGGTCGTCCCGACACAGGCCGCCCCCATCAGCGAGAACGTGCACTCATCACGGGACACCAAGGGCGAAGATGCCGGATCGGCCGGGACCGCAACCGCGCCCGACGATGGCGATGGCGGCGAAGTGGACAGCGACGGCACTGGCAAGCTGATTGCCACCGATCTGCGCAACCTCAGCCGAAAGGACCTGCGCGACATGGTCCGCCCCGACGAGATAGCACAGGCCGAAGACGTCGCACGACGTCTTGGCGCCGCACTGCGTGACCAACGCTCGCGCCGCAGAAAGGCCGCCCGCAAAGGCGACCGCCTGCATTTCCGCAAGATCATCCGGCACAGCCTTGCCACCGGCGGCGAACCTGTGCGGCTGCTGCGCAAGCGCCGTCCCGACCGCACCCGCAAGATCGTGGCGCTGTGTGATGTGTCCGGGTCGATGAGCATCTACGCGCAGGTGTTCCTGTCGTTCCTCGCCGGTCTGATGCGCGCCGACACCCATGCGGATGCCTACCTGTTCCACACCCGGCTCGTCCGCATCACCGAAGCCCTGCGCGACAAGGACGCGATGCGCGCCATTGGGCGCATGTCGCTGATGGCCGATGGTTTTGGCGGCGGCTCGAGGATCGGGCCGTCATTGCAGCGCTTTTCTGACACCTACGCCAAGCGCTTTGTCGATGGGCGCAGCGTCGTGATGATCCTGTCCGATGGCTATGACACGGCTGACCCGCAAGGGATCGACGACGCGCTTGCCAGGCTGAAGAAACGCGGATGCAGGATCATCTGGCTGAACCCGCTCAAGGGCTGGACCGGGTATGAACCGGTCGCGGCAGGCATGGCGGCGGCCCTGCCACATCTGGACCTTTTCAAAGCCGCCAACACGCTGGGCGATCTGGCCGCGCTCGAAACCGATCTGGGGGCGCTATGACACCGGCGGAAATCCTGTCTGACGATCTGGCCGAAGCCGCGCTGCAGATGCGCGCGCGGGACGAACCCTTTGCCTTTGCCACCATCGTGCGCACCGCAGGGGCCACGGCGGCCAAGCCGGGCGCAAAGGCGCTGCTGTCTGCCGATGGCACGATCCTGAGCGGCTGGCTGGGCGGCGGGTGCACACGCGGCGCGGTCAAACGCGCCGCATTGGAGGCCCTGCAGGACGGCGTGCCCAAGCTTATTTCGGTCGCCCCCGAAGACCTGCTGGCGGAAAAGGGTGTCACGCCCGGCGACGAGGTGGACGGCACCCGCTTTGCCCGCAATGGCTGCCCGTCGCGTGGCACGGTCGATATCTTCATCGAACCCTGCCTGCCCGCGCCGCAACTGGTGGTTCTGGGCGCGTCCCCCGTGGCGCAGGCGCTCAGCACCCTTGCGCCGCAGTTCCACTGGACGGTGGCCGCCGCCTCCGCACCGCAAAAGGAAAGCAAACACCAGCAGCGTGTCACGGTCGTCGCCACGCAGGGGCAGGGCGATCTCGATGCGCTCAAGGCGGCGCTGTCATCTCAATCCGCATATGTCGGCTTTGTCGGCAGCGCCCGCAAATTCGCCGTTCTGGCGGACAAGCTTGAAACCGCCGGGATCGACCGGGCGCTGATCGACACGGTGAAGGCCCCGGCGGGCCTCGACATCGGGTCGGTCACCCCCGAAGAGATCGCCCTTTCCATCCTGGCCGAGCTTGTTCAGGTCCGCCGCAAACGCTCCAAACACGCAGCCGACGCGGTATGACCCGTCTGCGAACCCTCTGGTCGCACCTGTGCCATGCGCCGACCCTGACCGATGCACAGGCCGAACAGCCGGCCCCCCTCCAATTCCCCTGTTGCCAAGCAAGAAGGACACGCCATGGAACTTTCTGACGAAGTCATCATCAACGCCCCCAAGGAACAGGTCTACGCGGCCCTCAACGATCCGGAGGTCCTGCGCCGGTGCATTCCGGGATGCGAAGAACTGATCAAGCATTCCGACACCGAACTCGAAGCCAAGGTCGTGCTCAAGGTCGGCCCGGTCAAGGCGAAGTTCAGCGGCGATGTGGTGCTTGACACCGACGGCGCGCCGGATCGCTTTTCGCTAAGCGGGCAGGGCAATGGCGGTGCGGCGGGGCACGCCAAGGGCGGCGCTGAGGTGACCCTGACGGCGGACGGGCCGGACAGCACCATCCTGCGTTACGAGGCCAGGGCCGAAATCGGTGGAAAGCTCGCGCAGCTGGGCAGCCGCCTGATCCAGGGTACGGCGAAAAAGCTGGCGGCCAAGTTTTTTGCGTCCTTTGCCGAGGTGGTGAACGAAAAGGCGATGGCCTGATCGCCAGAGTGCCCGCCCCGCTAGAGGTCGATCCGGATGCCATCATGCCCGATGAACAACGGCCCGTCCCATGACCCGGCCACGGCATCGCGCCAGTCTTGCGCGCTGTAATCAGGGTCATCTGCCGGAACAAGATGCACAAGGGCCAGCCGTTTGACATTGGCCCGTGTGGCGGTGGCGGCGGCGTCATGGGCGCAGCTGTGGGACCGCACCAGATGCGTCATCAGCTTGTCCGACCCGTTGCCAACCCGCGCCACCAAGGCAGGCAGCGCGGCCTCCAGCATGGCTTCGTGGATCAGCAGATCCGCGTCGCGCGCGAATTCTTCAAGCGCTGCAATCGGCGCGGTGTCGCCTGAAAAGACCACATGCGTCCTGTCGGTCCGAAAGGAAAACGCAAAGCAATCCACCAGCGGCGGGTGTTCGGTGCGCATGGCCGACACCCGAACGCCGCCCCGGTCCATCACGGGGCCGGCCTCGATCACGTGTAGTGTAACGAGGTCGCGCAGATCCGGGCGGCCTTCGTCTTCGATCCGCAGGTCGATATCGGCCTTCATCGAGGCCAGGAACCCGTCCCAATAGGCCTCGATCCCTTTCGGCCCGTAAATCTCCACCTGTGTCCTGAGCCCGGCCGTCCACGCCGTGTGCACAAGCGGCCCCAGTTCCAGAAAGTGATCGGAATGCAGATGGCTGATAAAGATCAGCGACAGATCCTCAAGCCTCATGCCCTGATCGACCAGGCCCCGTGTCACACCCAGGCCGCAATCCACGACGATCTGCTGGCCATTCAGGCAAAACAGGTTGGATGTCGGCATGGACGATCCGGGACGAATGGCAGGCCCGCCCTTTGTGCCCAGAAGGGCCACGTAATCTTGTGTCATGTCAGTGCCTTTCAAGCGGCGTTGAACTGGCGTCAGCACCGCGAATCGGGGTGCCGCGCGCCGACCGAATATGTGCACCATCCCGGCGGTGGCTGCATCCTTTGGTTTGTCCTGTCCTTTGTCCCGGGGCGCAGGCTTGCCATCGGTCGGGCCATCGCGGAATGATCGACACCGAAACGTCAAGGGGAGCGGGATATGCACTGGGATGAGTTCGCCGGGTGGAGCAAGCAGATCGCCGATTGGGGCGCGTCCTATCACAGCACCCTGCGCGACCGTCCCGTCCGCGCGCAGACCCGCCCCGGCGAGATCGCCGCGCAACTGCCGAAGTCCCCGCCCGCCGCGCCCGAGGACATGGCAGCGATCCTTGCCGATTTCGACGCCATCGTGATGCCGGGCATGACCCATTGGCAGCATCCCCGCTTTTTCGCCTATTTCCCGGCCAACGCGACACCGCCGTCGATGCTGGCGGAACAGCTGATCAACACCGTGGCCGCGCAATGTATGCTGTGGCAGACCTCTCCGGCTGCGACCGAACTCGAAGGTGTGATGGTCGACTGGCTGCGGCAGGCGCTGGGGCTGCCTGCGGGCTATACCGGTGTGATCCAGGACAGCGCGTCCTCGGCCACCTTGTCGGCCGTGCTGACCATGCGCGAACGGGCAACCGGGTTTACCGGCAACCGCGACGGGTTGGCGGCAAAGGGCCACCTGCGCATCTATAGTTCGGATCAGGTTCATTCCTCGATCGATCGCGCCTGCTGGGTGGCGGGCATCGGGCAGGCCAACCTGGTCAAGATCGCCAGCCACGGCCCGCACCATGCCATGGATGTGGACCGGTTGCGCGCCGCCATCGCGGCAGACCGCGCCGCCGGGCACCACCCGGCCGGGATCATCGCCATCACCGGCGGGACGGGCGTCGGCGGCAGCGACGACCTTGGGGCGGTGATGCAGGTCGCGCAGGAGGAAGACCTGTATACCCATCTCGATGCCGCATGGGCCGGGGCCGCGATGATCTGCCCGGAATTCCGCGACCGGTTCTGGACCGGGGTCGCGGGGTTCGACAGCATCGTTTTCAACCCGCACAAATGGCTGGGCGCGCAGTTCGATTGTTCGGTCCAGTTCCTGCGCGATCCGACGGCGCAGCTCAACACGCTCAAGATCGAACCGGAATACCTCAGAACCAGCGGAGAGGCGGTCACCAACTATTCAGAATGGACAATCCCGCTGGGGCGGCGGTTCCGCGCGCTCAAGCTCTGGTTCCTGCTGCGCGCCTACGGTCTTGAAGGGTTGCAGACACGGATCCGCAACCACGTCGCCTGGGCAGAAGAGCTGTGCGCGGCCCTGCGCGGGCTGGAGGGGTTCGAGATCGTGACCGAGCCGATGCTCAGCCTGTTCTCGTTCCGGTGTCCCGGCGATGACGGCACGCAGCAAAGGCTGGTGGACGCAATCAACGATGACGGCCGCATCTACCTGACGCAGGGCGCGCATCAGGAGCGCAAGATCATCCGGGTGCAGGTGGGCCAGTTCGACACGACCCGCGAGGACGTCATGATGGTACGCAGTGTCGTCGAAGATGTGTGGAAACAGTTGGCATGACGCGCCACGCGGCCACCGCACCAAACCCGTATGTCAGCGCCCTGACGGCCTGAGCAGCGTTCTTGTGACGCCACGATATCGCTGCAAAACTGCATCTTTCGCACATATTTACGTTGACTCCTGTGGCGTCAATTCGCTCTTTATCGACCAAACAAAAAGAAAGATGGTCGCGACCGACCCAGTGGAGGAACACGGATGACATTTCGAACACTCGCCATGGCGAGCACGCTCCTGACGGGCGTCGCCACATTGGCGCATGCGGAAGAGCTGCGCTTTGACGACGTCTTTATTATTGGCGACTCGCTCAGCGATGCCGGGACCTATTCGCAATCGATCCAGGCTGCCGGCATGGGTGCGCTGCCCATGATCGATTACAAGTTCCTCACCAATGCGCCGGATGGCTCTGCGCTGACCTATGGCGAAGTGCTTGGCAACGCGCTCGGCCTGACATTGCGGCCGAACGTCTATTCCGGCGTGCCGCTGGCCGGTCTGCCGGATCAGGCGCTTGGCGGCACCATCTATGCCGAAGGCGGCTCGCGGGTGACCGATCCGAACGGGATCGGCTTCAATGCAGACCTTGGCGTGACCACCCGGTCGCTGACCGAACAGGTGGATCGCATGCTGGCCGACCGGCCGGAGTTTGGCGAAAACGACCTGCTCATCCTCTGGGGTGGGGCCAACGATGTCTTTGCACAGGCCGGGGCCGTGAATGCGGGCCTCATCACCCCGGCAGATGCCGCCGCCAACATGTCCCAGGCCGCGACAGAGCTGGTGGGCCTCGTCGACCGGGTGCGCGATGCCGGTGCGGAATCGGTGATCGTCGTCACCATCCCCGATATCGGCACCACGCCCTTTGGCATCCAGTCGGGCCCGCAGGGGGCCGCGCTGCAGACGGGGCTGTCGGACGCCTTCAACCAGACGCTTCTGGCCTCCATCGGCGACAGTGCGGTCATCGTGGATGCGCAACAGCTTCTGGGTGCCTTCCAGGCCGATCCGGCCCGCTACGGCTTTACCGCGGAAAACGCCGCGACCTTCCCGGCCTGTCCGGCCAGTTCCCTGAGCTGTCTGCAAGGCGTCGATGCAACGCCCGATAGTGAAGAGCGCATCTTTGCGGATGGCGTGCATCCCACAACGTCGGCCCATGCGATCTTTGGTCAGGCGGCCTTTGCCGGGCTTCAGGCGGCCACTCAGACCGGCGCCATTTCGATTGCGACCATGACCGCGCTGCGCCAGCACGGGCTGACGCTGGAAAACCGGATGAACCCGACGGTGATGCGCACGACAGACGAGAACGGCAATTCCCGCCGTCGCGACGTGGGCGACGTCGATGTCTATGCCGGGATCGATGCCGGATCGTTCGAGGGCGACGCCCAGCAGGTCACCCCCGGCATCGAAGGCCGCACGCGGGTCGTGAAGGCCGGGGCCGACATCGTCGTGTCCCCAAGAGCGACCATCGGCGCGGGCATCAGCTTTGATTTCGGCGATGTGGATTTCGACAACGATGCGGGCGGTTTTGACTCCGAACTGATGGTCGGCGTCGTGTTTGGACAGGTTGCCCTGAACGACCGGTACTATCTCAACGCGGCGATCGGGGGTGGCACCATCGATGTCAATGACATCACCCGCAGCTTTGCCCTTGGCCCCGCAACCGAGAGTTACGCGGCTGAAACCGAGGGGGATTATCGCTTTGCCCGTATCGGCGGTGGCGCGATCTATGCGCTGAACAGCCAGGTGCGGCTCAACCCGTTCGCGCACTACACGTGGGAACGCGTGTCGCTTGACGGCTTCACCGAATCCGCGGGCGCGGCAAGCCTGTCATATGGCGACACCGAATACGAATCGCGCCGGATCACCGCGGGCCTTTCTGCGATCATCACGCCGGAAAACATGGACGGATGGGTCTTCAACCTGCGCGGATCGATTGATCACGATTTCAACGATGACCCGCTTGAAGTGTCGCTTGGGCCAAGCGCCGACACGCTGGGCACCGTATCAGCGCCGCGTCCGGACCAGACATGGGGCTACATTGCCGGATCGGTCGTCAAGGAATTCTCTGGCGGATCGTCCCTCGCCTTTACCGGGTCAAGCTCTGTGGGTCTTGACGGCTCGCGCGGGTTTGTCGGCGCCCTGACTTACAAGATGTCCTTCTGATCCAGGGCTGACTGCACCGGGGGGCATGCCTGTCTGCCGGTGCGCAAGCCAACCCTCCAGACCAAACGAAAAAGGCTGCCCGAGGGCAGCCTTTTTTCACGTGGTGCGTCTGGCGCTCAGCGGCCCCATGACCGGACTGGACCGCAATCCATGTGCACGAAATCAGAGCTCGAATACCGCCCGACACCGCCTGCATTACAAGCGGCTGCGGCGCGCGCCATCTGGCTGACCGACCGCGACTTCAAACGCAGATCGGCGGCCTGGCCCTTGAGATGAAGGGATTTCTTGGCCACGCCCGATCCCCGGCGGCGCAGCATTTCGTTTGTCTTGGGGCTGCGATACCCGCTCAGCAGCATGTAAGGTTCGCTGGTATCGAGGATGTTGTGCGCAGCGGCCATGATATCGACAGTGCGCAGGTCCATGTTCTTGACGTCATTGGTGCGCCAGTCCCGCATGAAGTGATTCACCTCGCGGACCGCGTCCTTGATGTATTCGCCTTCGATCCAGTAGATCATGTCGATGCGTTCGCCGGTCCGGCCCGACACCATGCGAATTCGTCGGATATCCCCACCGCCGCGCAGGAACCCTGCCGCATTGGAGTAGGTGGGGGCCGCGGTTACCAGCGTGGCTGCGAATGCACCAAGTAACCCGCGGCGTGTCAAACCGCCCGATCGTGTGTCAGTCATTGTAAAAGTGCCTGTCCCGTATTCACTAGGTGTGGTCGCCCGGGTCGTTCCCCGGACTCTGCCGAATGCCTGATCTGGGCTAGACTATGACACATCACGAATCGTAAAAAAACCGAAACTTCGGGACAAATTCTTGGTTCAAGACTTTTCGGCAAAAATCTGCTTAAACTGCAAAGGTGTGTTAAAGTTACTCTACACCCGTGTCCGTGATGCAGCGGTGCAGCATGTCCGCACGGGATGCGATGAAAAAACGATTTGTGAATGGACAGCCCGAAAGCAGTCCAAGACGATGAACCCCAAGGCGCATCAACGCGTTAACGAAGTGGTTCGAGGGAATATGGTCATGATTAAGGGAAAATTTTTGGGACATTCTGCGGCTCTTGCCATCGCGGCCGCCGTCTTTCTGGCACCGACACCGTCGCACGCGGTGCAGGTGACGGCGTTTCAGCAGGCGGTCGCCGAGAACATCGCGCGCAACGACGACGTCGCGGCCTTCTACCGCGAACGCGGCTTTGCACCGATCTGGACCGGCGGCACGGCGTCAGACCTGCAGCGCCGGACAGCCCTGCTCGACGCGCTCAGCATAGCCCGCCATCACGGCCTGCCTGCCTCTGAATACAACCCCGAACTGTTGTTGACGCGCATGGCGGCGGTCCGGTCGGGCCATGAACGTGGCGTGCTCGAAGTGCAGTTGACCGAACTCTTCCTTGACCTTGCCCGCGACCTTCAGACCGGTGTCATCGACAATCCGCAGCGGATTCACCGTGAAATCGTGCGCGAAATCCCGCGGCGCGACACGGCCTACTATCTGTCGGGCCTGATGTCGGACAATCCGTCCGCGTTCATGGCGTCGCTTGCCCCGCAATCGCACGAATACGCCCGTCTGATGAAAGCCAAGATGCGGCTGGAACAGACGATTGCGCGCGGTGGCTGGGGGGCCAAGGTGCCGTCCCGCAAGCTGGAACCGGGCGCGACCGGCGCAGGTGTCGTTGCCTTGCGGGACCGGCTGATCGCGATGGGTTACCTGTCGCCAACGGTCACCGCCCGCTATGATGCGGCCATCGCCGAAGCGGTCCGCAGCTTCCAGGACAGTCACGGCCTGACCGCAGACGGCGTTGCCGGAACGGGCACCATTGCCGAACTGAACGTGGCGCCGCAGGACCGGCTCAAGTCGGTCATCGTCGCGATGGAGCGCGAACGCTGGATCAACCGCCCCGACGGGCTGGGCGACCGCCACATCCTTGTGAACATCACCGATTTCAAGGCGCGAATCTTTGATGATGGCAAGCTGACCTTCGAAACCCGATCTGTCGTGGGCCATCAGGAGCTTGACCGGCAGACGCCCGAATTTTCGGACGAAATGGACCATATGGTCATCAATCCCAGCTGGTACGTGCCACGGTCGATCATCGTACGGGAATACCTGCCCAAGCTGAGGGCCAATCCCGGGGCGGTGTCCCATCTGGAAATCACCGACAGCCGGGGGCAGGTGGTCAGCCGCAACCGCAGCTTTGCGGGCTATTCCGACCGCAGCTTCCCCTTCGCGATGCGTCAAAGACCGGGGCCGCGCAATGCCCTGGGCACGGTCAAGTTCATGTTTCCCAACAAGCACAACATCTATTTGCACGACACGCCCGCGAAATCGCTTTTCTCGCGCGAGGTGCGCACCTACAGCCACGGCTGTGTCCGCCTGAACGACCCGCATGATTTTGCCTATGCGCTTCTGGCGCGGCAGACGGATGATCCGGTGTCCTTTTTCCATGGCCGTCTGCGCACCGGGCAGGAAACGCGTGTGAACCTCGAACAACCGGTGCCGGTGCATATTGTCTATCGCACCGCCTTTACCACGCCCCGCGGCGAGGTGCAGTTCCGGCGGGACGTCTATGACCGCGATCGCGAGATCTGGAACGCGCTGAGCGCGGCAGGGGTGGAGATCGGCGGCATTCAAAGCTAAACCTCCGCCGAACAGGCCGGAGGCTTTGATGCCCTTTACCATTGCAGAGATCGCAAACGCCCTTGGCATCCGTGCCGAGGGCGATCTGACCCTGACCGTCGCGTCTGTGGCCGAACCGGCCCTGGCCACGGCGCAGGACCTGGCGCTGGCCATGAAACCCGACTTTGCCGCACAGCTGTCGCAGGGGCATGCGATGGCGGCGATGGTGTGGGACGGCGCGGATTGGCAGGCGATGGGACTGTCGGCGGCATTGATGGCCCCGCGACCGCGCTACGCAATGGCCGGACTGTCGGCGATGATGGATGGCGGTGCGGGCTATGGGCCTGGCATCCATGCCAGCGCCGTTGTGCACCCCGACGCCGTGATCGGCCCGGATGTGCGCATCGGCCCGCTCAGCATCATCGAGGCCGGGGCAACCATCGGCGCGGGCAGCCTCATTGGCCCGTCCTGCTATATCGGCACCGGTGTGACGCTGGGGGACAACGCGGTGCTGCATACCGGCGTGCGGCTCATGCATCACGTCACCATCGGTGACCGCTTCATCGCGCATCCCGGCGCGGTTGTTGGTGCCGACGGGTTTTCCTTTGTCACGCCGGAACCGTCGGCTGCCGAAAAGGTGCGCGAAACGCTGGGCGATCAGGGGGGCGCGGCGGCCCAGTCCTATGCCCGCATCCATTCGCTGGGTGCCGTGCGCATCGGCGATGATGTCGAGCTGGGGGCCAATACCTGCATCGACCGTGGCACCGTGCGGGACACGCAGGTGGGACATGGCTGCAAGTTCGACAACCTGGCGCAGATCGGCCACAACGTGGTGATCGGAAACGATTGCCTGATCTGCGCGCAGGTCGGCATCGCGGGGTCAAGCCGCATCGGCAACAATGTCGTGCTGGGCGGGCAGACCGGGGTCAGCGACAATATCTTCATCGGGGACAACGTCATCACCGGCGGTGCGACCAAGGTGCTGTCCAACGTGCCGTCGGGCCGGGTCATGCTGGGCTACCCGGCGATGAAGATGGACAGGCAGTTGGACCTGTATAAACAGTTGCGCCGCCTGCCGCGCCTGATGGCCGATGTCGCAGCGCTCAAGAAAGCGGTTTCAAAGCCGGGCAGCAGTGACTAAATCACGCCTCAGGCAGAGCATTGCATGGGGGCGGGGCTGATGAGTGTTCAAGACCGGATCATTCGCATCATTGCAGATCAGGCGATGATCGAACCCTCTGACGTTGCGATCACCGACACCATGGAGGACCTCGGCATCGACAGCATGGCGCTGGTCGAATGCATCTTCGCCCTGGAAGAAGAGTTCGACATCGAGGTGCCGTTCAACGCCAACGAACCCGACAAGAGCGATTTTGACATTTCCTCGGTCGCGTCGGTGGTGGCCGGGGTCGAGCGCCTTGTCGCAGAACAAGCCTCCTGACCGATGAACCGCGTGGTCATCACCGGGGCGGGCACCGTCAATGCGTTGGGTCTGAATGTGCCCGACACGCTGTCGGCGATGGCCGAAGGCCGCTGCGGCATCGGCCCACTGTCGTTTCGGGATGTGGACCGCCTGTCGATCCAGATCGGCGCGCAGGTGCATGACTTCGACGAGGCCGCGCTGTTCAACCGCCAGCAATTGTCGCTCTATGACCGGTTCACCCAGTTCACCCTGATCGCCGCGCGCG
>CAYZAD010000066.1:0-13703 GCA_964476315.1 uncultured Rhodobacterales bacterium
TCTCGCTCAGCGATCTGCTGATGCAGGACGAGGTGACACAGGCCAGCCACGCCCGCGCCGTGCGCCGCCGGTTGAACGAATTGCGCGAGAAACTGGGGGTCCGCTTCCCGGTTTACGTGCTTTTCACCAAGGCCGACCTGATCGCCGGGTTCACCGAATTCCACGACAATCTGGGCAAGGAAGACCGCGAACAGGTCTGGGGCTTTACCTTGCCGCTGGAGAAAGGCAAGGGCGCCGCATCCCCTGTGGCCGGGTTCGATGAAGAATTTGCCGCCTTGCTGGAACGGCTCAATTCCCAGTCGCTGGAACGGATGCAGCACGAAACGGACCCGCAGCGGCGGACGCTGATTGCCGGGTTCCCGTCACAGGTGGCGTCGATCCGCAGCGTGGCGCGGGTGTTCCTTGACGAGGTGTTCGAGGAAAACCGCTACCAGCACCGGCAGATGCTGCGCGGGGTCTATTTCACATCCGGCACGCAGGAAGGCACGCCGATTGACCGTCTGATGCTTAGCATGGCACGGACGTTCGGCATCGGACGTCAGGCAATCGGGTCGGGGCAGGGATCGGGGCGGTCCTATTTCCTGACGCGGCTGTTCGAAGGCGTGATCTTTCCCGAAGCCGGTCTTGTCTCGGCGGATGACAAGGTGGAACGGCGCTACAAGATCACCAAATGGGCGGCCATCATTGCAACGATCCTCGTGGCCGCCGGGGCAGGGACGCTGTTCTTCCGGTCCTTTCAGGGCAACAGCGATCTGATTGCGCAGGCCAACACGCATATCAGCGATTACAGTGCCGCAGCGGCCCCATTGCCGGACAGTCCCATTGGCGACACCGATCTTGTGCCGGTGGTTGCAGCGCTTAACATCCTGCGCGACATGCCGGCAAATCCGACCTTTGACGATCCGGAGCCGGAACGCCGCCTGACCTATGGGCTTTATCAGGGCGAGGTGATCGGCACGCAGGCGGCGCAGACCTATCGTCGCGCGCTGAACCAGCGTTTCCTGCCGCGCATGTTGCTGCGTCTGGAAGAACAGATCAGCGCCAACATGAACAACCCGGACCTGCTTTACGAGGCGCTCAAGATCTACCTGATGCTGGGTCTGCAAGGCCCGATGAACCAGGAGTTGGTCAAGGAATGGATGGTTCTGGACTGGTCGTTGGCGTATCCCGGCCCGTCGCGCGATCAGTTCCGTGCGGACCTCGAACAGCATCTGGACGCGCTGCTGGATCAACCGATGCAGGAGATCGCCCTGAACGGTCCATTGGTGGAGCAGGTTCAGGCGCTCTTGTCAGAGATGCCGCTGGCGCAGCGCGTCTATAACGGCATCATCAACAGCCCGGCGGCGGTATCCTTGCCGACATGGCGGATCTCGGATGCGGGCGGCCCTGCGGTTGCGCGTGTGCTGGTGCGGTCGTCGGGCAAGCCGTTGACGGACGGGGTCGAAGGCATCTTTACCTATGACGGGTTCAACCGGGTGTTTGTCGGTGAGGCGCTGGGCGTCGCCGCGCGCATTCAACGCGAAAGCTGGGTGCTTGGCCCGCGCGGAGAGGCGGAACAGACAGAGCAGGCGCTTGCCGTTCTGAGCCGTGACGTTCTGGACCTCTACTATAACGATTTCATCTCGCGTTATGACGCCATCCTCGGGGATATCGACATCATCCCGCTTGAATCCCTGAGCCACGCGGTCGAGGTGACCAACGTTCTGTCGGGTCCGACGTCCCCGATCGTCAACGTGCTGGAAGCCATCGCCGACGAGACCAAGCTGACAGAGGAACGGTCGATCGACGTGTCCAGCGGATTGAGCGAGGGCGCGAGCACCATCGTTGAGAACGACGTGCGGCGCGCGGCCGGCTATCGCACAAGCATCCTGTTGCAGGCGCTGACCCAGGCGGCAGAGGCTTCGGGTGCGCCTCCGCCGAAACCGCCGGGGGCCTATGTGCAGGAACGTTTTGCCTGGCTGCACCAGTTGACGGAATCGTCAGAGCCGGGTCTGCCGTCGCAGTTGGACGAACTGATCGGCCTGCTGACCGAGCTCTATCAAGAGCTGAACAAGATGAGCTTTTCCGGCTCGACCACCAGCAGCGATGGCGGCAACGCCATCCGCCGTTTCCAGGAGGCCGCATCCCGCGTCGACGGGCCGCTGGAGCGCTGGGCCACGCAGATCACCGCAGGGTCGTCGGGGATCACCTCTGACAGCACGCGGTCGTCGATCAATGCCCGCTGGCAGTCGAACATCCTGCCGTTCTGCGAACAGGCCCTTGGGGATCGTTACCCGTTCAACAAGCGCGCCCGCGCCGATGTTGCGGTGGCCGATTTCCAAAAGCTGTTCGGCCCGGCCGGTCTGATCGACAACTTCGTCAACGAGAACCTGCTGCAATATATCGACACCCGCACGCGACCATGGTCGTGGAAAAAGGTGAACGATGTCGATCTGGGCATCAGCCCGGCGGTTCTTCAGCAGCTCCAATATGCGGCCGAAATCCGCGAGGCGTTCTTTGGCGCGTCAAGCGTGCCGTCCATTCAGTTCCAGATGATGCCGCAGGCGCTTGACCCCAAAGCGCAGTCGGTGATGCTTGAGGTGCATGGCAAGCAGGTGCCGTTTGCGCATCGTGGCGGTGCACCCACGCCGGTGGCGCTTGACTGGCCCGGTGGCGTGGGGCTGGCGCGCGTGACGTTTGAACCGCAGGCGACCAATGTGGAAAACGTCTTGCAGAAGGACGGCCCCTGGGCGTGGTTCCGGCTTCTGGATGCGGCAGAGGTGCGGCGCACCAACGTGTCCGACCGAAAGCGCGTCATTTTCAACGTGGGCGGTCGGATCGCGATCTTCCAGATGCAATCCGGATCGGTGCTGAACCCGTTCGCCCTGCCTGCGCTGTCGAAGTTCAGCTGCCCGAAGACGTTCTGATGACGGGCTGTGTCTTTGGCGCGTTTGGGAAAATGCCTTCGGTGGGGGATTTCTTCCGGATTTCCGCGCCGAATGCGTTTGTGCAGGTCTGGGATGAGTGGCTGCAGAAGTGTCTGGTGTCCGGTGCGCATACCTTTGGGCAAAGATGGGACGACCTTTACATGTCGGTGCCGATCTGGCGGTTCAGCCTGTCCGAAGACCTTGCCGGCCCTGACAAGATCATCGGCGTGCTGATGCCGTCGATCGATCGCGTCGGGCGGCGATTTCCGTTGACGCTGATGGCACCTTTGCCTGCAGAGCGTTCGGTCGTGCTGGACCATTTCCTGCAGACCGACCTTTTCGACGCCTTGGAAGACACGGCGCTGTCGATGCTGGACGATGATGCAACCCGCGACGGGCTGGAAACCGCCCTGACCGCAGTATCCGGACCGGCGGCCCCGGGGGCCGTGGAGCGGGTGACGTCAGGCGGGGCGACCCTTGTGCAACACGGGCTTGGACAAGGCGCAACGCCAGCCGTGATTGCGGCCAGCTGCCTGGCCGGAAAATATGAAAAACCGTCTGTCTGGAGCGCTGTCATGGAAGACGACACGCGCCTGATGGTGTGCGACGGTTTACCAGAAGGCGCAAACATGCAAGGCTTGTTTGATCTGGACGCCGACGTTTGGAAAGAAGACGCATTATGACTGTGCTCCCACGGGTTCGCTACAGCGCGCGCAGCCATGTGGGGCTCAAGCGCAAGGTCAATGAAGACGCCGTCTTGGCCCTGCCGGAACATAGCATATGGGTCGTGTCCGACGGGATGGGGGGGCATGACGCCGGTGATTATGCCAGCCGCCTGATCACCGATCTGATCGCGACAATCGAACCCCAGCTTTCCGCGACAGAGCGGATGCACGCCCTGCGCGAAGCGATCCAGAAAGCCCACAGCGTCATCCGCGCCGAAGCGACATCGCGCGGCGTGTCGGTGATCGGGGCGACCGTGGCAAGCCTGATGCTGGCGAACGGGCATTTCGTGGGAATCTGGGCCGGGGACAGCCGCATCTACCGCGTCCGCAATGGCGCGATCCAGATGCTGACGGCCGACCATTCCATCGTCGCCGGGCTTGTCGAGGCCGGTCAGATGAGCTGGGACGAAGCCGAGCATCACCCGCAATCCAACGCGATCACCCGCGCTGTCGGTGTCGGTGACGATCTGGAACTAGACAAGGTGCGCGGCGATGTTCAGCCCGGCGACCGCTTTCTGATCTGTTCTGACGGGCTGACCAAATACGCAACCTTCGGGATGCTGGAAAACGTGATGAACAAGGAACCGCTGGAAACGGTGGTGGACCGGTTGATTCAGATTGCGCTGGATGGCGGTGGCGCCGACAACATCACGGTTGTGGTTGTCGACGTCACGTAACCCGTGGCCCGTGACACATCGATCAGCGCGCCATGGTTTCCAGGATGCGGCTGTCGAGCGAATAGATCCGCGCTGACGGGTTGCGATCTTCGGCCAGCAGTGCCTCTGAATAGCTGAGCGCGGATTCACTGGTCGGGCGCATTTCGGCAAACAGCGGCTCGCTTGAATGAATGGCGAGGATCTTGGTCTTGCCCAGCGTCGAGTCGTCCACCCGGAAGGCCAATCCTCTGTTGCTCTGCGCTTCGGCGATGGAATAGGCCACACGGACCGAAAACGGGCCTTCGGTGCCATTGCGCAGCGCGGCCACGGAATTGTCCTGTCGATTGATGTTCGGCAGGAGGTGGAACACGTTGCCCGACACGTCGAGCACAGAGACAGACAGATAGCCGTCGATTGTATCGGCGGGCAATTCCACGTCGATCACCGGGTTTTCACCCACGATGAATTCGCCGGTCGGGTTGGGCGCGTTGTCCTGATCGCCCTGAAAGAACGCGATGTCGATCGCGCTTGACGGTGCACGCGGCATGACGCTTTCGATCAGGCACAGGGTCGGGTTCAGGATATTGGTGTCGATGCGCACTTGCCGGTCACCTGCGATATCCGCAATCGCGTTGCGCAAGTTCGTGCGGCTTTCCTGGCTTGAGAGGGTGCCGCGCACGATGATGGTGCCGTCCGGGCCATACCCGGCAAGTGGCGGGTCGGTCAGGAAGAGGGGACCGCAATCCGCCAGCCGGGCCAAGATTTCCTCAACACGGGCCGGATCAAGGATAAGTTCATTGAGGGTCAGGTCAGGCGTGCCGGACAGGGCCCCCTGAACGCCATTGCCAAAGGCGGCCAGTACCGTGTCGTAGAGGGGTTTTTGCGTTGTGCTGCCTTCGATTTCGACCTCGTTGCCGGACAGCGACACGCGCCATGCGTCAAGTTCATCGACGGCATCGACAACCGCCAGCATGTCAGCGCCCCAGCTTTCGGCAATCGCACCCGATGCCAGCGTCAGATCGGTGCTGCCATCCTGACCCATGATCTGCTGCCGCAGGGCTTCGGCAACCTCTTCCGACGGCACGAACCCGACGGCGCGCGGCGCGGCGTCCTTGGCCTTGGCAATCGAGAGCCGGTAGGGATCGGCCACCGGCAGGGCGGGCGTGGATGTAAAGACACCCGACACGAACGCCCCGATCAGGCCAAGCACCACAACGCCCACACCGATCAAAGGCAGCAGCATCTTGTTCGATGAGGATTGCGCCTGTTTCGCAGGCTTTGGTTTCGCCGGCGCGGGTTTTGATTTTTCCGGAGCCTTGGCGGCCGGTTTCGGCGCGGCCGAGATGGCGGGCGCGATGACCGTCTTGTCGGACAGGTCGTCGTCAGCCGGGGCAGGGGCACCGGCCCCGTCAAGGGCGGCCAGAACCTCTGTCGCGCTTTGGAAGCGCTGGGCGGGGTCGGGATTGGTCAGCTTGTCCAACAGGGATTTGAGCGGTTCCGGCACTCCCGTCGTGTCCAGCGGTTGGCCTTTCTTTTCGACCACTTCCATCGGGTTCTTGCCGATATCCGGCGCCTGTCCCCGGAAATTCGCCAGAAGCAGGGCACCCAGCGAATAGAGGTCGGTGCGTTCGTCGGTGTTTCCGGCCAGTTGTTCCGGCGCGGCATAGGCGTATTTGCCTGCGAATTCATTGCCGACAATCGTTTCCGCGCCGGGGTTGGTGTCTTTCGCGATCCCGAAATCGATGATGACGGCCTGCGCCGGGTCGCCGCCGCGCAGGATGATGTTGTCGGGTGACAGGTCGCGATGGCAGATGCCATGTTCATGCGCGGCCTGCAGGCCTTCGGCGACACGGCGGCAGATCACCAGAAGATCATCGGCGGACATCGGGCCCGCCTTGAGTTTTTTGTCGAGCCCCGGGCCTTCGACATAGTCGATGAGCAGGTAGACATGCCCGTCAGCCGTCCGGTTGTTGTCGGCATACCGGACAACCGCGTCGTGCCGGATTTCCCGCATCGCCTCTTCCCGCGTGAGCAGCAGGAGGTAGTCGTCATTGTTGGAAAACTCGGCCTTGAGAACCTTCAACGCCACAAGCCGACCCGAAATTTCGGATCGGGCCTTGTAGACGTCGGATGTTCCGCCGCGACCGAGGATAGCCTCAATGCGGTAGGTGTTGTTCACCAGGTCGCCAGGTTGAAACAGGTCGCCTGGGCGGGAGTCAGTCATGGCCTCTCCGGTTTAAGACATCGACCGAAGTCATTAGCCAAGAGCTTGGAATTCAACCCGACGGTTTTCGTCGCTGCGCGGATCGTTCGGATTGAACGGAACGGCTTCGCCCATGCCCACCGCTTCGAGCCGTGTTTCCGGGATGCCGCAATCGTTCACGAGATGCCGCTTGACCTCCTGCGCGCGCAGGAGCGACAGCTTTTCGTTATAGGAGGCCGATCCGGAACTGTCGGTGTGACCGACAATCTGGAACAGTTGCACATCGACGGATTTCATCACCTCGCACAGTGTGGCCAGGCGTGGTTTCTGGTCTTCCCGCAGGGTCGCGCTGTCGAAATCGAACTTGATCTTGATGTTCACTTCGCTGCCCGGCGTTGCGGGCGTGTAGGTGGGTTCGGTTGCTGCGACGGTTGCGGTATTGCCCACATCCGTGTTGGCATTGTCGGCGGGAACAAGCACAAGACCACGGGTCTTTTGTTGCTCGAACGCCTTCATCAGCTCTTCGGCGGTCATTTCGTCTGCGGATTGCGCACCGACCTGTTGGGTGAGTGGCAGTGAGAGCGCGAGCGCAAGAGCGATGCTGGCAACAAGTCTTTGTCGTATCATGTCAAATCATGTCCCTTAATGCATTCAAGATTTCCTGATCCAAGCCTACCCCACAGTCTTATTGCGAACAATCACTTTGATAGGCGCAGATGAATAAGAAGTTGTGCTTAAGCCTTGGAGAATTCGGTTGTTTCGGCATAGTAGATACCAAGAGATTGTGCCTTTTTTGCGGACATGAGGACAGATTCATGCGCGTGTTGCCTGCGTCGATCATCGGATTGGCCATTGTTCTGGCTGCGGTCATCGGGGTCTTTGTGCCCCAGCTTCTGAAAGAAGAAGAGTTTTTCGATGGTCCGGCCATCGATTCCGGCGCACGTATCGAGATCGAGATGCTGAACCAGCGCATCGAGGATTTGCAGGTGCGCATGGAAGAACTGACGACCGAGATGTCCCGGCTGGCCGCCATTGCCAACAGACCGACATTCGAGGCGCCCTCGGGCAGCCCTGAGGAAGAGTATCGCCCGGAGGGCCCCAATGACATCATTGACGCCTATGCGCAGGTGGTGCTGATTGCCAATCGCCGCAACGTGAATGACGGCTTGGAAATCGCGGGGTCGCGCTGGCTTGGAGAAACCTTCGGGCTGCCGCGCGAAGACCTTGACCAGACCTGTCGCGAGATGACCAACGAACGGCTTGCAGCAAAGCTGCGCACGCAGGACGTGGGGCCGATCCGGGTGCGGATGTTGCAGCCGGCCATCGATTCCCTGACCCGCGTCTTCGAAAAGGTGCGGGCGACCGACCCCGACCTTTACGCGCGGATCAGCACGGCCGGGTCCCTGTGCGTTCGCGCCATCCGCGGCGTGAGCAACCGGGCCTCAACCCATTCCTACGGTCTGGCGGTCGATCTTAACATCGATGGCAAGCTCGACACGCTGGGAGACGGCAAGACGCAGCTTGGCCTGACGATCCTGGCCGATTTCTTCAAGGCCGAAGGCTGGGTCTGGGGCGCGTCCTGGCGGCGCGAGGACAGCATGCATTTCGAAGTGAGCCGCCAGAAGCTTGAACAATGGGTGCGCGACGGTCTGCTGTAATCGTAGCAAGGCCAACAGCCGCCACTGCCATCGGCATCCGGATTGTTGCGCTTGCGCCAACGTCCCAAACGAAGCAGCCCCCTCGACGGGCGCGCGCGGTGACTTAAGTCCCGTCATTGCACAGGCAGAAGATCTTTGAGGACACGGGGTGCACATGGCAGATGTGGCAATCATTGGCTCTGGCGTTGCTGGTCTGGCATGCGCTCGCCGCCTTGCCGACAGGGGCGTCGAGGCCGTTGTCTTTGACAAGGGGCGCGGGATCGGGGGACGGCTGGCCACGCGGCGCGCCGGGGAGGGTCTGCAATTCGACCATGGCGCGCAGCATATCCACACGGATGATCCAGGTTTTCAAGCGGTGCTCGATACGGCGGTGAGCGCGCATGCCTTGGCCGGCTGGACGATGCCGGATGACCGCACGGGGTGGGTCGGTACACCCGGAATGACCGGGTTCGCCAAGTTTCTGGCGCGCGACATCGCGGTGCGGCAGAACACGGAAATCACCCAGGTGCTGCGCGGTGACGATACGTGGCATCTGGTGGTCGGGGGCGACGCGCTTGGCTTTGATCGCGTGGTCTGCACGGCCCCGGTGCCGCAGACGGCCTTGCTGCTGCGCCCGCATCTGGCTGACCTCGAAGAGCTTGACGCCGTGCGTTACGATCCCTGTCTGACCCTGATGGTTGCGCTGGACCGGCCGGCGGACCTTCCCGATGCGGCGGCGATGCCGGCCAGCGCCTTTGCCTGGGTCGCACGCGACAGTGCAAAACCGGACCGCCCGGCGGGCCAGAGTTGGGTCGTGCAGGCGACCGCCGACTGGAGCCGGTCGCATCTGGAAAAGTCGAAGGACGAGATCTGCGACCTGATGCTGGACCTGTTCCTGCATCATGCACGGCTTGGTGCGGACAGCGTCGCTTATGCAACCGCGCATCGGTGGCGCTATGCTTTGGTTGCAAAGCCGTTGGGTCGGCCCTTTGTCAGGGATGCCACCCGCACGCTTTATGCCGGGGGCGACTGGTGTCTTGGTGCACGGGTGGAGCATGCCTGGCAGAGCGGCACCGCCATCGCTGACGATATTCTGGCGGGCCTGTGATGTGGACCGATCCGCGCATCGCCCGTTTGCTGGCGCTGATCAAGGCAGCGTCGCGTCCGCCCGCCGGGGCGGGCAGGATTGTATCCGCCCTTGTCATGGGCCTGCTGTGTCACAGCGTTTTTGCCGTGGCCGTTCTTGCCATGATGTGGGCGATGTTCTTTGGTCTGAGCGAAAGCTTTGGCACCGTCCCCTGGCCGTGGGCGCTGGTCGTGAACGCGCTGCTGGTGCTGCAATTCCCGGTGGTGCATTCGCTGCTTCTGACGGGGCGCGGGATGGCCTTGACGGCACGGCTTGTGCCGGGGCCACATGGCGGCACGCTGGCAACGACGACATATGCCATCATCGCATCCGTGCAGTTGGCGATGCTGTTTCTGCTTTGGACTCCGTCGGGCATCGTCTGGTACCGGGCGGACGGATGGGCGTTCTGGGCGATCAGCGCCGCCTATGCCGCGTCATGGGCAATCCTGATGAAGGCCAGTTTCGATGCCGGGGCCGAGGTGCAGTCCGGTGCGCTGGGCTGGATGTCGCTGCTGGGCAAGATCAGGCCGGTCTTTCCCGACATGCCGACGCAGGGCCTGTTCCGGGTCATCCGGCAGCCGATTTACGTGGCCTTTGCGCTAACGCTCTGGACCGTTCCGGTCTGGACGCCCGACCAGCTTGTCCTGGCCATCAGCTACACGGCCTATTGTCTGCTTGCCCCGCGTCTGAAGGAGCGACGATTTGAACAGCGTTACGGCGCGCGGTTTGATCGCTATCGCGCGCGGGTGCCCTATGTCGTGCCGCAGTTCGGCAGGAAACACGGAGAGACCGGCGATGGCGCACGCGCAGCGGAATAACCTTGGCATCTATGACGACGTTGCGGCGCAGTGGTGGTCGGACGACATCCGCTGGGTGCGGACGCTCAGGAACATGGTGCCGGGGCGGTTGAGCTGGTTCAACACGCAGATCGACTGGGCGGGCAAGGACGTGCTCGACCTGGGGTGTGCCGGTGGCTTCATGGCCGAGGCGCTGGACGATCTTGGCGCGCGGGTGACCGGCATCGATCCGGCGAAAGACGCGATCACCGCAGCCATTGCCCATGCCGAGCAGGGCGGACGCGCCATCCGGTACGATGTCGGGGTGGGCGAGGCTTTGCCTTACGCAGATGAGGCGTTCGACGCCGTGGTCTGCGTTGACGTGCTGGAGCATGTCGCCGATCTTGGTCAGGTGGTGCGGGAGGTCGCGCGGGTGCTCAGGCCCGGGGGCATGTTCCTGTTCGACACGATCAACCGCAATCCGATCGCCCGGTTTGCCACCATCACGATGGCCGAAGATGTGCTGGGGCTGCTGCCCAAGGGCACGCATGACCCCGACATGTTCATCAAGCCTGCCGAACTGCAGCAGCACCTGCGGGCCGGTGGATTTGAAACCGGGCCGATGACCGGCCTTGGGCCCAGGGGGATCAACCGGAAGCTGGATTTCACCTTCGGGCGTTTGCCGGGGACTGCCATCATCTACATGGGCACAGCCACCAAGGGGACAGCATGACGACACTTGCGCTTTTGTCCTGCGCACTTCTGTTCGGGGGGATGGTTCTGTATTCCTTCGGATTTGCGGCCTTCCTGTTCACCGCCCTGCCGGCCGAGACCGCAGGCCCGACGATCCGCCGCGCGTTTCCGCATTTCTATTTGTTCGTGATCGGCGGGGCGGCTCTTTCGGCCGTGTTCCTTTGGTTTCTCGATCCGCTTGGCGCGGCGATCATGGCGGCGATTGCGCTGACCACGATCCCGACGCGCCAGATCCTGATGCCCGCGATCAACGCCGCCACGGATGCGGGCGACAGGCGCAGGTTCGGTCTGCTGCATGGCCTGTCCGTGGTGATCACTTTGATCCATATCGGGGCCGCTGCCTATGTGCTGCACCGCTTTATCGGTTGACTTCTGCGCTGCTGCCCCCCATGTGGCTGTCATCGCTGCGCAGCCGCGTGAGCTTGCCGCGTCACATCGATGATGCCTCAGCGACCCGAATTCAGTTCCCCATCACGCAGGGTTCCTGACGCACCGCCAGATGGTTCGGGATGATCCCGGTCTGTCTTAAGGCGCTGCGACACCCTCGTTTGCCGCGTGACTGCGGCACAGACTTTTCGTGTGCCCAATGGGGGTGCGCGGATGCAAAGGATATGTTTTGTCTGATTTTGACAATCTGGGCCTCAAGCCCGAACTCACCGCCGCGCTGAAGGCAGCCGGTCTCAAATCTCCGACCCCGATCCAGGCGCAGGCGGTTCCGCTGGCGCTGGACGGGCATGACGTGCTGGGTCTTGCGCAAACCGGCACCGGCAAGACGATGGCCTTCGGCCTGCCGCTGGTCAGTCACCTGCTGGACACGCCCGAGCGCCCGGCGTCCAAAACCGCGCGGTCGCTGATCCTTGCGCCGACGCGGGAACTGGTGAACCAGATCGCCGACGCCCTGCGCACGCTCACAGTCAAGACAAAGCTGCGCGTCACCGTCGTGGTGGGCGGTCAGTCCATCAACAAGCAGATCCACCAGCTTCAGCGCGGCACCGACATTCTGGTGGCCACGCCGGGGCGTCTGATCGACCTGATGGATCGCCGCGCCGTTGACCTGCGCACCGTAAAGCATCTGGTTCTGGACGAAGCGGACCAGATGCTCGACATGGGCTTTATCCACGCGCTGCGCCGGATCGCGCCGAAACTGGGGACGCCACGCCAGACCATGCTGTTCTCGGCAACCATGCCGAAACAGATGGAAGATCTGAGCAAATCTTACCTGACCAACCCGAAAAAGGTGCAGGTGTCGCCCCCGGGCAAGGCGGTCGACAAGATCACGCAATCGGTGCACCACCTTGGCGGCAAGGCCGAAAAGCAGGCCAAGCTGCGCGATATCCTGTCACAGGACATGGATGCGCTGACGCTGGTCTTCGCGCGCACCAAGCACGGTGCCGAAAAGCTGATGAAGGGGCTTGTGGCGGATGGCTTCAACGCCGCGTCGATCCACGGCAACAAGAGCCAGGGCCAGCGTGACCGCGCGATCAAGGCGTTCCGCGAAGGCACGATCACGGTGCTTGTGGCAACCGACGTGGCTGCGCGCGGTATCGACATTCCGGGTGTGGCCTATGTCGTCAACTACGATCTGCCAGAGGTGCCGGACAGCTATGTGCACCGGATCGGCCGCACGGCGCGCGCCGGGCGCGAGGGAGAGGCAATTGCTTTCTGTGCGCCGGACGAGGTGGATTTGCTGCGCCAGATCGAAAAGCTGATGAAGATCTCGATCCCCGTGGCAAGCGGCAATGCTCCGGCCGAGCCTGTGGCCCGCAAGCCGCAACAGCGCAACCGCGGTCGTGGGCAGGGGGCGAAACCCCGGACCGAGGCACAAAAGGCAAAGCCAAACGGCAATCGCCGCCGCCGCAACCGGGCGCGCAAGGCCGCGTGACCGCGCTGACATGACAGGATGCAGCCCGCCCTCAGGCGGGCTGTTTTCGTTTTGCCGATCTGCATACCGTAAATTTTTCTTACAGAACGAAAAAGAATAATTGGCTTTTTGTTATCTGTGCTGACGGTTAAAGTGCCGCCGGGGACTTTTGCAACCGATGGTGGGGATAGACGTGGCAGAACATGGCTCGGTCATGAATGTGACGGTGCAGCGCGGGACGGCGGACACGGTTGCGCGCTCTGAAACCTTTGAGGTGCCTGCCTACGACAACCAGACGGTGCTCGATGTGGTGTCGTGGATCCAGCAGAACGCCGATCCGACCCTGACCTATCGCTTTGCCTGCCGCGTCGGGATGTGCGGAAGCTGTGCGATGATGGTCAACGGGGTTCCGCGCTGGACCTGCCGCACCCATGTCAGCAAGGTGCTGGAGGGCGACAGGATCGATATCGCGCCGTTGCGCAACCTGCCGGTCATCAAGGACCTGGCCGCCGACATGGACCCCTTCTTTGACAAATGGGTGGCCGCCGAAGGACGGCACCACCCGACGCGGACGCGAGAGGAGGAGATCGCGCCCGTGAACCCGCAGGCGGAGGAGCGGCAAGAGGCCAGCGCCGGGATCGAATGCATCAACTGTTCGATCTGCTACTCCGCCTGCGACACGGTTGCCGGAAATCCCGATTACCTTGGGCCTGCCGCGCTGCAACGCGCGTGGACGCTTTATAACGACGCCAAGGATGCGGACCGCGATGCGATCCTGGACGCAGTGTCCGGGAAGGGCGGCTGTCATTCCTGCCATTCGATGGGGTCGTGCACGGCCTATTGTCCGAACGAGCTTGATCCGCTGTCGGCCATTGCCGGGCTCAAGCGGGCAACGGCCAAGCGGTTTTTCGGGGGACGCAAGGGATGAGCGAGTTTCACCTTTACATGGCGCAACGGCTGTCGGCGCTGGTCATGGCACCGTTTGTGATCGTGCATATCGGCGTGATGATCTATGCCATTCAGGGCGGGCTGTCGGCGGCGGAAATCCTGGGGCGGACGC
>CAYZAD010000067.1:0-13622 GCA_964476315.1 uncultured Rhodobacterales bacterium
AGGCGCCCGAAGACAACGAACGCTACTTTGCTTTGATGGACTGCACCCAGATCAATTTCCAGGATCCCGAGCGTGCCCGTCACAAGATCGCGTTTGATAACCTGACACCGCTTTATCCGGATGAGCGACTGATCATGGAGATCGAGGATCCCACGATCAAGGATCGCTCTGCCCGTATCATCGACCTCGTTGCGCCGATTGGTAAAGGCCAGCGTTCGCTTATCGTTGCTCCGCCTCGGACGGGTAAAACCGTTCTCCTGCAGAACATTGCGCACTCGATCGAGCGCAATCACCCGGAATGCTATCTCATCGTTCTCCTGATTGATGAACGCCCGGAAGAAGTCACCGACATGCAGCGTTCGGTCAAAGGCGAGGTTGTGTCCTCCACCTTTGATGAACCGGCCACACGCCACGTTGCGGTTTCCGAAATGGTGATCGAAAAAGCCAAACGTCTGGTCGAACACAAGCGAGATGTTGTTATTCTTCTCGACTCAATCACAAGACTTGGTCGTGCATTTAACACAGTTGTGCCGTCGTCCGGTAAGGTTCTGACCGGTGGTGTGGACGCCAACGCGCTCCAGCGGCCGAAGCGGTTCTTTGGTGCAGCGCGCAATATCGAAGAGGGTGGTTCACTCACCATCATCGCAACGGCGCTTATCGACACCGGCAGCCGGATGGACGAAGTGATCTTCGAAGAATTCAAAGGCACCGGTAACTCGGAAATCGTTCTGGATCGCAAGGTTGCGGATAAGCGGGTCTTCCCGGCGATGGATATTCTCAAGTCCGGTACGCGGAAAGAGGACCTCTTGGTTGACAAGGTTGATCTGCAGAAAACATTTGTTCTGCGTCGCATCCTGAACCCGATGGGCACGACGGATGCGATTGAATTCCTGATCTCCAAGCTGAAGCAAACCAAGACGAATTCGGAATTCTTCGACTCCATGAATTCGTAAATCTGGCGGGCGTGCAACGTCATGGATACGATTTTTGCCCTGGCGACGGTGCCGGGAAAATCCGGCGTTGCGGTCATTCGTGTCTCCGGACCGGACGCGTTCCAAAGCTGTATTGCGTTCGGGTTCGCACCACCTGAGGCTCGCCGGACGGCACTTCGGCGGCTGGAGGACAAGGAACATGGTTTTCTTGATGAAGCCTTGGTCCTTTTGTTCGAAGACGGTTCGAGCTTTACCGGTGAACCCGTCGTCGAGTTTCAGGTTCATGGCAGCCTTGCGATCATCAACGCTGTTCTCGATGCTCTACAGAACATCCCTGGGTTTCGACCTGCCCAGGCTGGTGAATTCA
Organism: uncultured Rhodobacterales bacterium; assembly: GCA_964476315.1. Taxonomy (GTDB): domain Bacteria; phylum Pseudomonadota; class Alphaproteobacteria; order Rhodobacterales; family Rhodobacteraceae; genus Marivita. Next base: position 1,300 of record CAYZAD010000067.1, read on the forward strand.
CGCGGCGCGCTTTGGTGAATGGGCGGCTCGATCTGACTCAGGTGGAAGCTCTGTCTGACTTGATTGATGCGGAAACCGAAATGCAGCGAAAGCAGGCGCTGAAGGGGTTTACGGGGCGACTCAGGGAAAAGGCGGAAACCTGGCGCACGGATCTCATTCATGCACTGTCGCTGTTGGAAGCAACCATCGACTTTGCTGATGAAGAGGTACCCGTAGACGTATCAGACGATGTGACTCGTCTTCTCTCAGGGGTAAGTCGGACAATTGAAACCGAAGTGAATGGGTTCGGTGTTGCTGAACGCGTACGTACCGGTTTCGAGGTTGCAATCGTTGGTCCGCCCAATGCGGGAAAATCCACGCTCTTGAATACGCTGGCCGGGCGGGACGCTGCGATTACATCAGAGATCGCGGGAACAACGCGGGACGTCATCGAGGTTCGTATGGATCTTGGATCTTTGCCGGTCACCTTTCTGGATACAGCCGGGCTTCGCACTACCGATGATACTGTTGAATCCATAGGTATTCAGCGTGCCATCGATCGAGCAAGATCTGCGGACCTTCGGGTGTTCCTCAAAGGTGACGGTAATTTTGGTGATCTTGAACCTGGGGAACTGGATATCGTTATTGAAGGTAAAGCCGACCTTCGATCAGATGGAGAAGGCGTTTCCGGTTTGACCGGGGCAGGGGTGGAAACACTGGTTGATGAGGTTAAAGAAATCCTTCTTTCGCGAGCGACTACAGCGGGGCTTGTATCTCATCAAAGGCAAAACGATGTGTTGGTGTCGGCAAAGACGCATCTTGATGCTGCAGCGGAGTTTGTTTCATCTGGTACGGATCAGTATGATCTCGCTTCGGAGGAATTACGTGCTGCCATTTTCACGCTTGAGCGGCTTGTGGGTCGAGTCGACGTGGAAGATGTGCTAGATAAGGTGTTCTCAAGTTTTTGCATCGGGAAGTAAGGAGTGTTTCACGTGAAACAATGTGACTTCGATGTTATCGTTGTGGGTGGTGGACATGCGGGGTGTGAAGCCGCACATGCCGCTGCGCGCTCGGGTGCAAAAACGGCTTTGGTGACATTGAACGAAGCTGGCATTGGTGTGATGTCGTGCAATCCCGCGATTGGTGGTCTTGGAAAGGGTCACCTTGTTCGGGAAATTGATGCACTTGACGGCGTGATGGGGCGGGTGGCCGATAAAGCCGGAATTCAATTCCGTTTGCTGAACCGGCGCAAAGGCCCAGCCGTGCAGGGCCCCCGTGCACAAGCGGATCGGGAACTCTATCGCAAACACATGCTGCAAGAAATGAAGCAGCAGAAGAACCTCACGCTCGTGTTCGGAGAGGTGGAGGATCTGGTCGTAACGGGCCCCGCGATTCAAGGCGTTCAGCTCTCAGGTGACCAGACAATCTTGGCGAAAGCTGTCATCGTCACAACAGGAACCTTTCTAAGAGGCGTTCTGCATATCGGGGACAAGCAGGTTGCTGGTGGTCGCATGGGTGAAAAACCATCAACCAAACTGGCACAGCGTCTGGATACATTTGACCTGGCTTTGGGGAGATTGAAGACAGGAACACCTCCGAGGCTCGATGGGCGCACAATCGCGTGGGATTCTCTTGAAAAGCAACCGGGTGATGAAAGCCCCGTCATGTTTTCCTTTCTGTCTGAGGCGCCTTTCGCACGACAGGTCTCGTGTGCGATCACGCATACAAACGAGGAAACGCATGAGATCATCCGCGATAATCTGGATCGCTCGGCCATGTATGGGGGACATATCGAAGGCGTTGGTCCGCGATACTGTCCGTCTATCGAAGACAAGGTGGTTCGTTTTGCCGATAAAAGCTCTCATCAGATTTTCCTGGAACCCGAGGGTCTGAACGATCACACGGTTTATCCCAACGGCATCTCGACCTCGTTGCCGGAAGATGTGCAGCTTTCATACGTCCGCTCTATCAAAGGGTTGGAATCGGCCGTGATACTGCAGCCGGGTTACGCGATAGAATATGACTACGTTGATCCTCGTTCGCTGAACCTCGATTTGTCGGTGAAGTCATTGGAGGGGCTGTACCTTGCTGGGCAAATCAACGGAACCACAGGGTATGAAGAGGCAGCGGCTCAAGGCATGGTTGCTGGCCTGAACGCGGCACGCCGGGCGAAGGCATTGGAGCCTGTGACGTTCAGCCGTGCGGATAGTTATATCGGCGTCATGATCGACGATCTCACATCGCGGGGTGTTGCTGAACCCTACAGGATGTTTACATCGCGTGCAGAGTATCGACTCTCGCTCCGTGCGGACAATGCAGATCAGCGGTTGACGGCGTTGGGTCTAGAATTGGGTTGTGTGTCCGAACAGCGTCGCATGCGTTTTGAGGAAAAGATGCGTTGCCTGCACAGTGGAAAAACCCAACTCGATCAGCTTGTCATCTCATCGCAGCAGTTGTCAGACGCAGGTGTGCCAATCTCAAACGACGGCAGGAGACGTACAGGCTTTGAAGCTTTGGCAATTGAAGTTGTCACCTGGGATGTTTTGGATTCAATAGACGCCGGTTTGGCGGGAATTGACCGCACGACACGAGACCAGCTCGCAAAAGACGCCTTATATGCGAATTATATTGATCGTCAAAAAAAGGACGTGGAGGCTTTGCGTCGTGATGAGGCCCAGATTATTCCTGTGGATTTTGATTTCGGCTCAGTCGACGGTCTGTCCAACGAGTTGAAGCAAAAGCTTCTCGCCAGCGCACCGTCGAACCTTGCTCAAGCAGCGCGTATTGACGGGATGACGCCGTCGGCCCTTCTTTTGATCTTGTCAAAATTGAAAATAACGTCTCCGCGCCGTAGGGAAGCGGGATGAATGTTTCACGTGAAACACAAGAGAAGCTGGAGTGTTACGTTTCTCTTTTGCGAAAATGGAACAGCAAGATCAATCTCGTTTCTCGGCAAACGATTGATGATGCTTGGAATCGGCATGTGATGGATTCCTTGCAAATCGTTGATCTTATTCCAGGGGATGCACGTACCTGCGCAGATCTTGGTTCTGGTGGCGGTTTCCCCGGTGCCGTTGTTGCTATCGTCATGAACAAGAAAACACCGGGTTTTCGTATGACACTGATCGAAAGTGATCAGCGCAAATCTGCTTTCCTGCGCAGTGTTTCACGTGAAACAATGGTTCCAATGACAGTTCTCACGCAGCGTGTTGAGAGTATCGCACCGTTGAATGTCGATGTGATCACCGCTCGGGCCCTGGCTCCTTTGTCAAAGCTCCTTGAATACACAGATCGCCATATGTCCAAGACAGGCAAAGCCATTTTCTTGAAGGGGGAAAATTGGGAGAAAGAGGTGAAGGATGCGGAAAACCAATGGAATTTTACATGGGAAGCTCGTAAAAGTTCAACAAACCCGGATGCTGTGATTTTGGAAATCGGAGACCTTTCCCGTGCATGATCCGACCCGACCAAAAGGTCCGAAAATCATTGCAATTGCGAACCAAAAGGGTGGGGTGGGTAAGACGACCACCGCCATTAATTTTGCATCAGCCCTTGCCGAACTTGGTCGGTCAGTCTTGCTTGTTGATCTTGATCCTCAGGGAAATGCGTCTACCGGGCTTGGCTTGCTGACAGAGGATCGCAGGGCCACAACGTATGACCTTTTGCTTGATGATTTTCCACTCCATGACATCATTTGCCCAACGGAGCAGGAGAACCTGAGTATCGTTCCGTCAACCACCGACCTCAGCTCGGCTGACATCGAACTTATCGCGAATGAAAAGCGGAGCTTTCTGCTATATGATGCGTTGCGGCAAACGGATATGGATCAATTTGGCTTTGATTACATCCTGATTGATTGTCCCCCGTCGCTCAATCTGCTGACGGTGAACGCCCTGGTGGCAGCGAATTCCGTATTGGTTCCCCTGCAAAGTGAATTCTTTGCGCTTGAGGGTTTGAGTCAACTGATGCTGACCATTCGCGAGGTGCGGCAGACGGCCAACCCAAACCTTCGGATCGAGGGAGTTGTTCTCACGATGTATGACGCGAGGAACAACTTGTCTCAACAAGTTGAGACAGACGCGCGCGACAACCTTGGTGATCTTGTGTTCAAAACGGTCATCCCCCGAAATGTTCGCGTCAGCGAAGCGCCGTCCTATGCGGTTTCCGTTCTTGCGTATGACACGAACTCCAAAGGGGCATTGGCGTACCGGGCTTTGGCACGTGAATTCCTTGATAAGCATGAAACAATGACGGCAGCATAAGGCGCAGAGCATGGCAGACAGAAAAGAACCACGGCGAGGATTGGGGCGCGGGCTTTCTGCTTTGATGTCAGATATCGAGCCGACAGCAGATACGCCAAATCCGCCCCGGGCAACACGCACCTTGCCCGTGGAGCAACTGACACCAAATCCCGATCAGCCGCGGCGGCAGTTTGAACCCAGTTCTTTGGAAGAACTGGCAAATTCGATCCGTAGCAAGGGCGTCATCCAGCCACTCATCGTCCGCCAAAAGCCGGGACAGGAATCAGTTTACGAAATTGTTGCCGGGGAACGCCGATGGCGTGCCGCCCAGGCGGCCGGTGTGCATGACGTTCCGGTGGTTGTCCGGGACCTGTCTGATGAAGACGTTCTTGAAATCGCCATCATTGAGAACATCCAAAGGGCCGATCTGAACCCGATTGAAGAAGCGGCCGGATACGAACAACTGATGACCCGGTTTGGCCATACGCAGGAAAAGCTGGCCCAAGCGCTTGGGAAAAGTCGCAGTCATATTGCAAACCTTCTGCGTCTTTTGAACTTACCAGAAGATGTGAAGACTTTCGTGAAGGACGGGACGCTGTCCGCTGGGCATGCGCGTGCGCTTGTCACAGCAGATGACGCAGTGTCGCTTGCCAAGGATATCATACGCCGTGGTTTGTCGGTTCGAGATACGGAAAAACTCGTCAAGTCAAAACAGTCTGCGGGCTCGACAGGGACATCCGGTACCAAGAAGCAGACTTCGGGGTCGTCCAAGGACGCGGATACAAAAGCGTTGGAAGCCGATCTTTCGGCCGCATTGGGTATGAAGGTATCGATAAACCATCAGGACGGGAAGGAATCCGGGACCCTGACCGTTGCTTATGAAAGTCTTGAAGACTTGGATGCCTTGTGCGGAATCCTGGGTTCTGGCCGCTAAGTCAGGCGGAAACGCATTGCGTGATAATGTGATTGAGCAACGGGCGACCTTTCGGGGTTGCCCCGATGCGATCCTCGGATTGCCAGACAAAACCTTCCGCCATCAGGTCATCAAAGCGGCTACGATCCAAAATGGATGCAACATCTTCTACATGTAGGCCTTCTTTAAGACGCAGCCCCATGATAAGGCGTTCCTCGGCTATATCTTGTGAAGTCATGCATGAGCGCAGCTTCTCACCGGAACCGACTGCCAAAGCTTTTAACCACGCTTCCGGTTGTTTGTAATTCTCGATGGCGTAGCGGATGCCGTCTATCGTCAGGCGGCCATGCGCACCGGGGCCAATGCCGGCATAGTCACCCCCACGCCAATAAATGAGATTGTGCTTGGATTCATCTCCGGGCCGGGCATGGTTCGAAACTTCATACGCATCGAACCCGGCATCTTGGCAAAGTTGTTGTGTGGCTTCGTACATGTCAGCGCCAAGATCGTCTGATGGCAGACCTTTCAATGTCCCGCGCTGTGCGCGGTCCCAGAATGCAGTGCCTTCTTCGATAGTCAGTTGGTACAAAGACAGGTGATCCACTGCGAGGTCGAGCGCTTCGCTCAGTTCATCTTGCCACATCGCGAGCGTCTGGTTTTGACGGGCATAGATCAGATCAAAACTGACACGATCGAAAAACTGTTTGGCCACAGCAAAGGCAGCGCGTGCTTCTTGCGCTGTGTGAAGGCGACCCAAGCGCCGCAGATCGTCATCGTTCAAGGACTGAACACCAAGAGAAGTCCGGTTCACACCCAGTTTTGCGTAGGCCTCAAAGCGATGTGCTTCCACTGATGTCGGGTTGGCCTCAAGCGTGATTTCAATGTCATTGGCAAAGATCCAGCTATCCCGCGCAGCGTTCAGAATGGCCGCCACCGTCTCGGGCTCCATCAAGCTGGGTGTGCCACCGCCGAAAAAAATTGAGGACAGAACACGCGGCCCGGTTTCCTGGGCCAGCCGGCGAATGTCAGCCGAAAGGGCTTCGGCCCAAGCCGATTGATCGACCGCAGATCGCACGTGACTGTTGAAGTCACAATACGGGCATTTGGCTGCACAAAATGGCCAATGCACATACAGACCAAATCCACGATCCTGCCAGGTTTCAGGCAAAACAACCCGCCACGAATTTTCGGAATGCATCGGCGCGGTGGCTTATCCTGTTCTTTTCCCAGCGATCCATTTCGCCAAAGGTTATATCATACCCGTCTGGCTGAAAGACAGGATCATAGCCGTGGCCCTGGTCCCCGCGCATGGGCCAAACGATCTGGCCTTCCATGGTCCCTGCAAAAACCTCGTCATGCCCATCTGGCCAGGCAAGAACCAGGGTACAGCAAAAACGTCCTGTCCATGGCGCTGGAGCGCCGCTTTGTAAAAGCGCGTCGTGGGTCTTTTCCATCGCCATGATGAAATCACGATCCGTCTCTGTTTCTGCCCAATCCGCGGTGTAAACACCTGGTGCGCCGTTCAGGGCATCAACTTCCAAACCGCTGTCATCCGACAAGGCGGGCAGACCCGTGGCTTTGGCGGCTGCATGCGCCTTGATGCGGGCGTTTTCGACAAATGTCGTCCCGTCCTCGACAGGTTCCGGCAATGACATGTCTGCCGCCCCCAGAACTGTCACACCATAGTCTTTCAGAAGATCGGCAATTTCTTCCAGCTTGCCTTGGTTGTGTGTCGCGACAAGCAGACGATCTCCTTCGAATTTACGCGTCATTCAACCGCCTTGAGTTGCAGCGCCACGAGTTCCTGAACGCCAATATCCGCCAAATCCAGAAGTTGAGTCATCTGCTCGCGCGAAAAGGTAGACCCCTCGGCGGACATTTGAACTTCGATCTGTTGACCGTCGCCGCGCATGATGAAATTGCCATCGACACCTGCTTCGCTGTCCTCCGGGTAATCAAGGTCAAGCACCGGCTGACCCGCATAGATACCGCAACTCACCGCCGCAACAGGAGAGATCAACGGATCGCTTGTCACATCCCCGGCTTTCATCAAGGCGTTCACCGCCAGACGCAAGGCAACCCAACCTCCCGTGATGGCAGCACAGCGCGTTCCGCCGTCGGCTTGAATCACATCGCAATCAACCGTGATCTGGCGTTCGCCCAAGGCAACGCGATCGACACCGGCCCGCAAACTGCGCCCGATCAGCCTTTGAATTTCGATGGTGCGCCCCTGTTGTTTGCCGGCAGAGCTTTCGCGGCGCATGCGACTCGTGGTCGAACGCGGTAGCATTCCGTACTCTGCTGTGACCCATCCGAGACCCGATCCCTTGATGAACGGTGGCACGCGGTCCTCGATTGTTGCCGTGCAAAGCACATGGGTGTCGCCCATCCGGATCATGCAAGATCCCTCGGCGTGTTTGCTGATCCCGGTTTCCATTGAAACCGCGCGCATTTCGCTTAACTTCCGTCCTGATGGTCGCATGGTAAATCCTTTTGATTGCCGTGTACGGATACAGGCAGGCTTTCCAGTTTCGCAACCCCATAGTCCGCCCTGCAATGAGGTGACGTTTGAGCGACGGATCGAAACTTCTGGATGAACTCAATGACCGATCTCGCGAAGTGTTTCGCAAGGTCGTCGAAGGGTATTTGTTCAATGGCGAACCTGTCGGGTCTCGGACCCTGACGCGGACGCTTGATGAAAAGGTGTCGGCTGCAACCATTCGGAACGTGATGCAAGACCTGGAATTCCTCGGCTTGCTCGACAGCCCACATGTCAGTGCGGGGCGAATCCCGACGCAGTTGGGGTTGCGGATGTTCGTTGATGGGCTTCTTGAAGTCAGAGATCTGGACAGCGACGACCGCGAAAAGATCGACGCGACAGTGTCAAGCAACAGTCAGGACGTGAGTACCATCCTCGACCGGGTCGGCTCTGCCCTGTCCGGAGTGACACAGGGTGCGTCGCTCGTTCTGACGCCGAAACATGAAGACGCGATCAAGCATATCGAATTTGTGCCAGTAGGTGGCGACCAAGCCCTTGTCGTTTTGGTTTTCGAAGACGGGCACGTTGAAAACCGTCTGTTCACACCGCCTCCGGGACAAACGCCCAGCTCCATGCGGGAGGCCGGAAATTTCCTGAATGCCCTTGTTGAAGGAAAGACGCTGTCTGAACTTCGCCGCACGATCACCGAAGACATTGCGGCCAGACGGCAGGAACTGAATTCGCTTGCCGCAACACTGGTAGAGCAGGGACTCGCAATTTGGGATGACGGCAGTGATTCATCAGAGCGATTGATCGTGCGTGGTCGATCCAATCTTCTGGCTGGAGATACGCATGCCGAAGAGCTTGAACGCATCAAGATTCTGTTTGATGATCTTGAGCGCAAAAGGGACATTGCCGAATTCCTTGCACTGACCGAAGAAGGCGACGGTGTGCGCATTTTTATCGGTTCAGAGAACAAACTTTTCTCACTTTCGGGTTCCTCTTTGGTGGTGTCTCCATATATGAACGCTGATCGTAAAATTATCGGTGCGGTGGGGGTTATAGGCCCGACCCGTTTGAATTACGGACGGATCGTACCGATTGTGGACTACACAGCGCAGCTCGTCGGGAAACTGCTCGGCGACCGCAACCAAGGGTAACGACATGGCCGAAACGGATCACACAAAAGATTTTCTGGAGAGCCTGGCAGAGGCAGAAGCAGAGGAAAACGCAGCTTTCGAAGAAGAGATTTCAGACGAGGATGCTGACCTTGATGCGTTGCGCGCAGAACGCGACGACTTTAAGGACAAATTCATGCGTGCGTTGGCAGATGCCGAAAATGCACGCAAAAGGTCGGACAAGGATCGTCGCGAAGCACAGCAATACGGCGGATCCCGGTTGGCGCGTGATTTGCTGCCCGTGTATGACAATCTTCAGCGCGCTTTGGATGCGATACCGGAAGAACAGCGCGAAGCATCAAAGGCCTTTATCGAAGGTGTGGAATTGACGATGCGGGAATTGTTGAACGTGTTCAACAAACATGGCGTGACAGCCATCCGGCCTGAAGTGGGTGACAAATTCGATCCGCAACAGCATGAAGCGATGTTCGAAGCGCCGGTTCCCGGAACGAAGGCCGGAGAGATCATCCAGGTCTCGGCCGAAGGGTTCATGCTCTATGATCGACTGCTGCGTCCGGCGCAGGTTGGCGTCAGCTCGATGCCAGCGTCCTAGCTGTCCTGCAGCATGGACTTGAGCTGATACAGAGCCTGTAACGCCTCAATCGGGGTCATTTCATCGGGGTGCAGATCCTTGATCTGTGCCTCAATTTCTGTGTCGCCGACCGGCTTTGATGGTTGCGGCGTGCTGGCCACAGCCGAGAACAGGGGCAAGTCATCGATCAGCGCTTTGGGTGACGTGTTCTCCCGCTCGTTCTGTTCAAGAGCGTCAAGGACGGACCGCGCGCGCGTAATGACTGCCGGTGGTAACCCGGCAAGTTGCGCCACCTGTATGCCATAGGATCGATCTGCCGCGCCCTCGCGCACCTCGTGAAGAAAGATCACGTCACCGTCCCATTCACGCACGGCCACGGTGGCATTGCGCACCCCGTCCAGCTTGGACGACAGCGCTGTCAGTTCGTGGTAGTGGGTGGCGAACAGCGCGCGAACCTTGTTGACCGATTGCAGGTGTTCCAAAGTGGCCCATGCAATTGACAACCCGTCATAGGTTGCCGTTCCACGCCCGATTTCGTCCAGAATGACCAAGGCGCGATCATTGGCCTGATTCAGGATTGCTGCTGTTTCGACCATTTCGACCATGAAGGTCGATCGTCCACGAGCAAGATCATCGGATGCGCCAACACGGCTGAAGATCTGACTGACAAGTCCGATATGCGCAGCACGGGCAGGAACATAAGACCCCATCTGGGCAAGAAGTGCGATAAGCGCGTTTTGGCGGAGGAAGGTTGATTTACCCGCCATGTTGGGCCCGGTCAGAAGCGTGATGGACGCGGCATCATCCTCTGCCGTCAAAGTGCAGTCATTTGCCACAAAACTGCCGCTGCCCTGCTTCCGCAACGCGCTTTCCACCACCGGGTGACGGCCAGCTTCAATGTGAAACGCCCGGCTTTTGTCCACGGTCGGTTTGCACCAATCCAGATCGGTCGCAATATCGGCAAGGGACGTGGCAAGATCGAAATCAGCCAAGGCCGATGACACCCCGTTCAATGCGGCCTGTTCGGCAAGAATTGCGTCACTCAGGGCGGAATAGAGCCGCTTTTCGATATCGAGCGCTTCGCCACCGGCATTCAGAATGCGACGTTCAAGTTCGGATAACTCGACCGTCGTGAACCGGATTTGATTGGCCGTTGTTTGCCGATGAATGAAGGTTTCATTCAAAGGCGGAGCCATCATTTTCTGTGCGTGTGTGGCCGTTGTTTCAATGAAATAGCCAAGAACGTTGTTGTGCTTGATCTTGATGGACGAAACGCCCGTCGCCTCTGCATATTTTGCTTGCAAACTCGCGACGATGCCGCGCCCTTCGTCACGCAGTTGTCGCGCTTCATCAAGGTCCGGGTCATAACCTGACGCAATGAACCCGCCATCCCTTGCAAGAAGCGGTGGCTCGGCAACCAGGGCATCACACAACAGCGCCAACAGGTCATCAAGCCCTGTCAGTGCCTTTCGGGCTGTTTCGAGCGATTTGGGCAGGTCGTGACCCACCAATGAGTCACTGATGGCATGTGCCTGTTCAAGTGCATTGCGGATCGCTGCCATATCGCGTGGTCCGCCTCGATCCAGGCCCAGCCGTGACAAGGCGCGATCCAGATCAGGCACAGACTTCAAGGCGTCACGCACCCGCGATGAAATCCCCGAAGCCTCGATGGCCCAGGTAACGGCCTCCTGCCGATTGTGAATTCTGTCGAGATCACAAGAGGGCGTTGACAGACGACGTTCCAAGAGCCGTGCGCCGCTGGCGGTGACAGTGCGATCGATAACAGACAATAACGAACCCGCGCGCCCGCCATTCAGGCTGTGGGTCAATTCCAGATTGCGCCGCGTTGCTGCGTCGATCTGCATGGACGCATCCAGCGTTTCCTTCTGCGGCGGGCGCAGCAAGGGCAACCGGCCTTTCTGCGTCATGTCCAGGTATTCGACCAGCGCTCCCATGGCTGACAATTCGGGTCGTGAAAACTGACCATAAGCGTCCAACGAGGACACACCGAACTGTGTCGCCAACCGTGACGCGGCCCCGGTGGAATCAAAGCTCGATTTACCCAACAGGGTCGGTGTTAGCCCAAGATCGTCAAGAATGCCTTGAACCGTGTTTTCTGTTCCGTCCGCCAAAAGGATTTCGGCTGGCGACAATTGCGCCAACTCTGGCCCGACACGGGACAGAGCCAGCGGCATCACATGCAACGCACCGGTTGAAATATCTGTCCAGGCAAGTGCCCATTCGTCTCTAACACAGCCCAAAGCAGCCAGATAATTGTGCCTTCTCGCTTCAAGAAGCGTGTCTTCGGTCAGTGTGCCCGGCGTGACCAGACGCACCACATCCCGTTTCACGACAGATTTGGAGCCACGTTTCTTTGCTTCGGCCGGGCTTTCCATCTGTTCACAGACGGCGACCCGAAATCCTTTGCGGATCAATGTCAGCAGATACCCTTCGGCGGCATGATAAGGGACACCGCACATCGGGATATCGTCGCCTGCATGTTTGCCGCGTTTGGTCAGCGCAATGTCGAGAGCGTCTGCCGCAGCAACAGCATCATCGAAGAACAATTCATAAAAATCACCCATGCGGTAGAACAACAATGCGTCCGCATACTCTGATTTTATTTCCAGATATTGCGCCATCATGGGTGTGACGGCCGATTTATTCGCGTTCACAAGCTTCCCCTTGGTGCTTTCGCGTGACATTAAGACGACCGACCCGGGTGGAAAACCCGATTTTGACGATAAGGGCCCTTACTGCATGTCCAATCCCAAGTTCACGCGCGAAGAAGCGCTGGCGTTCCATCTTGAACCGACCCCAGGCAAATGGGAAGTTCAGGCGACTGTCCCAATGACCACTCAAAGGGACCTGTCATTGGCCTATTCCCCGGGCGTCGCCGTGCCTTGCGAAGATATCGCGAAAGACCCCGGTCTGGCCTATGACTACACCAACAAGGGCAACCTCGTCGCGGTGATTTCCAACGGCACGGCGGTTCTGGGTC
>CAYZAD010000068.1:0-13494 GCA_964476315.1 uncultured Rhodobacterales bacterium
AAGGTATCGGTGTCTCCATAGGCATCCGTGGCGGTCCCATTGACCATATCGACCACAACGCCCTGCGAGGCCCCAAGGCTTTCATCGGCGCGCGAATAGTCGATCCGGTCCCGGTCCCCGGCCCCGCCATCGAAAAAGTCGTCTCCGCCGAAGCCCCGGAATTGCTGGCGGCCCTCCGCCCCGGTGAAACTGTCGTCGTTATTGGTGCCCCGGATCCGGTCGATGCCTTCGAACGTGTCGGTATCGCCGTTGTAATCGACCACGGTGCCATCCCGTTCGGACGAAAACTGAACCGTTATTCCGGATGTGGCGCCTTCGTCCCGGGCCGAAAAGAAATAGGACAGGGCAAAGAAACCTTCGTCCGCGGTGCCGCCAATGATGACATCCGTCCCGGCCCCGGGTTCGAAAAAGGCCCCCCCGGTGCCGCCATCCAGCGTGTCATCGCCATCTCCACCATCCAGATCCGTGAAAAAATCGTCATCGGCCCCGGTCAGGCTGTCATTGCCGTCGTCGCCTTCGAGACGGCTTTCGGCGCCTGTTGCCCCGAACATGACATCGTCGAACACGGTCCCCCGTATGTCCTCGATATTGATCAGCGTATCGGTATCGCCAAACGGGTCTGTCGCCGTGCCAGCCGTCAGATCGACGGTCACGCCCGCAGCCCCATCGGCGAATTGCGACCAACGGTAATCAACTTGGTCCCGGTCACCACCGCCACCGTCAAACGTGTCATCCCCTGCCAACCCGGTGAAACGGTCGCGCCCGTCCGATCCGGTGAAACTGTCTGCCAGTTGGGTGCCGCGAATGGCGTCGATGTTGGTAAAGGTATCGGTGCCGCCCGCGTAATCCGTCACGGTGCCAGAGCCCTCCCCGTCATAGACGACGACAATGCCATTCGTTGGCGCGGGATCCGCATCCTGTGCATCGTAAATATAGGCAATCTCGTTGAAACCATTGTCGCCGCCGGACCCGGTGATCGTATCGTCGCCGGTCCCTGGCTGAATGAACGCATCGCCAGCGATCACGGTGATGCTGTCATTCCCGTCTCCGCCACTAAAATCGCTGAAGAGGTTCTCTTCACCAGCGGTCAGAACATCATCACCGTCGCCGCCCCGAAGCGTATCCGCCCCGCCATTTCCGGTGAGCGTGTCATTCCCCGCCTCACCCGTGATGCTGTCGTTTTCGCTTGTTCCATCCAGGGTATCTGGACCGCTTGTTCCCGGAATATCCGCCATATGTCTGTCCTTAAAAAATAGAATAGAGCTTTCATCCGCATTCAAAAACAGAATGCTTCTCAGTTTTTAGCGAATAAACGTGATCGCGCATACCCTGTTCAGGGGATATGCGAACGCAAACTCGGGACCAGTCGGGAAGAATAGTGATGCAGCCGATACTTGCGATCAGCGGCCAAACGAAAGCAACCGCATGGACCTGTTCAGGAAATCGGGGGAGCGTATTGAACAAGCTTCCAGACGAATTGCACGCGGCTATGCGTGCCCGTCTTTGCCAGAATGGACTTGATTTGAGTTGCCACAGTCTCCGGAGAGACCGAACGGCAATCCGCGATTTCAGCCGCTGTGCGGCCATCACGCATAAGCGCCGCCACCGCGCATTCGGCGGGGGTCAGCCCATAGGATGCACCAAACGCATCCATATCGACCCGTATCGTCCGCGACGTATCGAGAACAGTGACCATGCACCCGGACAGGCCGCGTTCCACTTCTCCGTTGGAATCCCGAAGGGGGGAGAAGATCACCAAAAGCGGGTCACGCTTTCCGCGCCGGGAAATCAACAGGGTGACATCCGTCGCATCACCACGCCCCGATGCGGTCTTCGACACCAGGTCATGCGCGGCCCGGAATTGACCATCGTTTTCTTCCGCCTGGCACCGAATATATCCGTCGCGGGTGAGGGATAAACCATCTCGCAGATCCAGCAGGTCCCGCAATGTCCGGTTTGCAAGAACGACATGCCCTCTTTCATCAAGCAGGCAGATCCCCAGGTCGAATTGATCCAGCATGGAAAGAACAGCGTTGTATCTTTGGCGCAATGGGCTGAAGAACCGGTTGGTCAGCAGGGCCTTGCCCACATGCGGCATGAAAAACGGCATGGCCTGCACGTCCCCGTCTGGGGGGTCCGCAAAGCGCGTATCATATTGCAGGATCAAACCCGCCGCGAGATCGGGCGAGTCCGACAGGTTGAAATTGATCCTCCGGAAGACCCCTATCTTTTCCCGGGTGAACTGCACCTCGGGAACCTTTTGCAGATGCTCCAGTGGCCAGATATCGGTGTCGAGGATTGGCCGGAACGGCGGTTGCTCCGAAACAAACGCAACGCCCTGCATGTCGTGAGACCGGCTGGGATCCCCCATGAATCTTTCATGGTATTCCAACAGCGTGTCGTCCAACCCGTTGAACAGGCTGTTTGAAAACTGAACGTCGTAGCGGATCTGGCCGGTCTTGTCCGACGCGTAGATCATGACACCCTTCGCGTCGGATACGCTGCACAGGGTATCCAACGCCTTGACCCAATCCTGCTCAACATAGGCCGCATCGTATAACGCCATGAGAGCCGCCGACGTGTCATGGGGCTGGAACATGGGTACACCTCTCCACTCTCTGCACCAAACTCAGCCAAGCTTATCCCCCGATCCGGCGAGATGCAGCACCCGATGCAAGCCGCTATCCTGCCCGCCATGGCCCCCCGGTTCCTGCTTCATATCGGTGCCAACAAGACCGGCACCTCCTCGGTCCAGCGCATGCTGGCCACAAACGCGCCTGCGCTGGCGCGGGCGGGCTGGGCCTATCCGGACTTCCACCTGAGCCATTGCGCCCACCACAAGCTCGCCTATGCGCTGGCCGGCCACCCGACACGCGGGCTGCCCGACGGCTGGCGCGGGGCCTTCGCACAGGCCACGGCCGACCCCGCTCTGCGCCACGTGATCTCCTCCGAGCTTTTCTTCCGCAACGTCCCTCCGCAGGCCGCCGCAACGCTCTTTCCGCCAGGGGAGACCCGCATCATCCTCTACCTGCGCGAACATCTCTCCTATCTGGCCAGCTGGTACGCGCAGGCGGTGCAGGAACGGAACCTGACCGCCAGTTTCGACGATTACATCCGCCTTTTCCCGCACCCGTTCGACACCTTCCTCAAACGCTGGGAAGCCGTCTATGGGGCGCAAGCCATCACCCTGCGCCCCTTCCGCCGCGACGCTTTTCCCGGTGGCGACATCCGTCGGGACATGCTGCAGCAGATGGGCGGCGTGGACGGCATCGACATGCCCGCCACCGACAGCAACCTGACGATCTCCGGCAACCTGCTCTTCTTCAAACGGATGCTGAACCACGTGATGAGCTATGACGAGGCGCATGCCCATCCCATCCCCGACGAATTCGGCGCCTATGCCGAACTGACCGGAACATTCCGGGGGCGGTTCGAAACAGGCTCTGACACGGCCCAACTCGTTGCCCGTCTCTTTGCCGGGGATCGCGCCGCCCTTGCCGCCCGCGGCCTCGATCTTGGTCCGGTGCCGGACCATGTGGCGGGCCATCCCTGCCCCAACCACGACACCCTGCAGGCGGAGGTCACCCTCATCGCCCGCGTGGCCGAGGAAACCGGCAAGGCCTTCCTCCCCTACGCCCGCCGCCTGCCGGTCTGGCCGCATTAAGCCCCCTTCTTCTTGCCCGAAATATCCCGGAGGGTTTGGGAGGCTGGCCTCCCAATCGGTTCCGGCAGGCCCCACACCAGACAATGGCCTGTCAACACGCGGTTCTGCCCCATCGCCGCTCTCTCTTATGGCCAGCGCCGGGACACGCTCCGTAAAAACCGGGCCGACCGTAACCCTTCATTAACCTTAACAAAGAAACAGTAAGCGCACCGCCCCTTGCGAAAGCCCGCGCGATGCTTGTTCACACCCCCACCCCCGGCACGCAAAGCCAAAGCCTCCGGGGGCGTCTGCTGGCGCAAGCCCTGCGCAGCCACCTGCAACGACGGGGGCACAGGCTGGCGCCCTCGGTCCCACGGGAAACCGGCGCGCAGGCGGTGCAGGACACGCTCACGCTGGCCGCCCTGCCCCCCAG
The DNA here is from genome assembly GCA_964476315.1 of uncultured Rhodobacterales bacterium. GTDB lineage: Bacteria > Pseudomonadota > Alphaproteobacteria > Rhodobacterales > Rhodobacteraceae > Marivita. Next base: position 4,077 of record CAYZAD010000068.1, read on the forward strand.
GCCGCATGCGCCGAAAACCGTTTCGCTGGGCCTCGGCCTGCCGCAGGCGCTTGCACAGGGGCCCGCGACGCTGCTGCTCACACAGTCGCTTTTCGCTGAATTAGAGACGTTTGGCGGCCCCAGCGCATGGTCTGCCGCGGGCACCCTGCCGCTGGTCCTGCAGGGCTACACCCGGGCCATCCTGACCGAACGCGCCGACATGGCCGCCTCGGTCGGGTTCGCGCCGTGGATCCCGCTCGCGCTGGCCGACCGCTTCCCGGTGCAGGCGACCCTGCCCGCAGACACGGGCGATGCCACACCGCGCATCCTGATCCTGGATCACGGCGCCCCGACCGGCCAGGCCGAGGTGCTGCGGCGCGCGCTGCGCAACACCGGTGCAGCCCTCCGCATCGCCGCCCCTGACAGCGATCACGCCGATATGGGCGCAGGCCTGGTCGCCGATCTGCACCTGCATCTCGGCTATGGCGAGGGGCGTGCCGTGACCGCGTTTTCCCCTTTCGACAGCCTGCTGTCGGGGGCCTACACGCTGGTGCAGCCCGCCCGGGGCGTGGGTGCCGGGAAAACCCTGCGCGGCCTGTGCAGCGGGCGGTCCTATGTCGATCTCGCGCCCAGTCTCTCGGACATGGAAAGCCGCGCCCGGACAATGCTGGACCGGTTGGGGGCGATCCGCCGCAGCGGTGGCCGGCAGAACCCCGAAACCGCCCGCTTCGCGGCCATGAACGCCGCAGAGCGCGCAGCCGATGCCAGCCGCTTTGACGCCGTGCTCGATGCGGCGCCGGACATCCGGGAGGCCGCCTGATGCGCCTTGCCTGGGTCTGCCCGATCTCGTCGCGCACCGGCGTCGGGTCTTACGCGCAATCGGTGCTGCGCGCCCTCACCCGCCGCAAGGGGCTGGAGGTCACCGTCCTCCATCCGCCCTGCCCCGAAGCCGACCGGCTGCCCATGCCCTGCCCCACGCTGCCCTTGTCCGAGGCGCTGATCGCATCGGACCTGCCCGCGCTCTTCGACCTGATGCTGTATCACCTTGGCAACAACGACACGCATCACGGGCTGATCCTGCGCGCGCTGATGGCCCATCCCGGCCCGGTGGTGCTGCATGACCATGTCTACCAGCACATGCTCGCGGGGCTGCACCATGACGGCACCGCCCCCGCGCCGGGCTTTGCGGCGCTGATCCACGCGGTCTCGGGCGCGTCGGGGTTCGATTACCTCGCCGCCAGCGGCGTGCTGCGCGCCAGCGCGGCGGTGTCCTACGTGCCCTGGGAAAGCAGCTGGGCCGCGCAGGTGCCGCTCTCGGACGTGCTGGCGCGGCTGGCCACCGGCGTCATCACCCATTCCGAGTTTGCCGCGCAGGCCATCGGCGACACCTATCCCGGCTCGGCCATCACGCTTTTCATGCCGCGCCCCGACATCCCCGTCGATCCACCCGAACGCGCGCCCGGCCAGAACGCCCGTATCCGTCTGGCCGCCACGGGGCATATCGGCCCCACCAAGGGGCTGGACCTGCTGGTCGAGGCGCTGTCCTCTGCCCCCGATCTGGCCCGGCGCTATCACGTCACCATCGCCGGGCATGCGGGCGACGCGACCTGGATGCAGGGGCTGACAACCCGCATCGAGGCCGCACATCTGACCGACACGATCCGCATCGTGCCCGACCCGGACACCGCACAGTTCCGGGCGATCCTGCAAGAGGCCGACCTGTTCCTGAACCTGCGCCGCCCCAATACCGAAGGTGCCTCGCTATCGCTGGCCGAACAGCTCGCCAGCGGGCGCCCCGTGATCGTGCAGCGCTCGGGCTGTTTTGCCGAGATGCCCGCCTCCTGCGGCTGGCACCTGCCCGCCGGGGCAGAGGCGTCTGACCTGGCCGACACGCTGCGCGACATCGCCCGCGATCCGCGCGCGATCCTCGAACGCGGGCGCAACGCGGCGCGCACCATGACCGGACGGACGGCCGCGGCCTATGCCGACAAGCTGGCCACCTTCCTCCATGCCGGTCAAACCCGCCTTGCCCGCCGGGCCGAAGCCGTGCGCGCGCGGCTGACCATCGCCGAACACCAGGATCGGAACTGGCATGGCAGCTACGTGCAGGTGCGCGGCCTGATGTCCGGTCTCCTGCGCGGCCGGGGTCTTGTGCCGCCTGACCTCTGGGCCTATCCGGACGAGGATGTGGGCCGATATGTGGCTCTGAACCTGCTCGATACGCCTGTCGATGACCCCGCCAGCCTGTCTCGTGGCCTGCAACAGGGCGGGCCGTTGCAGGCCACCCGGCGGCTTGGCCTCCTGCGCCAGCTGCGCGCCCGTGCTGCCGGGCAACCGGGCGACGCGCCGCATCACATCTCGGACCTCGCCCTGCCCGTCACCGACGCCGCGCTCTGGACCGTGCTTCTGGGGCTGCCGCCCGCCACCGCCCTGCCCATGGCGCTGCACGCCCTGGGCCAGCGCGCGAATCCCGACGCGCAGGCGCAACTGACCGGGCTGGCGGCCCGCAACGGTGTCGGCGCCACGCTGCTGACCTATCTCGAAGGCCGGGGCGACCCGCTCCTGTCGCGCCCCGACATGGCCGCCATCCACCAGCTGCTGAACACGCCGGACGGCGCACACCCGACGCGCCTGCCGCCGCTCGCGCTGGATGCCGACATGGTCGGCATGGCGCAGTCCGCCAATCCGCAGGCCCTGCAGCTGACCGGGTTTCATCCGCCCGATCCCTCCGGCATCTGGACCGCGCAGCCCAAGGCCACCCTGCGCGCGCGGGCCGCTTCGGATCGGCCCGTCACCCTGCTGACCGGCTCTGCCTCCCTGCTCGAGGCGGCGCTGGCCCGCACGGCCCAGACCGTGACGGTCGAAGCCACCGAGGAAACCACCGGCCGCAGCGCCCGCTGGCAGGACACCCGTCCGCAAGGGGGCGATCCCAGCTTCGACTGGGCGCTGCCCCTGCCCCGCTTCACCGGACCGTTGCGCATCGAACTCACCCTGCCGGCCTGTCACACGCCCCGTGCGCTTGGCGCGTCACCCGATCCGCGCCCCCTCGGCATGATGTTGCGGTCCTTGCGGTTCGAAAGCGCGCCCGCCCGTCTGGAGGCGGCGGAATAGCCGGTGCCCCTATGCCAGCTTGCGCGCCAGTCGCTTGGTCATCCAGCGCCGCCAATAGGCCTTGTAGAGCAGCCGCCGCAGGCTCTTGCGCCGCTTGTGCCTGTGCTTGCGCCGCCCGGCCTCAAGGCTCGACTGATCCACGCTTCGCCCCCGCTGCGTGATCACCCTTGGATCGCAGGCATAGCTGTCGAATTGCAGGATCGCATCCGGCCAGTCCGACGGCTGCACCACCGGACCGTTGCGAAACGCCAGATGCGTCGCCACCTCGCGCGAGACCATGTAGCCCGTCGCCAGGAACGGCGGCAGCGCCACGCGATAGGCCTGCACGCCACCCGGCAGGATCAGCCGGTCGCGCACCTGCACATAGGTGTTCTTGTGATCGAACAGCAGCAGACCGCAGGGCGGCTCCACCAGCGCCGGCCCCAGGTCGAAGAATCGCAGGGACGGGTCGGCGTCATCCTCCAGCACGATCGCCGACGGCGCGTCGCTGGCCGCGATGCGCTCATAGATGCCGCGATGCGACAGGGCGCAGGCGAACTCGCCATCCGACATCGGCCGCCCCATCCGCGCCTCGGCCCCGGCGCGGTCGACGCGCGGCTCATGCGCATCCGGCAGGCGTTCCCGGCCGTCAATGCCCCAGAAGACCTCGTAGGACAGCCCCCGCGCCTCCAATGCCTCGGCCAGCGGTCCGAACCGCTCTGCGCCCTTCAGGCTGAGGATGTAGATCGGAGGAAACTCCATCAGGCGCGGGCCTTTACGGTCAAAGAGATGGCATAAACAGACCCCCCTGCCCCAGGCGGTGTCCAAAGGTCACCCTAAAGCGGATGACGTATCGTCTCAAGCAGGGACGGTGAAACCTTGCCGGGATCCGGGCCAGCCATGAACCGGCGCATTTTTCAGCCCGGCACACGCTTCATTTCGCCACAGATCCAGCGCATAATTCATCCTAAGGTTGTATCCTGCGCCAATTGCGGACACCATCGCGTCATGGCCTCCCTGCCTCATATCACCGTGCTCATGGGCACCAGGAACGGCGGCGCCCATCTGCGCCAGCAACTGTCCTCGCTGGCGGCGCAGGATCACGGCTGCTGGTCGCTCTGGATCAGCGACGATGGCTCCACCGATGCCACCCATGCCCATATCCGCGCCTTTGCCCGGACATGCCCGAACCCGATCGTGCTGCTGCGCGGGCCGCAGGCCGGGGCAAGCGCCAATTACCTGAGCCTGCTCTGCCACCCGGACCTGCCACCGGGGCCGGTGGCCTTTGCCGATCAGGATGATCTCTGGCTGCCCACCCACCTGACACGCGGGCTGACCGCGCTGTCGCACGAGACCCCGGCCGCCGGGCAGGCCTATGTGCCGCAGCGCCTGTTCCAGCGCGGCACAGAGATGCCCCGCCTGCTGCCCCGGCGCACGCCGCGCGGCCCCGGTTTTCGCAACGCGCTCGTGGAAAACGTGCTGGGGGGCAGCGGGCTGATCCTCGACCAGGCCGCCACGGGCCGTGCCCGCGCCATCGGGCCGGTCGATGTCCCGTTCTGGGACTGGTGGCTGTATCTTCTGTTCACCGGCATCGGCACCCGGGTTCTGCAGGATGCGATGCCGGGCGTGCTGTACCGCGCGCATGATGACAACCTGCTTGGCCCGCGCCAGGGTCTGCGCGCCAGCCTGTGGCGCGTGGAACAAGTGAGAAACGGCACCTATCGCAGATGGATCATGGCCAATCTGGCCGCGTTAGAGCCACATATCGGGGCGCTCACCCCCGAGGCAAAAGCCATCCTGCACCCGCTGCTGCCGCTCCCGGCCCGTGCCCGCCTGCGGCGGCTGAGCCCGCACCGTCACTGGCCGCAGGACCGGCTTGCACTCTGGCTGGCCGCATAAGGGCCGCGCGCCCGCATATCCTCTTCGTGAACCGCGATCGCCTCTTCCAGATCGGCAAACATCCTCAGCCGCCCCTCCTGCAGCACCGCGCCCGCGGTACAGACGGCGCGCAGCTGCGCAGGCGCATGGCTGACCACGATCGCCCCGGCCTGCCGGAGCCTTGCCTTCAAAAGCGCCGCCGTTTCGCGGCGAAACGCGGCATCGCCCACCGCCGTGACCTCGTCGACCAGGTACATGTCGAAGGGAATGCCCATGGAGATCGCGAATCCCAGCCGCGCCCGCATGCCCGAGGAATAGCGCCGCACGGGGCTGCGCATCGCCGTGCCCAGCCCCGACACCTGCCGCACGAAGTCCAGCAGCGCGGCGCTGTCCACCCCATAGACCCGCGCCACGAACCGCGTGTTCTGCGCGCCGGTCAGATCCGGGTGGAACGCCCCGGCAAAGCCCACCGGCCACGACACGCTGCCCCGTCGCCGCACATGGCCCGCATCGGGCCGCAACGTGCCTGCCAGCATCGCCAGGAGCGACGACTTGCCCGCCCCGTTGCGCCCCAGCAGCGCGGTGGCCTGGCCGGACGGAAATTCCGCCGTGATCCCCTGCGCCACCACGGGCCCGCGCGGAAACCGCTTCCAGACCCCCTCCAGCGCAATCATCCGCGCCGGTCCAGCGCCGCATAGACCGACAGCACCGCCAGCCCCCACAGCAGCATGGCAAACCCCGCGATCAGCGCAAGCAACCGCCCGCGCCGGGGGAATTCCGCCGTTTCGGCCAGGGTCGGCGCCTGCCACGCCGCGAGGTAGCGGCTTTGCCGCCGCGCCTCGGCCTGTGCGAGATCATGGGCCATGCGCGCCGCCGCATAGGCCCGTTCGGCGAAATCCCGGTCTGCCACCAGCGCCTCGTAGGTTCCGACGACATTGGCAAAGGCCTCGCCGTCGCCTTCCAGCCCCAGCTTGGCCCGTTCGGCCGCGATCCGTTGCTCGATCACCGCCACCCGGCGCGCGCCCTGTTCCAGCCGTGGATCGTCCGCCCGCGTTTCGCCGCGCAGCAGGTCAAGCGCGATCAGCGCTTCGGCCAGCTGGCCCTGCAACGTGCCCAGCACACCGGCCTGCGCCTGCAGGTCCACCGACGGATCCACCAGCTGATGCTGGTTGCGAAACTGCGTGACCTGCCGCCGCGCCGCCTTCAGCCGTGTCTCGGCCGTGGCCAGTTCCCCGGCGGCATCGCGGATCGCATCGGCGCGCGCCACGTCGCTCATCTCGTTGACCAGGTCAGTGGCCCGCGCCACGATGGCCTGCGCGATGGCCTGCGCATCGCCGGGAGCAAAGGCCGTGACGCGCAGCGTGATCAGCCCGGCCAGGCTGTCGTAAGACACGGTGACACGCCGCGACCAGTAGCGATGCAACGCCTCGGGAGATCCGGCCGGGTCAAAGGCAAAAACAGGGTCTGTTGCGCCGCGAAACAGGTCGTATCCGGGTTTCGACCACAACCCGGACAGGCCCAGTTCGGCCTCCAGCTCCGCCACCAGGCGGCGCGACCGCAGGTATTCGTACAGGATGTCGGTATCGCGCGACCCGGCCCCGGACAGGCCCGTCAGCCCGCCCAGCATCTCGATCGCGGCCCCGGTCTCTTCGCGGCGCACGGCAAAGCCCGCCTCGGAGGCGTATTGATCCGCCGCCCGCATCCAGAGATACCAGGCGCTCAGCACAACCGGCAGCAGCACGCAGACCAGACAGGACAGCGCCAGCCAGATGTGCCGCCTGCGCCAGTGCGCCCGGGGCGGCAGCATCGCGGGAGAGGCGGGCAACACCCCCGATATGGTGCCGTGAAACGGGACGGAGGGATCCGCCGGGATTGATTTCACGAGAGTCATGGGGTATCAATTCCCGCATAGCGTGTTTCACCTGAACGGACAGTCCCATGCGCGGCCCTCCCGCAGGCTTGCCCCCTCACAGCACGCGCACCAGCACCTGGCGCGCGGTCTGCGCCCTGCTCCTGCGGGAAATGGCAACCACCCATGGACGGGTGCCCGGAGGATACCTTTGGGCCGTGATAGAGCCGCTTCTGGGCATAGCGCTGCTGTCGGTCATCTTTGCGATCACCTTTCAGGCACCTGCCCTCGGCACCAGCTTTCCACTGTTCTACGCGTCGGGGCTTTTGCCGTTTCTCGCCTTTTCGGACATCACGAACAGGCTGGCCCAGGCGCTGAACTTCTCGCGGCCGCTTTTTGCCTATCCGGCGGTGGGGGTGATGGATGCGCTGCTGGCGCGCTTTCTGCTGGCGGCCGGCACGCAGGTGGCCGTGGCCAGCCTGCTGATCGCCGGCATCCTGTTTCTTGGCGAAACACGCGCCACGCCGGACATTGCCACATTGGCGCAGGCCGCAGGGCTTCTGATGGTGCTGGCCCTTGGCATCGGTGCCATGAACTGTCTGCTGATCGGCCTTCTGCCCCTGTGGCAGCGCCTCTGGGCCATTCTCATGCGCCCGATGTTCCTGGTTTCGGGGGTCTTCTTCACCGTTGAGTCGGTCCCCCTGCCCTGGCGCGACCTGCTGTGGTGGAACCCGCTGATACATGTCGTGGGCCTCGTGCGGCGCGGGCTCTATCCCGGCTATGACGCCAGCTATGCCAGCCCCGTCTACCTGCTGGCGCTGGGACTGGGGTTTGCGCTGCTGGCGGGCCTCGGCCTTGCGCGCTGGCACCGGGACATCCTGAGCGACCTCTGAGGCGGCAGACACAGTTGGGGTGCCGCTAGGAAGAAAAGCACCGACCGGTGGACACCGCAGAGCAGCCCCCGACCCTTCAAACACGTCAGAAAGGTCCCCTGACACGATGTGGAAATAGGTCCGAAGCGGACCCAATGTTTCGCGCGCGAAACAATAGGGCCGATCCGGACCTAATTTCGAGAGGATACCCGTCATGCCTGCAGCCTCCGAAACACCCTGCTTCGCAGCGAAACAGAGGCTGTTTCTGCGTCACCAGCCGGCCAGTCCGGCAGCGCCCGCAACACGGCAAGAAGCGCCGCGACATCCATCTCGGCCGCCACATGGCCATTTGCGGCACGGCGCAGCGCCTCGCCCTGCCCGCCCAGATCGAAGCCGACCGTCGGCAGCCCGGTGGCCAGCGATTCCTGCGTGACATAGGAGAACGTCTCGGGCCAGAGCGACGGGATCAGCCAGATGCCGATCTGGTGGCGTGCCACCAGATGCGGCAGGTCCTCCAGACGGTACCCGCCCAGCACGGTGACCGACCGTGGCACGGGGCACTCGGGCGCCACCTCTCCCAGCACGACGATGCGCGCCTCCCGGCTCCGGTCGAGACACCGCGCCAGCGCCGCCACCACCGCGGCACCCTTCTGCGCATTGAGATGCCCCGGCACGCCGATCACCGGGCGGTCTGCACATGCGGGTGTCAGCCGGGGCACTGGCCCCAGGGGGCCGTGGGGGCGCAGACGCAGCTTATGCGCCAGGTCCGGATGCGCCCGCGCCACGATCCGGCGCGCCGCATTGGAAAAGACCGTCAGGTGGTCCGCCCGGTCCAGCGCCGGACGCCAGAGCGCATGCCACGCAGGCTCTGTTGCGCTGCGAAAGGTGTAATCGCGGTTCAGCGGGAAATAATCGTGGAACTGCATGTCGAGCCCATGCCCGCCGGCACAGAGGTCGAGCAGGCGGAACGGGATTTCCTCGGGCCTCGGATCCCCCACCGCACAGGCATAGACCACGCTGCGCGCGCCTGCCGGTTTCAGCAGGGTCATGAGATCGGCAAAACTGTCCGTCGCGGCGCGGGTGATCCCCGACCGGGTGTGAAGCTCGATCTGCCAGCGCTGCGCGCCCCCGACGCGCAGCACCACCGCCACCGGATGCGTGCCCAGGCGCTGCGCAAGCCAGCGCTGCGTGCCTCCGCCCAGGGAATGCGCCAGGTAGACGGGCAGGGGGGATTTGCCCAGGCGCGCCCGCGCCCAGATCAGCCCCGCCCGCAGCCGTGCGTCGACCAGCGGGTCATGCATCAGGGTTTGTGCCACATCCGTGTCGAATCTCGGCCAGCGCCGCGACAGGATCGGCGCGGTTTTCTCGCGCAATGCGCGCCGCGCGGCACGCCCAAAGCTGGCCGCCCCGACATGCCCCACAAAGAGCCCCGTCTGGCAGACATGCCGCCCGCCCAGGGCACGGGTGCGCTGGCACCAGTCCACCTCTTCGCCGTAGCCCCGGCCAAACCCGTCATCGAGGCGCGGCACCTCGCGCAGCCAGAGCGGTGACAGCGCCATGCAGAACCCCGTTCCCGTGGGCAGGGAGGGCAAGTCGTGGGACCGCGCATGAGGCGCCAGCGCCGCATCCACGCGATCGACCTCGGTGTCGCGCAGCGAAACGCCGGCGCAGGCATGCGGCGCGCCCATCAGCTCGCCTTCGTTGGAGAGCGGCGTGACGCTGGCGATGGTGCCGTCACTGAGCAGCGGCG
>CAYZAD010000069.1:0-13256 GCA_964476315.1 uncultured Rhodobacterales bacterium
ACAAGTTGGGGGCTGAACCCATCGGCCTGCCCGTGCCGCAATTCCCCGAAGCGCTTAGCAAAGGGGTGGTCGATGGCGGAGTGATCACCTGGGAGATGTCGCCGTCGCTGAAGCTGGACGAGTTGACGGACAGCCACACCGATGTCGCGGGGGACAAGTCGCTCTACAATCTCTATTTCATCTGGGCGATGAACAAGGACAGTTACAACGCGCTGCCGGACGATCTGAAGGCGGTCATCGACGCCAATTCAGGCCTTGAAACCTCTGCCATGGCAGGCCGTGCGCACGACATGGGGGACAAGGATGGCAAGGCGCTCATGGAAGAGGCCGGAAACGAAATCGCAACGCTGAGCGAAGAAGAAACTGCCCGTATCGTGGAATTGGGCGAGGCCGTGATCGAGGATTGGATCGCCGATATGACGGCCAAGGGTCTGGATGCGATGCAACTGGTCGAAGATGCAAAAGCGGCAGTCGCAGAAACACGCAGCGACGGTGTGCCCGCCGACGGCTGACATCCCGAAAACCCGCCCGTCAGTGTCGAGGCAAGGCGCGATGCCTTGCCTTGATCTTGTTCAGGTCAGGTTTCGGGTCCGTCCCACCGTTTCCACAGCAGCGAAAGCAGGGTTTCACCGGCAATCGGCGTTGTGCAATCCGCCATCAGGACCGGCCCGCCCTTTGCGGGCGGCCGCGTTTCAACCCGTGTTCTGTCGTCAAGGTCGCGCAGCGTGTCTGCGGTGGGTACAAAAATAGACATGGTGCAAAGCTATCATGGTTGCTCATCATCACCAAATCGCAAGACCGTCACATGCGTGTCGCCATACCGCCGCGTGTCACGCCTGATAAAGCCCTCTGGTGCGGCCTGCGGTGCGCTGTCCTCCCAAACGATCAGGGCGCCATCCTGCAACCACCCGCCCGCAACAGCCGATGCAAGTGCTGTCTGGCCAAGGCCCTTGCCATAAGGCGGGTCCAGGAACACGAGGTCTGCCGCAGGTCCATCGCATTTTGGCAGCCGCGTGGCATCGCGGCTGATCACGCGTGTGTTTTCGCATCCAAGGGTTTTGATATTCGCCTTGATCAGCGCTTGTGCCTTGCGCCCGTCATCCACAAACACTGCGCTTTGCGCCCCGCGCGACAAGGCTTCGAGGCCAAGCGCGCCTGTTCCGGCGAATAGATCAAGCACATGCGCGTCTGTGAACGGGTCGCCAAAACGCCCCCCTGCCAGCATGTTGAACAGGCTTTCGCGGACACGATCCGTCGTCGGGCGCAGATGCGCGCCGGGGTCGCCCTTGCCCACATTGGCCAGAGGCCGCCCACGCCACCTTCCGGCGATGATCCTCACGCCTTCAACAGTGCCTTGAGGTCGGTGTCCGGATCGCTCACGGTTGCCGGAGCGGGGGATTTGCCTGCCTCGATCAGGCGCTTGCCCACCATATACGCACGCGGGTCATTCATTGCGTCGATGGCAAGAAGGCTCTCGCCTGCATAGTACCAATGCGATTGCGCGCCATCCGTGCCATCACGGGTCACCACGTGGTCATAACCCGTGTTCAGCCCTGCGATCTGTAATTTCACATCGAACTGATCCGACCAGAACCACGGTTTAGGCGTATAGGGCGTTTCGGCTCCCATGATATTGTCGGCCACACATTCTGCCTGATCGATCGCGTTGCCCACGCTTTCCAGGCGCAGTCTTTCGCCCTTCCACGGAAACGACGCGCAATCGCCAGCCGCCCAGATATGCGGATTGGATGTGCGCCCGAATTCATCCGTCTTGATCCCGTTCTCCAGCGCAAGGCCCGCGGCTTCGGCCAGTTGTGTGTTGGGCACGATGCCCACGCCTACCAGCACGAAATCGACATCAATGCTGCTTCCGTCACTCAGCACAGCGCCGGTAACGGTGCCATCTTTGCCCGTCAGGTGGTCAAGCCCCACGCCCTCGCGGATATCGACACCCTTGGATCGGTGCAGCGCGCGGAAATAGTCCGATGTTTGCGGGGCCGCGACACGTTGCAGAATCCGCTCTGCCATTTCCACAAGTGTGACTTTCAATCCCATCTTCGCGGCCACCGCGGCCGCTTCAAGCCCGATATAGCCGCCGCCAACGATCAAGACCTTTGCGCCCTGCTGAAAATGGGGGGCCATCGCATCCACATCGGCCAGTCCGCGCACCACCATCACGCCGTCAAGGTTGCCACCGACGGAGGCGGGAAGACGTCGCGGCGTGGACCCTGTGGTCAGGACAAGGTCGTCAAAAGCCAAAGTCTCTTCGCCAAGGCGCACTGTTTTCGCCGCTGCATCGACAGACGTCACCGGCGTTCCGAGCCGGAGCATGATGTTCTGGTCGTCGTAGAATTCGGAGGGCCGCAGGTAGAGCCGTTCGCGCTCCATCTCGCCGAGCAGATAGGCTTTTGACAGGGGCGGGCGTTGGTATGGGGGAACCGGTTCTTCGCCGATCAATGTGATCTCGCCCTCGAAGCCCTTGGCGCGCAGGCGTGCCACACAGGAGGACCCGGCCTGACCGGCCCCAATGACAATTACGTGGCTCATTCCGTGTCCCTTTTTGTGCGCGGGCATTGGTCTCTTTCGGCGCGACCCTATATGGCGTTGGGACGGAAATGCAATTCTTGAGCGAGGACAGACTATGACGATTGCAGCTGGCGACAAACTGCCGACCGCTAATTTGGTAAAGATGGGTGCCGAAGGCCCCGAAGCAGTGTCCTTGGCAGACCACGCCAAAGGCAAGAAACTTGTGATCTTTGCCGTGCCGGGCGCCTACACCCCGACCGGTCATTCCGCGCATGTGCCAAGCTTTATCCGCACCAAGGATCAATTCGATGCCAAGGGCGTGGACGAAATCATCTGCGTGTCTGTCAATGATCCGTTCGTGATGCAGGCCTGGGGCGAAGCGACCGGCGCGACAGCGGCCGGAATCACCATGCTGGGCGATGCGGAAAGTACGTTTACCAAGGCGCTTGGCATGGATTTCGATGCGCCGCCTGTTGGCCTGATCGCGCGCTCCAAGCGGTACGCGATGCTGGTCGAAGACGGCACCGTTACCAAATTGCATGTCGAGGAAAACCCCGGCGTCTGCGAAGTGTCAGGCGGCGAAGCGCTGCTTGCCGAACTCTAAACGCTGCGTCATCCGGTAACGGCGCAAATTCAGACTGTTGGAAAGACCAGGGCCCGACAACGGTTTACAAACCGTGCCGGGCCTTGTTGTAGGCCGACCAATCCGCGATCTCGGGATAATACGTGTCGCGCCACGCGCGCACGCGGGGGTTCATGATGGCCCGCCATTTGCGCGGGAAAAGCGCGAAAAAGGTCATCACCGGATAGCCGTGCGGCAATTGCGGCGCTTCGCTCTCATCATAGGTCTGCAACAGCGGGAACCGCCTGTCCGGCTTGTAGTGATGGTCTGAATGACGTTGCAGGTTGATCAGGTACCAGTTCGACGCCGTGTGGGTCGCGTTCCAGCTGTGATGCGGTTTGACGTGTTCGTATTTGCCGTTGCCAAGATATTTTCGTGTCAGGCCGTAATGCTCCACGTAATTGACCAGTTCCAACTGGAATATGGCGGCAAGCGCCTGACCGACAAAAACCAAAAGCCCGATCCATCCCCCCAGCGCAAAGGCCAGCGCAAGGAACGCGGCTTGCCATCCCCAATATCGCCAGAACGGATTGGTGTGATGCCACCAGGGCAGGTTCTTGCGTGCCAGCATGTCGCGTTCGGCCCGAAAGGCAGACACGAGGCATTGCTTCAGGACACGCGGATAAAAGCGCCAGAAGCTTTCGTTGTATCGCGCCGTTACAGGATCGCGCGGTGTGCCGACATGGCGGTGATGCACCAGCAAATGCTCTGACCGGAAATGCCCGTAAAGGGTCATGGTCATCAACAGATCGCCCAGAGTGCGTTCGAGCCTGTTTTTCTGATGCATCAGTTCATGCGCATAGACGATCCCGACACTGCCTGACACAACGCCCATCCCGAGGCAAATCATGTAGATTTCGAGCACGCCCAGATGGTCTGCCCGTGGCACGTACCAAACAAGACCAAACACCATCAGGAACTGTAAAGGTGCCCAGATCAACGTGATCAAACGATGCCAGAACAGCGCCGAGTCCCTGGTTTGGGGATCAAGATTGTCAGTATTCAGCCCAAGTGTGGCGTCAAGAAATGCAAACACGCCCCAGGCGGTGACCATGGGCACGATAACCCAGACGCCGCCCAAAAAAGCACTGATCGCAACAAGCGGGATCGTCATCAGGGACAGCCAGAACGGTAAGGCGGCCCTGAGCGGCAGGCGCATGTCGCTTTGTTCAAGAGTGCTGTCAGTCATTCAGGGTGCTCGCGGTTTTTTGGTGAAAGCCTAACAAATGCCGTCGTGCATCACCAAGACTGACGTGGCGACTTTTCGGGCGCGTCCCTCATTTGCCCCGTGTCAGTGCATAGGCCTTGCGCATCACTGTGGGCAGATCATTGGGGTCAAACACGTCCGAGGGCACGAATTCGCCACGCGCAGGGGTCCGGTCCATCGGGACCAACGCGGTTTTCACGGCAAGCCGAAGGTGAAAATGGGTGAAGGTATGGCGCGCTTCGGCGGGCAGGTCACGCCATTCGGCCCGGATCGGCGGTGCCTCTTCCGGGGCATCGCCCCATTCGCTGCCGGGCCAACCCAGCATGCCGCCCAGCAGTCCGCTGTCGGGTCGCCGTTCCAAAAGCCACGCGCCATCGACCCGTTGCGCAAGATAGGCAATCCCGTACCGCGTCGGCTTGCGCTTCTTGGGGGTCTTCTTTGGCAAATCCCGAGCCGATCCCGCATCCCACGCGGCGCAGTTCGCCCGCCACGGGCATAGCCCGCAAGCCGGATTGCGCGGAGTGCAGATCGTGGCGCCCAGATCCATGACAGCCTGCGCATAGCAGCCGGGGCGCTCTGATGGCGTCAGGCGGGCTGCGAATTCCATCAGGATCGGTTTTGCCGCAGGCAAGGGCGTGTGTTCATCGTACAGCCGTGCCATCACCCGTTCGACATTTCCGTCCAGAACGGTTGCAGGCACATCGAAGGCAATCGATGAAATGGCCGCCGCCGTGTAGGGGCCGATACCGGGCAGTTCCAGCAGGGCGTCATAGCTGTCTGGAAAGACACCTCCGAATTCGTGATGCACGACGCGCGCGCATTTCAAAAGGTTCCTTGCGCGGGCATAGTAACCCAGACCGGCCCAGGCCGACATCACGTCGGCATCGTCGGCCAGAGCCAGATCGCTTACCGTAGGCCATCTTGCGGTAAAAGCTTCGAAATAACTTTTGACCGCCGCAACCGTGGTCTGTTGCAGCATGATCTCGGACATCCAGACGCGGTAGGGGTCGGGCCGGACACCACGGAGCTTGTCCGCAGGCCCCACGCGCCAAGGCATCTGGCGCGCGTGGCGGTCGTACCAGTCCAGCAGCGCCTGCGGATCAGGGTCTTCACGCAGGTCTGACATTCCTTTGATCCTGGGGGTCATTTGTGGGCTGGTTGCAGATCGGTCGCGCCACTAAGATAGTGTCAAACGCAAGGAGTCAAACATGCCGCCGCGCACGGGTCAGACAAAGGGGTTCAAACGGACGTCGAGCCTTTTGCAGTCTCAGATCCGCAAAACGTCTGAAACACGCGGCTTTGCGCAGTCGCGCATCCTGACCCATTGGGCCGAGATCGCGGGCGAGTCCGTCGCGGCGATCAGCCGACCGGTCGAAATACGCTATGGGCGCGGTGGCTTTGGCGCGACCCTGACCTTGCTCACCACCGGGGCAAACGCGCCGATGCTGGAAATGCAGAAAGAGCAGATTCGCGAAAGGGTGAACGCTGTCTACGGCTATAATGCGATTTCAAAGCTCCGCATCACCCAGACCGCCAGCA
The DNA here is from genome assembly GCA_964476315.1 of uncultured Rhodobacterales bacterium. Classification (GTDB taxonomy): domain Bacteria; phylum Pseudomonadota; class Alphaproteobacteria; order Rhodobacterales; family Rhodobacteraceae; genus Marivita. Next base: position 5,895 of record CAYZAD010000069.1, read on the forward strand.
CTGGTTTTTCGGAAGGCCAGGTCAGCTTTGACCATCGCCCCAAGGGCCGTACCGATCACGCACCGGCGGACATCTCACCGCAAGCACGGCAGATTGCCAGCGATGTCAAGAATGATGATCTGCGCAGCGCTCTGGAACGTTTGGCCAGCAACGTCTATTCCAAATCACAACATCGGACCTAGGTCTGATCGTAACGAACCGAGGGTATTCCAATGCAACAACGCTTGATGATGATTTCGCTGGCCGTGGCGCTGGCCGGCGGGGCCGGGTGGTGGTTCACGCAACCCAGCAACACGACCACAACCGCCACAGGGCCGGAAGTTGTGCTGCCGGGTGCTGCGAATGCGCAAGAAAGCACGGGCGAAGACGTGGTCATTCAGGAAATGGTCCTGGGATCGGCAGACGCACCGGTAGAGGTGATCGAGTATGCCTCCTATACCTGCCCGCATTGCGCGACGTTCCACACAGGGATCTTCAAGGATCTCAAGGCCGATTACATCGACACCGGGAAAGTGAAGTTCATCTACCGCGAGGTGTATTTCGACCGCTATGGTCTATGGGGATCGATGATTGCGCGCTGCGGTGGCGAAGACCGGTTCTTTGGGATCACCGATCTGTTGTACCAGCAGCAAAGCTCCTGGAGCAGAGCCGGTTCCGAAGCCGCCATCGCTGACGAGTTGCGCAAGATCGGACGGATTGCCGGGCTTGAAAACGAACAACTCGAGGCGTGTCTGAGCGACGGCGACAAGGCGCGTTCCCTGATCGAATGGTATCAGGCCAATGCCGACGAGCACGGCATCAGCTCTACGCCGTCCTTCGTTATTGACGGCACAACCCATTCGAACATGAGCTACAGCGATTTCCGTGAAATCCTTGAAGACCGGCTTGGCAGCTGATCCAGACCTGAACTGGTCCAAATGACAAACCCGGCTCTGGTTCAGGAGCCGGGTTTCTTCTTTTTTCACATCTTGGCTGCCACCACGCAGATGCGCGGCTACTGTCGCCGACCCTCGCGCAACCATGCCGCAAGGATCAGGAAAGACGCGAGCAAGAGTGTCAGCCACCCCGGCATCAAAGGTGTTTGTGTGACATCCAGCGTTTCAAACGCCTCGCGCGGGGTAATGCCGATCCATCCCCGCCCGGCCGCAGGGCGTCCTTCGCCAACGGCACGGATCGTGGGCACACCCTCTTCCAACCGGCGCACGCCGCCCCGCGTTGCCTCGATGGGCGGTTCAAGCGCAGCGCCACTGGCAATCGTTTCTTCGAACTCTCTCGGGGCCGCAGGGCCAAGACCGACAACAGCGGTCTCATCCCCTTCGGCCAATCGGTAAAGCCCGATTTCCGGCCCGGTATAGAGCGCTTCGAAACGGCCGGGCGTCGCTTCGTCAAGGATGATCTCTTCCTCGGTGCCGTCAGGCCGTGTGATGGTCACAGGCCCGATCGTATCGTCCAGCGTTCTGCGAATGATGCGCATGGTTTGTCCGGTCGGTTCGGCCCAAAGCGCCTCTTCCTCAAGCTCGGGTTCTTTCATCATCCAGTGAGCCAGCCGGCGCAACAGGTCCAGTTGCGGGCCGCCACCCTCGAACCCGCGCGACCAAAGCCAGGCATGGTCAGACGCGATCAGCGCCACGCGCCCTTCGCCAATCCGGTCAAGCACCAGCAGGGGTTTGTCATCGATACCGCTCAGCACCACGTCACCACCGACCGGTTCGACCTCAATCTGGCGCATCCAGCGGCCCCAGGTGTCAGACCCCGCCAGACCGGATGTCACCGGGTGGCGCTGGCCAAGGTCGGTGATGCTGGGTTGAAAACCACGTTCGATGACACGTGCCGTGGGTTCAGCGGGCAGGATATCGGCCAAAGGCGATCGGTAGATGCTGTCGGCACTGGCAAAGTCGGGGCCAGCGGCGATCAGGACCGCGCCGCCTTCCTCGACATAGTTGCGCACATTATCAAGATAGATCGCAGGCAGGATGCCGCGGCGCTTGTAGCGGTCAAAGATGATGAGATCGAAGTCTTCGATCTTTTCCAGAAAGAGCTCGCGTGTCGGAAACGCGATCAAAGACAGTTCGGTGACCGGAACGCCGTCCTGCTTTTCCGGCGGACGCAGGATGGTGAAGTGCACAAGGTCAACCGAACTGTCGGACTTCAAAAGGTTCCGCCATGTCCGCCCCCCGGCATGCGGTTCACCGCTGACAAGAAGCACGCGCAGGCGGTCGCGGACACCGTTGATCTGCACCAATGCGGTGTTGTTGCGATCCGTCAGTTCGCCCTCGGCCTCGGGCACCGTGAACTGGATCACGTTCAACCCGCCATGCGGCAGGGTGATCGGCAGCTCGATGTCCTGACCTATCGGCATTTCAAAGCGTTGCGGCTCTTCCCCGTCGACCGAGATATCGATCACGGTCTGGGTCTCATCCGGGGCAGCGCCGTCATCCTCAACCCTCAGCGTCAGTGTCACCGGTTCGCCAAGGATGGCAAAAGCGGGCGCGTTCTTGACGATCAAACGCCGGTCCCAGTCAGTATCCTTTCCGGTCAGCAGCAGATGCATCGGTGCAGGCAAATCCGGCGTGCGTTCCAGATCGTGCAATCTGCCGTCGCTCAGCAGGAAGATGCCCGCGATGCGTCCACGGGGTTCTTCTGCCAACGCATCCGACAGCGCAGACATCAGCAAGGTGCCGGTATCTCCTTCGCCGTCGCCAACTTCGATCCGGCGGATTTCCATGTTCGGACGCGCGTTCAGCTGTGCTGCCAGTGCGACCGATGCATTTGTGGTGGTGTCAAATCTGTCCCCAAGGGATTGGCTGGCGCTTTTGTCTTCGACAATCAACACGATGTTCGACAGCGGCGCACGGTCTTCGATCTGGTAAGAGGGTTGCGCCAAGGCGCCGAGAACAACCAACGCGGCCAGCGCGCGCAGGGCCCAGCCCTGTAGCCCGCGCCACAGCGCCAGCCCAATGCCCGCCGCGGCCAGGGCGGCCAGCACGGCAATCACCATCCACGGCAAGAGTGGATCGAATACAAGACTTCCGGTCATCACTGCCCCAATCTGTCAAGAAGCGCAGGCACGTGCACCTGATCGGATTTGTAGTTGCCGGTCAGCACGTGCATGACCAGATTGACGCCAAAGCGATACGCGATTTCGCGCTGCCGTTCGCCGGAATACCCACGTCCCACCGGATAAAGCGCATTTCCCTGACGGTCCATCGCCCAGGCCGAGGCCCAATCGTTGCCCCCGATGATCACAGGCGTCACGTTATCGTTGAGATTGCGGAACGGCATGCCTTCGACAAGCTCTGCATCGGGCGGGGCGGCTTCGACCCAGACGTCGCGGCTGTTGTGGCGACCGGGAAAATCCTGGATCAGGTAAAAGGTACGCGTCAGGACGTGATCCGCCGGGATCGGCTCGAGCGGTGGAATATCCAGCGGCGCGGCAAGCTGTTGCAGCTTGCGACCATTCGGGCTGCCCGTTCCGAACCGTGCAATATCGGCATCCCGCGTGTCGAACATGATCATCCCGCCGGATCGCAGATAAGTGTTCAGCTTGGCATAGGCCTCGGCTGACGGTGTGGGCTGGTCCGGGGTGATGGGCCAATAGAGGAACGGAAAAAAGGCAAGCTCATCGGTTTCAAGGTTCACAGCAACTGGATCGGCCGGTTCGACCGACGTGCGGAAAAAGAGCGTCTCTGACAATCCCCGCAATCCGGCCTGTGCCACCTGGTCCAATCGGTCATCCCCGGTGACGACATGCGCAAATGTCACCTCTGCGGTCGTTGCCAGTGCAAAAAGATCGTCTTCGGACTGAGCATGCGCCGGTGTGACGGGCATCATAAGTCCGGCGACGATCAGACCGGCCGCCGTCGTTGCACGCGGGCCGGACAGGCGACCGGACAGGAATAGCGAAGCGACGATGTCCGCCAGCAACAAGGCAATCGCAGCCGCCAGCAACCAACCGGCCAGTGGTGTTTCTTCGGACTGGGTCAACCCTTCGACCGAGATGTCAGAGGGCCAGCTGGCCGGGATGAGTTCGGAGTCTGCCGTCAGCACGTTGCGCGCCAAAGCACGATCCTGGCTTTGATAAAGGCCGGGCTGAAGGTCCATTCCCAAGGGCGCAGTCACGAGATCCTCCCCGGTCACGCCGGGCAGGGTGCTGCCGTCGTTCAACGTTCCAAAGGCATCAAGCACCATGTTCGGTTGCCAGATCGTACCTGCCAGGTCTTCCGCGCTGGGTTGCGCAGACGATCCCGAGGCAATCGCCAGACGTTCCAGCATTTGAACGAACAAGACAGACAGGGGAAGGGATGACCATTCGGCATTGGCTGTGACGTGAAACAGGATGATCTGCCCCTGTCCCACCGATTTGCGCGTCACCAACGGCGTGCCATCGGTCAGTTGTGCGATCACGCGCTCGGCCAGTGCCGGGTCGGGTTGCGCCATGACCTGGGCCGAGACCGTGACATCCTGTGGAATGTTCAAACCAAAGAAAGGGCTGTCCTCGGAAAAGGCGGCCAGCGATTTGGGTTCACCCCAACTCATCGCACCACCGACGCTGCGCCCACCGGCCCGAAGGCGCACCGGCATCAACGGGTCTTCTTCGTCGCGACTGACATCACTTGCGGCAAGCCGCGGACCGGCAAAACGCAAGAGGATACCCCCGTTTTCGATCCACTCCAGCACCGCGTCCTGTTCGGCAAGCCCAAGCGTGGCAACGTCAGCCAGGCCGATCACGTCAGGATTTGCCGGGATCACATCCATCAATGCGCCGTTCAACAGGTCGGCGCTCGGCTCCAGCGCTTTCTGCAGGTAATGCAAGGGAGAGAGCAGTTGCAGACCTTCGCGATCCTCACGCCCTGCGATCAGGGCCACCTCGCGGCGACGCAGGCTGTCATCGGGCAGCGTGGTCGCCCCGGCGCTGCGATTGCCCTCGATCTCGAACCGCGTGATGCGCGCGCGCAGTTCAGAGGGCAGCGCCAACGCGGTCTCTGCCGTGGCGTTCTCGGCCTCGAAAACGGCATTCGCCCGCGCCAGAACCGCCGGATTTCCAGCCGGATCGCGACCTTGCGCCAGGATCGTGATTTCCCGCTCGCTGCCTGTCTGGGCGCGAATGGCTGTCAACACGATGGTGCCGTCTTCGAACCGGGCAGGGGCGAGCCCAAGGATCGTCTGACCAGCCTCGAAAACCGTCACGGTGCCACGTCCGTCCAGTTCGGCCAGCAGTGCCTCGCGGCTGTCCCGCGCCAGTCCATCCGACAGCCAATAGGTGTCGAAATCACCGTCGGGCAGCAAGGTAATGGTGCGCTCGGTCTGCTCTGGCCCCGGCTCCCACGGTTCGGGGGATAAACCGACAAGGCGTGCGCGGAGGTCGTCGGCAGCCTGAAAGGTGGTTGGCTCCGGCGCGCTCAGTTTCAGCAAAGCCACGCGTTTGTCATCGCGCGCCGCCTGCGCCAGCAAACCGTCCAGCGCCTGTGTCCGGGCGCGCCAGCTTGCGGCACTGGCCCATGACCCATCCATCACCACAAGCAATGGCGCATCGCTGCGCGCCATGTCATCGGTATCCGGATTGAGGATCGGCCCCGCAAGACCGATGATCAGAGCGGCTACGGCAAGCATGCGCAACAGCAGCAGCCACCAAGGCGTTCTGTCACTGACCTGATCGTCGTCTTTCAGTCCAAGCAGCAGCACAACACCCGGAAACAATCGGCGGATGGGCGCGGGTGGCACGGCGCGCAGGATCAGCCACAGGATTGGCAGCGTCAGCAATGCCAACAAAAGCCAGGGGGTCGCAAAGCCGATACCAAAAAGCGTCATCCGTGAGCCCCATCCATCGCGCGGTAAATCCAAAGAAGTGCGGACTGCGCACTGTCGCTTGTGTGGTGGCAGAGGTATTGCCAGCCCGTGAGCCGCGACAACTGCTCAAGTCGATCCTTGCGCTCTGCCAGACGATCTAGGTAGCGCGACCGCAAATCGCCAGCCTTGAGGGTTTCGTGCACAAATCCGCCGCCAACGCTTTGAAAGATCGTGCGACCGTCAAACGGGAACGATTCTTCGCTCGGGTCGAGGATTTGCACCAACGCACCGCGAACACCACGGTCGGCCGCCTTGGCCAGCGCAGCCTCAACGGGTTCAGGGTTGTTCAGGAAATCGGAAAAGAAAATCGCACGCGATTGCGGGATCATACCGCGCGCTTCGGGTTCTGCGTAATCTTCGCCTTGATCCACCGAGAGCATCTCGGCCAGGCGGGTGATCTGTGCCTGTCCACGTCGGGGGGGCAGGTCAAACCCGGTCAGGCCCACACGTTCGCCGCCGCGCACGAGCAAGATCGCGCTGGCCAGTGCAAGCGTTCGCGCGCGGTCGGCCTTGGTGGGCAGATTGTCGTCCGAGGCAAACCGCATCGATGCTGCCTGATCGACCCAGAGGATCACGCTTTGGGCGATCTGCCACTCACGCTCGCGCACGAATTGGGTGTCGCTGCGGGCGGACCGCCGCCAGTCAATATCGCGCAGTGCATCGCCTTGCTGCATCGGACGGTACTGCCAGAAATCATCCCCCAGCCCGGATCGCCGTCGCCCATGGTCTCCCAGCAGAACAGTTCCCGCCAGGTGTTCTGCCCGCGCCAAAAGCGCCGGAAGCTTGGCGGCTTCTTCCTCGGATCGTTGGCGAAGGGCGGTGATCTGTGTCACGCAGCCGCCTCTGTGGCGACCAAGCCATGTGCCACATCGTCGATAAGCGCTCCAAGGTCTTCACCCCGTGCGCGGGCCGAGAACGTCAGCGCCATCCGGTGGGTCAGAACAGGCCGCGCCATGTTGATCACGTCTTCCGGTGCCGGGGCCAGTCGCCCTTCGAGCAAGGCACGGGCCCTGACCGTCAGCATCAACGCCTGTGCCGCACGTGGGCCGGGGCCCCATGCAACCGTGTCTTTTACCCGTTCGCCTGCAAGGGGATCATTGGGCCGGAAAGCGCGGACAAGATCCAGCACCATTTCGACCACCGCATCGCCAACCGGCATTCTGCGCAGCAGCTTTTGTGCGGCGATCAATTCATCCGCCGTGAACACCTCGTAGGCTTCGGCTTCTTCCGCGCCGGTGGTGGCCAGGAGAATTTCCTTTTCGGTTGTCCGATCCGGGTATTGCACGTCGATCTGCACAAGAAAGCGGTCAAGCTGGGCTTCTGGCAGGGGATAGGTGCCTTCCTGTTCGATGGGGTTTTGCGTGGCAAGCACATGGAACGGTGCATCGAGAGGACGCGTTTCGCCGGCGACCGTGACCACCTTTTCCTGCATCGCCTGCAGCAGCGCGGATTGCGTACGCGGGGAGGCGCGGTTGATCTCGTCTGCCATCAGAAGCTGGCAGAAGATCGGGCCCT
>CAYZAD010000070.1:0-13134 GCA_964476315.1 uncultured Rhodobacterales bacterium
GGGCGATCGACTATGTTCTGGGCATCGTCAAAGCCTATACCACCCGCGTGGGCGAGGGGCCGTTCCCGACCGAGTTGGAGGATGCCGACGGTCAGCGTCTGGGGGAGCGCGGGCACGAGTTTGGCACGACGACCGGCCGCAAGCGGCGCTGCGGCTGGTTCGATGCCTGTCTTGTGCGGCAGACCTGCGCGACGAGCGGTGTGAACGGGATTTCCCTGACCAAGCTGGACGTGCTGGACGGGTTCGAGACGTTGAAGATATGCGTCGGCTACGATCTGGACGGGACGCGGCTGGACTACCTGCCGACCGCCGCCGAGCAGCAGGCGCGCTGCGTTCCGATCTATGAAGAGATGCCGGGCTGGTCGCAATCGACCGAAGGCGCGCGGTCCTGGGCCGATCTTCCTGCGGAAGCCATCAAGTACGTGCGGCGGGTCGAGGAATTGATCGAATGCCCGGTCGCACTACTGTCCACATCACCGGAGCGGGACGACACGATCCTCGTGACCGACCCGTTCGCCGATTGAGGATGTGACAGGAGAGCTTCATGGCCCTGAGCTACAAGGCGCGCAAACGCTGGTCTTTGGTGATCTTGCTGGTTGGCATGCCGGCCTACGTGGTCGCCTGTGTCACCGTGTTGAACATGCTGGATCGCCCTGCGTTCTGGATCGAGCTTCTGGTCTATGTGGCGCTGGGCATCGTCTGGGTGCTGCCTTTCAAGTTTGTCTTCAAGGGCATTGGCCAGGAAGACCCGGAAGCCAACGATCAGACGTGACTTGCCCGACGCGGTCTGTGCGGATCGCGCATTTGCGGGCAGCGAGCGGTCAAATCCCGACGGGATGACATGCAGAGACGAAAAAAGGGCCTGAGCGGCCCTTTTTTTGTGGTTGGTGCTGGCCGCGGTTCTAGCCGGCGGCGCGGCTGTCGGGTTTGAAGCCGATGCTGTCCGAAGCGGCGAAGCGACCGCCGCCTTTTTTCTGGATCTTGCCTTCGCGCAGGAGCTGGCCAAAGCTGCGCAGGCGGTCTTCGCGCGAGCTGGTTTCGCCCTCGGCCTGGTGCAGTTTGGTCATCAGTTGCGGGCGCGAGAACTGGTCGCGGCCTTCGACGAAGGACATGTAGGCGGCGGCGGCCTCGAGAAGTTCCTGCAGGGTATGTGCGCCCTGGCTTTCGGCAAATTCGGCAAAGCCGGTGCCATTGCCCACGGAGTCGTCGGTGGCCTCCAGGCTTTCGGCGCGCATCACGCGGCGGGGGCGTACCGGTTTTGCCTCCATTTCGGTGTCATCAAGATCGACGCGCTGTTCGGCCACCAGTTTCAGGGGGGCGGGGCGCACCGGGGCCGGGCGTTCAGAGCGCGCCTCCGTGACCTTGGGGCGGCGCGGGCGCACGGCATCGGCCAGGTCTTCGCGATAGGGTTCTTCCTCATCGACGGTCTTTTTGCCAAGCCCGAGGAGGCGATCCGCCTTGGTGGCGGCGACGGCGGCCCGGAGATGGGCAATCGCGCTGCGGCGACGGTTGCCTTCGGGCTTGTCCATTTCGGTTTCGGTCTGATCGATCAGGCGCTCGACCGAGGCGTCATCCTCCTGGATGGCATTGTCGGTGAGCAGGGCGCGGGCCGGGTTGGTCATCTTGACGGCCTTGCGGATATTGGCGTCGGCGTCGTCTTCGGGTTCCGGCAGCGGGGAACTGTCGGCGTCGTCCGCGACCACGTCTTCGGAGACATTGAAGTTCCAGTCCTCGTCCTCGTCGATTTCTGCCTGCAGGTCGGCGAGTTCACGGGCGAGTTCGGCCTCTTGTTCCGGTGTCAGCGTGCTGTCATCGGCACCGGGAACGGGGTGGGCGTCTGCGGCGGGGGAGGCGTCGGCGACCTCTGCTTGAGCTGCATCGTCATCGTCATATGCCTCGATCGTGCCTGCGGCGAGGGCCGCTTCGACATCGGCGCGCTTGGCCTTGCTGACGCGGGCGATGATGGGCTGCGGTGTGTCTGTCACCGCCTCGTCTTCGGTCAGTTCGAGAACCGGCAGCGGCGTTGCCGTGTCATCCTCTGGTGCGCTGTCTTCAAGGTCGGACGCGTCCGGTTCCCCGGCCGTGTCTTCCTCTGCTTCGGCGGTGCCTGGCGTTTGCGCTGCGGCGGTCAGCGCTTCGAGCCGCGCGATCTTGGCGCGCAATTCGCGCAGTTCCGCTTCGGCGTCGTCGGGGTCTGTCGCGGCGGCGGTTTCCGGCTCTGGTTGCGCCGTCACCGGCGCGTCCTCTTCGGCGATCTCGTCATTGACGAGGGCTGCAATCGTGTCCGCGAAAATGTTCCTGTCGCCATCCTCTGTCGACTCGTCGAAGTCGGGGATGTGCGAGTCCATGTCCAAGACATCGTTTTCGTCGATGCCATCGCCATCCGGGCCTGACATCGCGTGTTCGTCTTCGATGTATTCCGGTTCTTCCTGCGATTTGGAGGCGACCACCGCGCGGATGCGCTGCAGTTTCTCGGCGACGGTGTCGGTTGTTTCCGGCTTGTCCGCTACGATTTCGGCGTGATCCGCTTCCATCTCGACCGGGGGCGCCTCGGCCGTCACGGCGGGGGACTCGTCTTCGTCTTCGTCCTGCTGCGCGGCGATCAGGGCGTCGATGCTGAACTCTTCTTCAGAGGAGGCGTCGTCTTTGTCTTGCGCGTCGTCCTTGCCCTGAACCTCTGCAACCTCTGTTTCGGCTTCGGCCTCAACCTGCCACAGGCTTTCGTCAACCTCTTCTTCGGGGGCGTCTTCCGATGACAGCTCTGACTGGGGCGGTTCGGACAGGTCTTCGTCCTGAAGATCAGGGTCGAGGGTCAGGTCGGTGTCTGGCTGCACGACCTCTGTGGGGCCGGGATCGAAGGCTGCCACTGCTTGGGTGTCGATCTCAGCATCCGTGTCATCCTGTTCGGTCAGCGCGTCCGCAACGGCCAGACCGGTGGCCGCGCCCATGAGGGCTGCGCCCGACGACGGTTCCGGAGCGACATCCCCTTGCGGCGTCTCGGTCTCGTCCGTCGGGCGCAGAACCAGATTGCCCTTTTCGAACCGTGCTTCGACACGGCGTTCGATTTCGCGTTCCGCGATCCGGGCCAGCATTTCTGCATCGGGGGTTGGGGGTTCGGCCCCGAAATACCTGTCATCCTGCGCCAGATCGCGGAAGTATTCCGCGATGGCCTTCATCGTATCGAAAGAGTCGTCAAAGCCTTCGAGGGTGCATGAAAATGTACCGTAGGATACAGTTAAAATTTTATTGGAGCTGACCATAACGACACTCGCTTTCCAAAAATCCGCATGCTGTGATGCCTGTTTACCAAGACCAAAGCGCATCGAATCTGTGCCACTTACGGTATCATTTCGTGACCTGATTGTGATCTGTTTCGCCGAAAGGCATTAATCGGGCATGAAAACCGCAATTGTTCTCTCGGACGAACCAGTCCTGCTTGTCGGTGGCGCCAATGGCGACAATGACCAGCTTTCGCGCTTATTGGACGAGTTCCAGACCGTGGTTGCCGCCGATAGCGGGGCCGACTGGCTGATGTCGGTGGGCCGGATGCCGGATGCCCTGATCGGTGACCTGGATTCGGTGTCGGAGGCCGCGCGCGCCGCGATGCCTCCGGCGCGGGTGCATCGCATCGCCGAACAGGACAGCACGGATTTCGACAAGGCGGTGCGGTCGATCTCGGCGCCACTGATTGTCGGGCTTGGATTTCTGGGCGGGCAGCTGGATCATCTTTTGGCGGTCATGACCGTGCTGGCCCGCTATCCGGATCGCGCCATTGTCCTTGTCGGAGAGAGCGACGTGGTGCTGCACGTGCCGCCGCGGCTTGACATGCCGGTGGCAAAGGGCACGCGGGTGTCGCTGTATCCGATGCGCGCCGTGCAGGGCACATCCACCGGGTTGCACTGGCCGATTGACGGGGTGCACATGTCGCCCGGCACGCGGGTGGGGACATCCAACCTTGCAACCGGCGCCGTGTCGCTGGCCATGCAGGCGGCGGGTATGCTGGCTATTCTGCCGGTGTCGCAGCGCCGCGTCGTTCAAGAGGCGCTGCTGCAATCCGACGGCTTATGGCCTGCTCTCTGAAGACGATGTAGAGGCCGGAGGCAATCGTGATCGCGATGCCGATCGAGGCCATGGTGTTGGGCAGGTCGCCGAACACGAGCAGGCCAATGACCGTTGCAATCGGGATCTCGAGGTATTGCATCGGCGCGACCGTGGCGGACGGCGCGTACCGCAGGGACCACGTCATCATCAAATGCGCCAGCGTGCCGGCAAGGCCAATGCCCCAAAGCAGGGTCCAGGTGCCGGTCGACAGGTCCACATCCCAGGCGACAAGAGGCGAGACGGATGCGGGGATCAGGAAGATGATCGGTGCCATGATGGCGACTGCCATCACGCCAGAGACGGCTTGCAGGCCAATCGGGTCGGTTTCCTTGGCGATCTTGCGGGTGACCAGCATGAACAGCGAGAAATTCAGCGCAACGCCCAACGGCAGAAGCGCGGGCCAGCCCACCTCTTGAAACGAGGGTTGCACGACAAGCAGCGTCCCGCCAAAGCCGACTGCGCAGGCGATCATGCGGCGCATGCCCACCTCTTCGCCCAGCACGTAATGCCCCAGCAAGAGCATCATGAAGGGCATCACGAAGGCGATTGCGATCGCATCGGCCAGGGGCAGGTAATACAGGGCGGAAACCATCATCCCGATGCCGACGATATGCATGATGGTGCGCAGGACCGTGAGCCCGAGCACGCGCCCGGACATGCGCCATATCCGCCGGGTCATCAGGACAATCGGGATCAGCACGACCGCCTGCACGCCAAACCGCACAAGAAGCAGTTGGCCCAATGCCACTTTGTTCGACAGGATTTTTGCCAGGGCGTCGCCCATCGGGGCCACGAGGCAAAAGCCAAGCATCAGCAGAATGCCAAGGGTGGGACGGTCTTGGGTCATACGTAACGCTACTCTTGGTTGTGCGCGGCTGTCAACGCTCTCCTTTTGTGGGGCGAGACTCACTGGATTTGTCAATCGGAGCGATGCGTTAGCAGTTTGGAATATTTACCGCCAGACCGCCCAGGGACGTCTCTTTGTATTTCTCATGCATGTCCATCCCGGTCTGGCGCATGGTTTCAATCGCCGAATCAAGCGGGACGAAATGTGTGCCGTCACCGCGCAGCGCGAGGCTGGCGGCAGAGACGGCCTTGATCGCCCCGAGGCCATTGCGTTCGATGCAGGGCACCTGAACCAGCCCCTTGACGGGATCGCAGGTCATACCGAGATGATGTTCCAGCGCGATTTCCGCTGCGTTTTCGATCTGCATCGGGGTGCCCCCCATGACGGCGCAGACACCGGCGGCGGCCATGGCAGAGGCGCTGCCCACTTCGGCCTGGCACCCGGCCTCTGCGCCACTGATGGACGCGTTGAATTTCACAAGCCCGCCAATCGCGGCAGCGGTGAGCAGGAACTCGGGAATGCGGCTGCTGGTGGCACCGGGCACATGGTCCAGCCAATAACGGATCGTGGCCGGGACAACGCCCGCCGCGCCGTTGGTGGGCGCGGTCACGACCTGCCCGCCGGCTGCGTTTTCCTCGTTCACGGCCATGGCGTAGACGCTCATCCAATCGTTGATCGTGTGCGGCGCGCTTTGGTTGAGGCCGCGTTCGGCCATCAGCTTTTCGTGGATGCCCTTGGCGCGGCGCTTCACGTTCAACCCGCCGGGCAGGATGCCGTCGGTTTCAAGCCCGCGCGTGATGCAGTCGTTCATCACCTGCCACAGGCGCTTCAGCCCGTCGTCGAGTTCGGTGGCAGAGCGGCGGGTCAGTTCGTTCGCGCGCTTCATCTCGGCGATGGAAAGATGCGAGATCGACGCCATTTCAAGCATCTCGGCCGCCGAATGAAACGGGTAGGGCACCGGCGCGCCTTCATCCGTGTCCTTGCCGGCGGCCAGTTCGGCCTCTGTCATGACGAAACCGCCACCGATGGAATAATACGTCTCTTGCAGGATGACGTCGCCCTGTGCGTCGGTCGCGCTCAGGATCATGCCGTTGGCGTGACCGGGCAGGTTGGGGCCGAAATCGAAGGTCAGGTCGGTTTCGGGATCAAAGCGCAGGTCGGGCAGGCCATCGGGATGCAGGGTCTTGGTCTCCCGGATCTGCGCCAGCGCGCTGTCGGCCTTTTCGGCGTCATAGGTTTCGGGTTGGAACCCGGCAAGACCAAGGATCGTGGCGCGGTCTGTTGCGTGACCGACGCCCGTGAAGGCGAGCGAGCCGTGAAGCGAGGCTTTGACGCCCGACACCGTGAACGGGGCTTTGCGCAAGGCGTCCAGGAAACGTGCGGCTGCCACCATCGGCCCCATCGTGTGCGAGGAAGACGGGCCGATCCCGACCTTGAACATGTCGAAGACGGATAGAAACATGGTGACGTCGGGCTCCATTCGGGCGGGTTGTGCGGATGCAGGGCAGGTCGGGGCGATGGACCGGCCGGGGTCTTCGGGTGCTACTTAGCCCGCTCCTTTTGAAAAGTGACATGCGAAAGCGGCGTCTTCGTCGAAAAAAGCGGTGTGTTTAACCCCGTCTTTAGACGCTGCCCGCAATGTGGAGGACACGCAACGGCGAAAGGTGACAGGATGATCAACGGTTTTGACAAGCTCGCATGGTTCGGGGTCGCGCTGGCCATTCTGGCCTGGGCCATCGTGCCGCGCATGGCCGCCGCGAATGTGGTCTTCTTACCGCCCGTTCCCAAGATCACGGTGTCGGTGCTGCCGCCGCCGCCCTATCCGGGCCCGGACGAAACGCGAAACGCGCCTGATTGACGCCTGCTGGTGCAATGATGGTGGTTCGGTCGTCCCGGGTGATTGCAGGCGGTGCGCCAAAGCCCCGGGATGCAGGCGGATTTGGCCGAATTGTCTCTCGCCCCGCGCGGTGCAAACGCTTATACAGCGACAAGCTGTCTGCCCCCGTGCCCAAGGAACTGCCCCATGACCGGAGAATTGTCGCCCATCGACAAAGCAAAATACGTTGCCGCCAAACGCGCGGCGGACCTCGTGGAAAATGGCATGAAGGTGGGGCTTGGCACAGGTTCGACCGCTGCGTGGCTGGTGCGCCATCTGGGCGACATGGTGCGCGACGACGGATTGCGGATCAAGGGCGTGCCGACATCCACCCGCACCGCGCAACTGGCGCGCGAAGTCGGGATCGAAGTGATCACGCTGGATGAGGCCAAGACGCTGAACATCACCATCGACGGGGCGGATGAATTCGATGGCAACCTCAACCTCATCAAGGGCGGTGGCGGGGCGCTGCTGCATGAAAAGATCGTCGCGGCGGCCAGTGAGGAAGTGGTGATCATTGCCGATGCCGCCAAGGAGGTCGGAAGCCTTGGGGCCTTCCCGCTGCCGATCGAAGTGGTGCCGTTCGGCTGGACCACCACGCAGATGCTGGTGGAGGAACTGCTGGTGTCCTCTGACGTGATGGGCCGCAAGATAACGTTGCGGATGAACGGGGACACCCCGTTTGTCACGGATGAGGGCAATTACATCCTCGATCTGCACCTGAGCCGTATCGGCAACGCGCGCCAACTGTCGATGGCCCTGAACCAGATGCCGGGCGTGGTGGAGAACGGATTGTTTGTCGATCTGTGCGACAAGGTCATCATCGGGTATGGCGATGGGCGGGTCGAAACCCGCGACATCAACGAAGGCACGGTCAGCGAGGATCGCATCGACCTTGTCGAAGGCGAAAACCTGTTTTCGGATATCTGAGCGGGCGCTGTTTGCGTAGCAGGCGCATGATGCGCCTCGTGCCGCCGCCGCGCGGAGGCCGCGCCATCCGGTTCAGGTGGTGCCGCCGTGCGCAAGACGCTTTTCGAAATAGACGCGGTGGAACCCGTCCTCGTGCCGCCGCGCGGTTTCACGAAATCCAAGGCGCGGATAGAGCGCGAGGTTGGCAGTCATTTTCGCATTCGTATAGAGCGTGACCGTCCGCAACCCCATCGACACGGCCCGGTTTTCGCACCAGTCGACCATCTGCCGCCCGATGCCCCGGCCCGAAAGGTCGGGATGCACGGCGATGTTTTCCAGAAACTGACTGTCCTGTTGTGGATAGCAGACGATATAGCCCGCAAGCGTTCCCTGCAGGTCGGCGACCCAGACGTGGCCTGCACGGATCTGGCCTTCGAAATCGGCCACCATGGGGGCCGGTTCACGGCCGATGGCAGGCACGTAGGGCGCATAGGCCGCGCGGGCGCAGGCGCGCACCGCTGCTGCATCCCCGGCCTTGGCCAGCCTGATGGTCACATCGCCCGGACCGGCCATTTGTCAGTGCCGGGTCAGGCCGTGCAGGGCATGGGTCCCCTGCAAGGCCGGGCGGCGCAGTGCGAGAAGGCGTTTCGCTTCGGCATCCTGCCCCATCTTCAAGAGGGCGTTCAAAAGCGAGAATTCGAGCAGATCGCGCTGGGCACGGCTGCCGCCGAGGCGGGCATGGTCCCCCATCGCGGTGACGAGGCGGTCGGCACCTTCGGCCCAGTCCTGCCGGGCCAGCGCGCGGAAGGCGTCGGCGACGGGGACGACAAGATCTCCGGTCGACGGATTCGGGGCCGCGACAAAGGCCATCAGGGCATCGCCATCCCCGGCCATGGCATGGGCGAGGGCTGCGTGAATGTCGACGAAACCCAGCGATGATTGGGGAAAGAACTGCTTGGCATAGGCGCTGATCTGCAACCAGCGCTCCTGTGGCACCGTCACACCGGCCAATTCGGCCCGGTAGAGCAGGGAGGCGCAATCCGTCAGAACATTGATCGGCAGGGATTGCGTCACATCGGGGCGAATGTCGGCTTCGTATCTGTGCCACATCGCGTCGGGGTCGTCTTGCTCCAACGCCCAGAGGGCGGCGTGCCAGGACAGGTGCCCGTGCAGATATCCGGCGCGGTCATAGGGTTCGAGCCAGTCGTCGAGATAGGATATGCCCAGCCCTGTTTCGCCGGATTCGTAATAGATATGGCTGCGCACATGCGCCCCGTTGGCGTTGCGCGGGTTCAGTGCGAGCGAGCGGTCGATATAGTCGGATGCCAAATCCTGATTGCCGTTTTCACAAAGCGCAAAGGCGTATTGGCTCAGGCACCACCAGTCTTCGCCGTAATGGGGCAGCAGGGCGGCGGTATAGGCCAGGATTTCGGCCTCGCGCCCCGGTTTGCCGGAAAACCCGATCAGGCCGAACACGGACGAACAGGTCTGCGCCACCAGCGCGTCGCGGGGATGGTCGGCCACATGAGCGCGAATGGCAGCATAGGCGTCTGCGGTCTTGCCGTGCACAAGCAGGTCCATCGCATCGAGATGGCTTTCCTCGCGCTGCGTGCGCGGACCCTTGGCGCGATGGGCGGCAGCGATTGCAGCCTTTGCCTTGGGCATGTCGCCTTCGAATTGATAGCCGCGCGCCAATCCGACATGGGCGAGAACGCAGTCGGGATCGGCGTCGACCGCCTTCTGAAATGCCGCCGATATCCCGGCATCGCCCATCAGGAGACGATCCAGACCGGCGACGTAGTGGTCGCGCGCGGCATCAGAGGTTGTTGACAGGGGGTTTTCGTACCGGTCGTGTTTCATGTCCACGCTCCTTTGCTGTGCCAAGGCTACGCGCCGGGGGCGGTTTTGCCAACGTGGGTCGCTGGCGATTCCTGCGATCCCGTTCTGGCTTTCCGTGCAGCACTGTGAAATACCGTCCCCGCATTTCAAAGGAACGGCCCATGAGCGAATTCGACTATGATCTTTTTGTCATCGGTGGGGGGTCAGGCGGCGTTCGGGCGGCGCGCGTTGCAGCGGGCGAAGCCGGAGCAAAGGTCGCGCTGGCCGAAGCCGATCGCTATGGCGGCACCTGCGTGATCCGGGGCTGCGTTCCCAAAAAGCTCATGGTGTTCGCAAGCGGCTATGGCGACCTGGCCGAAGAGGCTGCGAGCTATGGCTGGGACATCGGCGCGGGCGACTTTGACTGGCAGGCGTTTTCTGCCCGTCTCAACAAGGAACTGGACCGGCTCGAGGGCGTTTATCGCAAGCTGTTGTCAAGTTCGGGGGTCAAGACCTATGACGCCCGCGCGCGTCTTCAGGATGCGCATACGGTGGCCTTGTCGACCGGCGAAACCGTGACGGCCAAGCATATCCTCGTGGCCACGGGCGGGCGCCCGGTGCGGCCGGACATGCCGAACGCCCATCTTGGCATCGTGTCGGATGACATTTTCCACCTGCCGGAGTTGCCGAAGTCCATCCTGATCATCGGCGGCGGGTATATCGCGTGTGAATTCGCCTGCATCCTCAACGGGCTGGGCGTTGAGGTCACACAGTATTACCGGGGGGCGCAGATTTTGCGCGGCTTCGACGAGGAGGCGCGGGGCCTGATCGCGGAGTCCATGCGGGAAAAGGGGATCAAGCTGCATACCGGCACCAACATTGTCGAGATGCATCGCGTGGCGGATGTGGATGATGACCTGATGGCCAGCCCGGCAGAGGACGTTCAATTCGGCGGCGTGACAGAGGACGGGCCCGGCAAAGGGCCGGTGCGCGTCAAGGCCACCAACGGCACGATCGAGGATTTCGACCTCGTTCTGTTTGCCACGGGCCGGGTGCCCAACACCGATGACATGGGTCTGGAAGAGCTTGGGATTTCCCTGGGCCGAAGCGGAGAGATCAAGGTCGATGCCTACAGCCAGACCGCCATCCCTTCGGTGTATGCCATCGGAGATGTGACCAATCGTGTGAACCTCACCCCGGTCGCCATCCGCGAAGGCATGGCCTTTGTCGAAACCGTGTTCCACGGCAACCCGACGCCGGTGGATCATGATCTGATCCCGTCTGCCGTGTTCACGCAGCCGGAGTTTGGCACAGTGGGCCTGAGCGAGGAAGAGGCCCGCGCGCAGGAACCCGTTGAAATCTATTGCACGTCGTTCCGCCCGATGCAGACGGCCTTTGCCGAAAAACCGGACCGGGTGCTGATGAAACTGGTGGTCAGCGTGGAGACGCGCAAAGTGCTTGGCTGCCATATTGTGGCCCCGAATGCCGGGGAAATGATACAGCTTGCGGGGATCGCGGTGAAAATGGGGGCGACAAAGGAAGATTTCGACCGCACCGTTGCGGTCCATCCGACGATGTCAGAAGAGATCGTGACCATGCGCAAACCGATGCGGACGGCTTGAATTTCCGACGATTGCGCACAGTTAGAGACACAGAGAGACGACTTAGAGTTCCGAGAGGGGAAAAGACCAGATGGCAGGCAATAGTGGCGGCCCGTGGGGCGGCGGCGGCGGTGGAAACCGAGGAGACGATCGACCACGCGGTGGCAACAACGGTGGGCGGCGTCCCGGTGACGATGGCCAACCGCAAATCCCTGAAATTGACGAGTTGATGAAGAAAGGCCAGGAACGTCTGCGTGTCCTGATGGGCGGTCGCGGCGGAAATGGCGGCATGAACGGCTCTGGCGGCGGCGGTGGCGGCGGCTTCAAGCCGACACGGGGCATGATTGGCCTTGGCCTTGTGGGCGCGCTTGTGCTGTGGGGCATGGCCAGTTTCTATACCGTCCGTCCGGAAGAACAGTCTGTCGAGCTTTTCCTGGGTGAGTATTCCGCCACTGGCAATCCCGGTCTGAACTTTGCGCCATGGCCGGTTGTGACAGCAGAGATCCTGCCGGTGACGCGCGAACAGACCGAAGATATCGGTGTTGGCGCACGCGGTGGGGACGCCGGCCTGATGCTGACCGGGGACGAAAACATTGTCGATATCGACTTCCAAGTCGTCTGGAACATCAACGACCCGGCCAAGTTCCTGTTCAACCTGCGTGATCCCCGCCCCACGATCCGCGCGGTGAGCGAATCCGCGATGCGCGAGATCATCGCGCAGTCCGACCTTGCGCCGATCCTGAACCGGGACCGTGGCGCGATTGCGTCGCGTCTGCAGGAACTGATCCAGTCAACGCTGGACAGCTACGATTCCGGTGTGACGATCATTCGTGTGAACTTTGACAAGGCCGACCCGCCGGAATCCGTGATTGCGGCCTTCCGCGATGTTCAGGCTGCCGAACAGGAACGCGACCGGTTGCAGAACGTGGCGGATGCCTATGCCAACCGTGTTCTGGCCGAAGCGCGCGGTGAAGCGGCGCAGGTGCTGGAACAGGCCGAAGCCTACCGCGCCCGTGTCGTGAACGAAGCGGAAGGTGAAGCCAGCCGTTTCCTTGCGGTTCTCGGCGAATACCGGAACGCGCCGGAGGTGACGCGCAAGCGTCTGTATCTTGAAACGATGGAAGAGGTGTTTGGCCGGGTGGACAAGATCATCCTGGATGAAGGCGTCGAAGGCGGCGGGGCAAATGGTGTCGTGCCGTATCTGCCCCTGAACGAATTGCGCCGTGGAACCACGACCACCGGAGGGACGAACTGATGAAAAAGACAACCTATCTTTTGCCAGTTGTTGTTCTTGCGATTGCTGGTCTGCTGTCGTCCATTTTTATCGTGGACGAACGCGAAAATGCGCTGGTGCTGCAGTTTGGTCGTGTCGTGGCGGTCAAGGAGGATCCGGGACTCGCATTCAAGATTCCGCTGATCCAGGAAGTCGTGCGCTATGACGACCGTATTCTCAGCCGGGATATCGATCCGCTTGAGATCACGCCGCTGGATGACCGTCGTCTGGTGGTCGATGCCTTTGCGCGCTATCGGATCGCCGATGTAAACCAGTTCCGTCAGGCCGTCGGTGTCGGCGGTATTGCAACGGCGGAAAACCGACTGGATTCGATCCTGCGGGCCGAAACCCGCGAAGTGTTGGGTTCGGTGTCGTCGAATGACATTCTCAGCTCGGACCGCGCGGCGCTGATGCTGCGCATCCGGAACGGCGCCATCCAGGAGGCGCGCAGCCTTGGGATCGAGATCATTGACGTGCGTCTGAAGCGGACCGACCTGCCAGCGGAAAACCTTGATGCGACGTTCGAGCGGATGCGTGCGGAACGCGAGCGGGAAGCGACGGACGAACGTGCCCGCGGTAACGAGGCGGCGCAGCGCGTGCGCGCGCAGGCCGACCGGACCGTGGTGGAGCTTGTGTCAGACGCCAATCGCCAGGCCGAGATCATCCGCGGTGAAGCGGACGCGCGCCGCAACAACATCTTTGCCACCGC
>CAYZAD010000071.1:0-13010 GCA_964476315.1 uncultured Rhodobacterales bacterium
CGGTCCCCGCGAGCGCAGGCCACATGCGCGCCATGAGGAACACGCCCGCCTTCACCATCGTGGCCGAGTGCAGGTAAGCCGACACCGGCGTCGGCGCCGCCATCGCATGCGGTAGCCAGAAATGGAACGGGAACTGCGCGGATTTGGTGAACGCGCCAAGCAGGATCAGGATCAGCGCAGGCAGATACCATTCGGATGCCCTGATCTGATCGCCTGCCTGCAGGATATCGGTCAGGTTGTAGCTGCCCACGATATTGCCGAGGATCAGCATTCCCCCGATCATCGCAAGCCCGCCTGCACCAGTGACAGTCAGCGCCATGCGCGCGCCTTGGCGGCCTTCAGGCAAGTGTTTCCAATACCCGATCAGCAGAAAGGAGGAGAGCGATGTCAGCTCCCAGAAAATGAGCAAAAGCAGGATGTTGTCTGACAGGACAATGCCCAGCATCGCCCCCTGAAAAAGCAGGAGATAGGTATAGAACTGCCCCATCGGATCGTTTCCCGACAGGTAAAATCGCGCATAAAGCGTGATCAGAAGCCCCACACCGGTGATCATGCAGGCGAACAAAAGGCCGAGCCCGTCAAGAAAGAACGAGGCCGACAACCCAAGCTGGGGCAGCCACGCGATCTCGGCTTGAATGACCTCTCCCCGCAAAACCGCAGGTGCCAGGATCAGCAACATCACCAGCGCCAGTGCCGTTGGCGCAGCCGTGAACATCGCACATGCCGTGCGACCCGCCCGGATCATGACGCCGGGGATCAAAGCGCCGACAAACGGCAGCAATGCGGTGATGATGAGGAGGTTGCCCTCAAGGCTCATGGTCTGGCCTGTTCTTGTTGTCTCCCCCAATGGATAACGGCCAACGCCCAGATGTAAATCGGAGAATTTTCAGGAAAAACAGTGCTGATCCTGTCTGGACGCGGAACCGGATGCCCGTTTTCCCCGTAACCGGCCGGGTGCGTTTGCCGATGACCGATATCAAGGCGTTTCGGCCAATTTCACGATCAAGCGCATTGTATACTGCAGATTCCGCTTACATATTGGGGCGTCAGTCGCAAAGATGGCTGGGTGTAATAACTGGGAGGACGTTATGAAACATTTCAAGACCGCCGCTTTGGCGGCGACGATTGCCTTGTCTGGTGCTGCGGTGCAGGCGCAGGATGAAGGGGCAAACTACGTATTGGCCACGGCATCGACCGGCGGCACCTACTATCCTGTGGGCGTCGCGCTTGCCACGATGGTGAAGGTCAAGCTGGAGCCGAAACAAAAAATCGGCATGTCCGCGATCAGCTCTGCCGGGTCGGGCGAAAACGTCCGCCTGATCCGCGAAGGCGAGGCGCAATTCGGGATCATGCAGGGCCTGTTCGGGTACTACGCGGCCACCGGCACCGGCCCCTTGGCCGAGGTGGGACCCCAGGAAAACCTGCGTTCGGTATCCATGCTGTGGCAGAACGTTGAGCATTTCGTCGTTGCGTCGGACGTTGCCACGACGGGTACGATTGAAGACATTGTCGCGCTCAAAGGCGAGGCCATGGCGCTGGGCAGCCAGAACTCTGGCACCATCGGGTCAAACGCGACGATCCTGTCGGGCTTTGGCGTGGACATTGAAAACGATTACGAACTGGTCTTCGCAGGCTACGGCCCATCTGCCGAAGCGCTGCAGAACGGCCAGGTGAAGGGGATCGGCACACCGGCTGGCGTACCCGTGGGTGCGGTCAGCCAGTTGATGGCCTCTGCTGGCGACAGCGTCACGCTGCTGAGCTTTACCGAAGAGCAAATGGCAATGGCCGATGGAGACCGCGGTCTCTGGACTCCCTATACGATCCCAGCGGGCACATACCCAGGCCAGGACGCGGATGTGCAGACCATTGCGCAGCCGAACTTCCTCGCAACAAGTGCCGATCTCCCGGACGACCATGTCTACGAGATCACCAAGGCGATGTATGAAAACCTGCCCTTCCTTCAGGCCATCCATCCGGCGACCAAGGCCATGTCAATCGAAAGGGCGATTGCGGGTCTCCCCCTGCCGCTGCACCCCGGTGCCCTGCGGTATTATCAGGAAGTCGGTCTCGACATTCCGGAACGCCTGATCGCGCAATAACGTCGACAGGCCAGCCCGTGCAAAAGCATGGGCTGGCCTTTTTCCATTTGGGGGGATGGGATCATGGCAACGTCAGACGAGACGGAAGAAAACAGTCGGCTTCGGGTCTTTACCGGTCCAACGGACGTCGCGCTGTCGCTGCTCTGTTTCGTGATCGCAGTCGGCCACATCTACGTCGCCTTTGACCCCATCCTTTCCGAACTCGAACGCAATGCATATCACTTTGCGGGCTTCGCCTTTCTGGCAGCGGTGCTTTACCCCATGTGGCGCGGACCCTCCGGAAAGACATCACCCGTCTGGATAGACGTGCTGCTTGGGGCGTCCGTCGCCGTTTCTGCGGTTTGGCTGGCCTTGGCCGAAAACGACATTTATGACCGTGGCGTGAAATTCGCGCTGCCGGACTGGATTGCAGCGCTCATGTGCATCATTGGCGCAATCGAACTGACACGCCGTGTCGCCGGCCTGATCATACCGATCCTCATCATCCTGTCGCTTAGCTATGTGGCGTTCTGGGGCAAGTATGTTGGCGGTGTGTTTTCCTTTCCGGGGCTGAGTGTCGAAACTGTCGCCTTCAGATCGATTTTTGGCGATGACGCGATGTTTGGCACGATTGCGCGCATTTCCTCGACCACGGTATTCCTGTTTATCATTTTCGGCGCCTTCCTGTTGCGGTCTGGCGCGGGTGAATTCGTCATCAACATGGCCCGCGCGGTTGCGGGGAAACTGGTGGGCGGACCCGGGATCGTGGCGGTCATCGCGTCCGGTCTGACGGGCACGATTTCGGGATCGGCGGTTGCGAATACGGCATCCACGGGCGTCATCACCATCCCCCTGATGAAACGTGCAGGCTTCCAGCCCAAATTCGCCGGCGGCGTGGAAGCCGCGGCATCGACCGGCGGGCAGCTCATGCCGCCAATCATGGGCGCAGGTGCGTTCGTGATGGCCAGTTTTACGCAGATCCCATACGAACACATCGTGGCTGTGGCGGCATTGCCTGCGCTGCTTTACTTTCTGTCCGTCGCGTTCTTCGTGCGCATGGAAGCCCGCAGAAACAACCTGCCGCCATTGCCGGATGAAGGGCAGACCATCGCGTCCGCGTTCAAGGAAGGCGGAGCAAGCTTTGTCATCCCGATTTCCGTTCTGATCGGCATGCTGGTGGTCGGGTTCACACCAACCTACGCAGCCGTTTTCGGAATTCTCGCCGTGATCGCCTCAAGCTGGCTGACCAAGAACCGGATGGGTCCGGTTGCCGTGTTCGAAGCGCTTGTCATGGGATCAAAGGGCATGGTCCTGACGGCGGTTCTTTTGTGTTCTGTCGGCCTGATTGTGAACGTGATTGCAACTGCAGGTGTCGGAAACACGTTCAGCCTCATGATCTCAAGCTGGGCGGGAGGGAACGTCCTGATCGCGATCATACTGATTGCGCTTGCAAGTCTTGTACTTGGCATGGGCTTGCCGGTGACCGCTGCCTACATCGTTCTTGCCACGCTTTCCGCCCCCGCCTTGTCAGGGATGATCAGTGATAAGTTCGTGATCTTGCAACTCGCATCCGGCGCGCTGCCAGAGGCCGCCAAGGCCGTCTTGCTCTTCGGGGTGCCCGAGCAGGCCGAGCTGCTGTCGCGCGACGTCTCCTGGGCAGAGGCGTCGCAGCTGGTGCGGTCTTTGCCTTTGGAAATCGCGGCCCCGCTGCGCGATCTTGTCGTCCCGCCGGATGTTGCAATGAGCGCCCTGCTTTCGGCGCACATGATCATTTTCTGGCTGTCGCAGGACAGCAACGTCACCCCGCCTGTCGCCTTGGCCGCTTTCACGGCTGCCGCAATTGCAAAGGCTCCGGCAATGGCGACCGGAGTCGCAAGCTGGAAACTGGCCAAGGGGCTTTACATCGTGCCGGTCCTGTTTGCCTACACACCTTTCCTGTCTGGCGATTGGCCCGTGATGATCCAGGTTTTCGGGTTTTCCGTGGTCGGGATCTATGGCCTGTCGGCAGCCTTGCAGGGCTGTATGGAAAAGCCGTTCGGGATGGTCATGCGGGCCATGTGCCTTTTGGCCGGGTTGGCCTGCCTCTGGCCTGACGCTTTGCTGGTCAACATTTCGGGTGTCGCGGCGGTGTTTGCGCTTCTCGTCTGGAACGTGAAATTCATGGAACGCTCCGACGTGTCAGATGTGGCATCCTCGTGACCGAGAGAGGTATGGCCAAGGTGATCTTCCCTGGCAAAATATGAGCCGGGCTTACGAATAAGCACAGTCAGGCCCCCGTTCGAGGGGTTCATCGATCGTGATCTGGCTTGGGATCCAGTCAAAAATCGCCAGAGCCCGACCTGAATCGAAACCGACATAAAGCGTTCCGGTCTCGGGTTGCAGCGCAACCCCTTCAGCATCAAACCCATAGGCCGAAAGCGGATGGACCGACAGCACACGCCCGTCTGGTGCAAGTTCGAACAAGCTGTTAAGCCCCTCGTTGTCGTCCACGACAAGGATGTTTCCGGAATAGGGGTCGCGGGTGACACCTTGCGGCTCGGTCATCGGCGGATCGAACCTGTCTCCGAACAGTTCCATCAGGACCGTGCCATCGGGCGCGATCCGCATCAATCGAGACGGGTCATCTTCCACGACAAGAAAACTGCCATCCGCATCGCGATGAAGCCCTTCGGTGTCATATAGCGTGTCGCTCAGCCGAAAGGGTGCGTCGATCGATTGCCCGTCACGATCAATGCGCCGGAATTCCCCCCAGCCATTGGCGATCAGAATACCGTCTTCTTCGACTGTCAGGCTGCGCACCGATGACATGCCGGTGTCGAACCGTCGAAGCTCTTTTCCAAAAGTGGATAGAAGCACGACCTCTCTGCTCTCGTTGGCCACCCATATCCCGCAGACCAAGGCGTCATAGGCAATACTGACCGCCCGGAAATCGGGGATGGTTTCACGGTGAAAAATCTCGGCGCGCGCGTCTCCTGCACCGAGCAGGATCAAGCCGCTGAAAAGAATTCCTGTTCCAAGTGTCCGCATCAGAACCTCCAGCTCCATTCGGTTACATGACGCGTTGAAAACATGTTTCAATGAATGGTCTCAAAACCGCATACGTGCGCTATGCCGCCTGAGACGCGACGCGGCCACTGTTCGGCAGGGTTTGATCATGCGAGTGTCTGACGTCGAGGCGCATGCAACGCGCCGGGGCAGGTGGTGCTTGGAATGACTGTTTTGCATTTTGCCGCGAGGCGAGGGCGCGTCTTGTTGATCGCGGGTCTTGTGGCTGGTGCGGCCTTGCCCGGGGTTGCAAACATATTGCGACCGTACCTGCCTGAAACGGTTGCGCTTCTGTTGTTCATCACGGCCATGCGGGTTGGACACAAAACGGCACTAGGAAGTTTGACAGAACTCAAACGCGTTGCCGCAATCGTTTTGGTCTTGCAGTTGGTTGCCCCGTTGATCGCGTTGGCGATGTTCGCAGCCTTCGGGGTTCTGCATCACCCGTTTGCACTTGCGGTTGTTCTGATGCTTGCCGCCCCTTCCGTGACGGGCAGCCCGAATTTTCTCATCATGATGGGGCAGGACCCAGCCTATGCCATGCGGATCATGGTGCTGGGTACAGCGCTGTTTCCAGTGACGGCTCTGCCTGTGTTGTGGAGTTTGCCCATGCTTGACAGCACCGTTGCGATGGGTGCTGCGCTGCGTCTGGTGCTGGTGATCCTGTCCGCGACCGCTTTGGGGTTTCTGGTCCGGCATATGGCCTTTCCGAACCTGTCGGACAGTGTGCGTTTGAACCTTGATGGTCTCAGCGCAGTCGCACTCGCCGTGGTCGTGATCGGCCTGATGTCTGAAATCGGTCCCATGTTATGGGCGGATCCCGGCGACCTGGCCGTCTGGGCCATTGCCGTTCTCTGCCTGAATTTCGGCCTTCAGATCACGACATTCCGCCTTTTGAAGAACAGGGGAAGGGAAGGCACCGCTGCCATCTCGATCATTGCGGGCAACCGAAACATCGCCTTGTTTCTGATCGCGCTTGCGCCAGAGGTGACCGGCCCGTTGCTGATC
Organism: uncultured Rhodobacterales bacterium; assembly: GCA_964476315.1. Lineage (GTDB taxonomy): Bacteria > Pseudomonadota > Alphaproteobacteria > Rhodobacterales > Rhodobacteraceae > Marivita. The sequence continues at coordinate 6,132 of CAYZAD010000071.1, forward strand.
TTTATCGGGTGCTATCAGGTCCCGATGTACCTCACGCCTTTCGTGATGCGCCGGATCTATTCAACGCGGCCATGATGGGCGTTGAGTCTGAATCGTTGATTTTTAATTGTTAAGCCAAGCTTTACGCCCTGCTGCTAAACCCGGTGCGGGGCTTGGGAAAAGGTAGTGGGAATGGCGTCTGGCAGAAATGTCGCGCCAGTCATCATCAAACGGAAGAAGATTGTCGTTGAAGGCGGGCACCATGGGGGTGCGTGGAAGGTCGCGTATGCAGACTTTGTCACCGCCATGATGGCATTCTTCATGTTGATGTGGCTGTTGAACGCGACAACGGAAAAGCAACGTAAAGGTATTGCTGATTACTTCAGCCCGGTGGCCCCGATCAGCCGCATGTCAAGCGGATCGGACGACATGTTCATGGGGGAAAGCGCTTTTGCAGCGGATGTTCTGCCCCGGATGGGAACGGGTGCCACTTCGCTGGACGATACGTCGAGTGACGCGTCGGGGGCAGGGGTTGATCCAACGGCCGAAGACGCCGAACAGGATGCGGCATTCAAGGAAGTGCAAGACATTCTGCTTGGACTTCGCGGCGAAAGCATGGTGGATGACAATTGGCTTCGGCACATGACCAGCCGCGTCACCGATGAAGGCCTGGTCCTCGAATTCTACGATGTTCCTGGGGTGCCCTTGTTTGGGGAAGACGGCACGCCTGCGTCTGTCATGCACGACGTTGCCGAGCTTGTTCTCAAGACCAGCGAACAACTCAATAACGACATCGCCATAGAGGTGCATTTGGCCGCTGTTCCCGTTGTTCAGAAACGGGATCTGCCGCGGGACATCTCGTCTGACCGTGCGCTGCAAATCGCACAACTGCTGCAGGACTACGGGCTCGATGCAGATCGGGTGCGTCGCATCGCGGCTTACGGCGACAGCGAACCTGTCACCAGAAACCTGATGGCCGTGCGCAACAACCGGATTGAGGTCATTTATCTGAAGTATTGACGCAGAAGGGGGAAATAGTTCGATTTTTATTCGTTAGTTCGCCGTTAAATCGGCTGCCGTAAAGCTGGTCGGGCAAAGATGCCACCACACCAGAAAGGCGAACTATGTCGATTTCCTCTTCTCTAAGCGCGGGCGTTGTTGGGCTTGCATCCAACGCCACCCGGCTTGCCACGATTTCGGACAACATCGCCAATTCACAAACACCGGGTTACAAGCGGGTCGAGGCAAATTTCCACTCCATGGTCGTGACCTCGGGCGGAGGAACGTACACGGCAGGCGGTGTTCGCACGACGACCCAGCGATATATCGACCAAAACAGCGCGATCACGACAACATCGAATGCGACGGACCTCGCCGTAAGCGGACGCGGTTTCTTGCCGGTGGCGCAAGCCACCGAAGTTCTGGCTGGCTCTGAAACGCCGCAGATGTTCCTGACGACAACCGGTTCGTTTCGCACCGATGCCAACGGGTATCTGCGTACAGCATCGGGTCAGATGTTGCTGGGATGGCCTGCAAACCTCGATGGCAGCATCCCGAACTACCCAAGGGCCACAAGCGAAGCCTTGGAACCGGTGCGCATCAATGTGAACCAGTTCTCGGGTGAGCCGACAACGCGGATCGAATTGGGCATCAACCTGCCGGCCACAGAAACCGAAGTCGGTGCAACAGGCGACCCGCTGACACAATCGGTCGAATATTATGACAATCTCGGACGTGCGGAAACGCTGGAATTCACCTTCACGCCGAACGTACCAGGCACCGGCACATCCAATCAGTGGACACTCGAAATCTTTGACAGTGCTGATCCGGCCACGTCGCTTGGTGAATACGAACTGGAATTCGATGATGCGCGAACCCTTGGCGGAACCTTGTTCGGTGTGACGGATGTGTCCGGTGGTCCCTACGATCCGCTTACAGGCATTCTCACCGTGACCGCACCAAGCGGGCCGATTGACATTAACATCGGGCGCCCGGGCCTCAATGAAGGACTGTCGCAACTGTCAGATATTTTCGCACCCTTCAATATCAGCCGTGACGGAGCGCCAGTTGGAAAAGTCACTTCGGTGGAAGTCGATGAAACGGGTCTCGTAAACGCCTTCTATGACACCGGAACAACCCGCACTCTCTATCAGGTTCCGCTTGTCGATATTCCCAATCCGAATGGTATGGCTGCGGTAGGAAGCCAATTGTACATGCCGACCCCGGAAAGTGGCAGTTTTTTCCTTTGGGATGCCGGGAACGGATCGACAGGCGACATCCTGTCCTTTGCGCTTGAAGAGTCTGCAACCGACATCGCGAATGAACTGACCGAACTCATAAGGACGCAGCGCGCTTATTCTTCAAACGCCAAAGTCATCCAGACCGTGGATGAAATGTTGCAAGAGGCCACGAATATCAAGCGCTAAGCGTCTTTAATTAAAGGAATAAGTCAATGAGCTTGTCTGGAGCCCTTTCCAATGCGATGAGCGGCCTGTCCGCGAATTCGCATGGCACTTCGGTGATTTCCGCCAATATCGCGAATGCGTTGAATGAAGGATATGGGCGACGCACGGTTGAATTGGCGACGGATAGCAATCAGTCGTCAGGGGGCGTGCGGGTCGCCAGTATCACGCGATATCATGATCCCGTCTTGGCCCATCAGAAACGGGCTTCCATTGCAGAGCATGCCCAAACCGAGATTCACGCGCAGGCCGCCGCAGACATAGAACAGCTTTGGGGCAGCGTGGACACGCTCGGTTCTGTTGCTGACAAGTTGACAGGTTTGGAAACAGCTTTGTTGTCAGCCACAGTTGACCCATCTTCCGAGACGCGTCTCAGACTTGTGGCTCACGCCGCTGAAGATTTTGTAGGAGCCATCAGGACAGCTGGCCAGGGCATTCAATCCTTGCGCACGCAAAGTGATGCCGCAATCGCCACCGAAGTCGCGCAAATGAATTCCACTCTGAAGAGACTGGAAACGCTCAATGAAAAGATAGTGCTTGCCAAGCATCTTGGTCAGGACACGCTCGGCCTTCAAGACCAGCGCGGAGTTGAGATCGATCAGCTCTCGCGTCTTGTTCCGCTGCACGTCGTGGAACGGGAAAGCGGAGCGCTTGCCGTTTTTTCAAGCCAGGGTCGCACACTGCTCGACGGTCGTGCTGTTGAAGTGGAATTCACGCAACAGACACCAGTACTGGCCCACATGACAGTCGGAAATGGGCTGTTGTCGCCTCTGTCGATCGATGGCCAATCAGTGGATGCAGGCGCAAATGGTCCGCTCTCCGGAGGTAGCCTCGCCAAACACTTCGAGGTCCGCGATAGCATAGCGACCCGTGCCCAAAACCAAATTGACGCAATCGCACGGGACGTGATCGAACGATTTGGACCGGGCGGACCTGACCTTACGTTAGGTATTAACGACTTGGGCGTCTTTACGGACGACGGATCGCCATTTGTCTCAACAAATGAACTAGGTCTGGCTCAGCGTATCCAACTGAACCCAGTTTTGCAGGCATCATCCAGTCAATTGTGGCGATGGCGAGATGGCGTCATGGCATCCGCACCAGGTGAAGTGGGGCAGAACAGTCTCCTCCTGTCTTTCGGAGCACAAATAACAGAGCCTCACATCCCTGGTTCGTCAGTTTTGGGCGCTGAAGCAAATTCACTTTTGCACCATGTCCAGGCATACAGCAATTCCGTTGCATCAGACCGCGTGAGACGTGACCAAGAGAAACAATTCGCCTCGAGTCAACTTGGCGAAATTTCTGAAAAGGTCGCCGCGAATGGTGTGAACACCGATCAAGAACTGCAAAAGTTAATCGAACTCGAAAAATCCTATTCAGCTAACGCCAGAGTTGTTCAAGTTGTCAATGACATGCTTGGAGAGCTTCTGAACATTTGAGGATAAAAAATGCGTGCAATTGGAGATCTTGCCTCCTTAATGATGTCAAGCCGTGAAAATACTATGCTCCGTCGAAGTTCTGATATGGCTGCACAAGATGCAACACTCGGAAAAGTTTCCAACATAGCTCATCACTTGCAGGGAACCGTTACCAGCGTCGCATTGTTAGAACGCAAGTTGGAGTTATTAAACCAATATCAATTCAACGCTCGAGAAACTCAAAACATCTTCTCCGTCAAACAGAATTCTCTCGAAGCTATTGTATCCACCGTTGAGGTGTTCTCAGAGAAAGCAGTAGTGTCAATACAGGCTCAAAACAACGACCAAATCCAACTGTTGTCAAGGATGGCTACTGACGCATTCAATGACGTTGTGAATAAATTGAACACAAAAAGTGCTGGCAAATATATTTTCTCGGGTTCGGCAACGTCTACACGTCCATTGCCAGACGGGCAGCAAATTTTGTCTCAAATAAAGCAAGATGTTTCCGGAATAAATGCAACTTCCTCGTTCGGAGTTGCCATAGATGACTGGTTCCAAGCCATCAATGGAGCTTATCAAGCATCTATTTATTCAGGTTCGGAACTAGATACCATCTTCACGCCAATTGGTGTCAGTAAAGGTGTAGTGAGTGAGGTAGATGCAAGTCACGAAGCGATAACGACACTATTAAAGGGCCTCGCCAAAATTGCCGTTGTATCAGACACTGTCCTTCAAGCTAATGCAAGCGATCAGCAAAATATTTTGAAAAATGGGCTTGAAGATATTTCTGCCTCGATGCCAATGTTGCGTCACGTGCAGTCACTCATTGGTGTTTCTCAGGAACATATTTCAAGTGCCATCGAAGAGAATGATGCATACCTTTTCATTTATGAGAAGAGCCAGAATTCACTCATAGGCGTTGACCAGTATCAGCGCTTGTCCGAGCATCAGGCGATTCAAACACAGATAGGCATATCCTATCAGATTTTGACATGGAGGGCAAAAAATACTCTTGCCGATTATCTGAGATGACATGTTTAAAGTATCTAATGATTCTTTGCCTACTTCCAGGAGTTCTGTGGGCGCAGGAAGTAAGAATAAAAGATCTGTCAACCATAGGTGGCGTCAGAAGCAATGAACTCGTTGGCTATGGACTTGTCGTGGGTTTGGATGGGACAGGAGACAGTTTGCGAAACTCTCCTTTTACACAAGACAAGATGTCCAATATGTTGGAGAGATTGGGTGTAAACGTCGTCGGTGAGCAGTTTCGATCGAAAAATGTTGCATCTGTAATTGTAACGGCAAAATTGCCACCTTTTTCCCGATCTGGCAGCAGGATCGATGTTTCTGTTTCTGCTATTGGTGATGCCAAGAGCCTACGTGGGGGAATTCTTGTAATGACTCCGTTGAATGCCGCTGACGGCATGGTTTACGCTGTCGCTCAGGGATCGATAATCACGGGCGGGATTGATGTTGACGGAGATGCTGCGAGAACGGTTCGTGGTGTGCCCACCACTGCTCATATTCCCTCAGGAGCTATCGTAGAGCGCGAAGTGGAATATGACTTTGAAGATCGCGAAAATATCAGAATCGCTTTATCTACACCAGATTTTTCAACTGCTCGTAGCGTAGTTAGTGCGATCAACTTTCACTTTTCAAAAGATATCGCAACCATGCTGGATTCAGGCACCGTTATTGTAAACTCTGCAAGCCTGCGCCCTTTGTCGAAATCCGACGTGGTCGCCAATCTTGAGAATATTAGAGTTTCATCATTCGCCAATGCCAGAGTGGTTATCGATCAGCGAACTGGAACTGTCGTCATGAATGAGGACGTTCGAGTATCAAGGATAGCTCTGTCAAAGGGTCGTTTGACCATAACAGTGCAAGAGCAGCCATCGGTTGTGCAGCCAAACCCGTTTGCGGAAGGCCAGAGTATAATTGTCCCAAGTACAGACATTCAAATTCAGCAAGACATTGTGGTGCCACTGGCTGAATTGCAAAATAGCGTCTCTCTAACTGATGTTGTAAACGGACTGAATGCATTGGGAGTAGAAGCAGAAGACCTCATAGATATCCTGAAGGGTATGAAGGCCGCTGGGGCACTGCATGCAGAGCTCATTGTGATGTGACGTGATTTGAGGGTTGGGTATGATAGCGGTCTTTGGAATATTCTTTACATTCATCATGGTTTTCGGAGGATACCTGTTAGCTGGTGGCAAGGTAGAGATCATATTAAAGTCCTTGCCCTTTGAAATGATGATGATAGGCGGCGCAGCGATCGGAGCTTTTGCAATCAGCAACTCGCTTGGTTCGATTAGATCGACACTCTCTGACATGCGAAAGGTTTTTGGTGGCGCGCTGTGGCGTGCGGACGACTATCTTTCTATAATGCTCCTATTGAATGAGTTGCTTCTTTTGGCAAGGGGCAACCCCGTGGAACTGGAAGCACATGTGGACGCACCGAAGGATTCGGAGTTATTCAAGAAATTTCCAAAGGTTCTTGATGATGATTTTGCTGTATCCATGATTTGTGATACTCTGAGGGCAGGATCCATGAATTATAATGATCCGCACCAAATTGAGGAGTTACTGGACAAAATCATCGAGGAAAAGAGGCATATTCAAGAGTCATCCTCACATGCCCTGCAAGCCGTTGCAGATGGATTGCCGGCATTGGGAATTGTCGCGGCTGTGCTTGGAGTTATCAAAACGATGGGATCAATAGATCAGCCTCCTGAAGTTTTGGGTAAACTGATTGGTGGAGCGCTTGTGGGAACATTTCTAGGGGTATTTTTGGCATATTGCCTTGTGGCCCCATTTTCAGCAAAGGTCAAATCGACGGCGGACGAGGATATCAATTTCTACAAGGCAATAAGGGAGATACTGTTGTCTTACTTTCAAGGGCACTCCATAAAACTAAGCTTGGAAGTTGCGCGGCAAACCATCCCACATCATTATAGACCACGATATGAAGAGCTTTCAGCTATGTTGCGATCGGGGAAATTGGTTGACTGAAT
>CAYZAD010000072.1:0-12803 GCA_964476315.1 uncultured Rhodobacterales bacterium
GGCGATAACGTCATGCTTGGTGACCGCTTCGATCTCGTCGATGCGGGCGACGTCGAACTCGACATCCTTGGCCTTCCAGACGGCATCCGCGTTTTCGCGCGGGATCACGCCCAGGTCAGCCATGGCGTCACAGGCATGGGCCTCGATCTCGTACCAGATGCGGAACTTGGTCGCCGGGTCCCAGATGGCGACCATGTCAGGGCGGGAATAACGGGGGATCATGTCGGGCGATCCTTTCATAACCAGTCTTGTGGAATTTGCGGGCACTCCTAGACTGCGGCACGAACCGCGACAAGAGAGGCCCCATCGAATGAGACGCTTTGCCCTGTCCGGTACGACCTGTCTTGGCACGCTTCTGGTTGCTGATGGCGGGGCGCGATGACCCGAGGGCCCGCTGTTGCGCTGTCAGACTTTGTCGGCCTGTGGGCGATGGACCGACGCATCACCGACCATCGCGGCGGGCCAGATGGACATTTCACCGGAACGGCCGAATTCACACCGACCGAAACCGGCCTTGCCTATCTCGAGACGGGACTGCTGACGCTGGAAGGTCACGCTGCCTTCAAGGCCGAACGGCGTTACCAGTGGAGGCTTGTCGATGGGACCATCAGCGTTGACTTTCACGACGGACGGGCCTTCCACAGCTTTGACCCTGCGACACCTGTCGCATCGCACTGGTGCGATCCCGACACGTATCACGTGACCTATGATTTCGCCGCATGGCCGGTCTGGCGCAGCATCTGGACCGTCTCTGGCCCACAAAAAGCCTATGAAATGATCACCAACTACACGCGCAGCGCGCATTGATCGTTCAATATTTTGCCAAATCGATATTCCATGCTACCCTTCTGCCTACACGAAAACAGGAGAGAGACTGATGACCATCAAGACACTTCTGGCCACAGCGGCCCTCACGCTTGTGACCGCGACATCAAGCTTTGCAATGGGCTGCCAATGGGGCAAGCAGGAAACCGCATCGATGACATGCGCCGAAGGCACCGTGTATGACGCCGATACCAACACATGCCAGGTGGTGAGCGGTTAACCGGCCGCAAAAAAGAACACGTTATTGAGGCGGCCAGAATGGCCGTCTTTTTTTCACGGGGCACCATGTTCGGACCTTGGAGATATATCGCTTTGCCGGTGTTCTTTGTGGTCGCCACGGCACAATCCGTCTGGGCGGTTGGCGGCGACGATCCTCCGGTTCGGACCGACACGACGAAAACCTGTACCGATGGGCTGATCTGGGATGCGGACACCCGCCGCTGTGTCAAACCCGCTGACAGCAGCTTGCGGGATACCGATCGGCTGAAAGCCGTTCGCGAATTCGCCTATGCGGGTCAGTACCGCAACGCGGAACGGGTGCTGGATGCGGTCACCGATCAGACACTGGACCTTGTACTGACATATCGCGGTTTTCTGGCTCGCAAGCAGGGGCGCATGGCTCAGGCCCACGACTGGTATGCGCGGGCCCTTGCGCAGAACCCGGACAATCTGCTTGCGCGATCCTATCTGGGGCAAGCGCATGTTGCGTCTGGCAACCTGACGCTCGCACGGCATGAACTGAGCCAGATCCGGGCCCGGGGCGGGCGTGAAACCTGGGCCGAGATATCGCTGCGCATGGCCCTGCGCTCCGGGCGAACCTTCGGCTACTGACGCTTTCTTAACCTCCCGTGCCTATCCCTTGGGGACCAGAACGGAGACAGGTCATGACGCAGCTCACCACGACATCCCCTTCCCCTGCGGCACAGGTCGCCGCCCCGGTTGCCAATCTGTCACGCCGTGCGAAGGCAGCAATCGTGGTTCAGTTCATCCTCAAGGAAGGGGCCGATGTGCCCCTCACATCGCTGCCCGAGGATTTGCAAATGCAACTCACGCATCTCTTGGGCGAAATGCGGTATATTGACCGCAAGACCATGAACGCCGTCATCTCTGAATTCACGGAAGAACTGGATGCCGTCGGGCTGTCATTTCCCGGCGATATTGCAAGTGCGCTGTCCGCGCTGGATGGCAAGATCAGCGACCAGACCGCGTCACGGCTGCGCAAGGAAGCCGGCGTACGGCAGATCGGCGATCCGTGGAAACGGATCGCGGCGCTGCCCAAACCGCGCCTGCAGGCCTTGGTGCAGTCGGAGTCGATTCAGGTGGTTGCCGTGATGGTCTCCAAACTCGACGTGTCCAAAGCCGCCGATCTTCTAAGCAGCCTGCCGGGCGATGTGGCGCGGCGGATCACCTATGCGATGTCGATGACCGATGCCGTCACCCCCGACGCGGTGGATCGCATCGGGCTAAGCCTTGCCACGCAACTCGACGCGGAACCGCGCAAGGCCTTTCGCATTCAGCCCTCGGAACGCGTTGGCGCGATCCTCAATTTCTCGCGCGCGTCCAAACGGGATGAACTGCTTGTCGCGCTGGATGAAGAGGACAGGGATTTTGCCGAAGAAGTGCGCAAATCAATCTTCACATTTGCACATATCCCGGAACGACTGTCCCGGATCGATGTTCCGAAACTGACCCGAGACGTGGATCAGGACACGCTGGCACAAGTGATAGCCGGGGCGAAAACAGATGCTGATGCGGCAGCGGTGGAATTCATCTTATCAAACATTTCCAAACGTATGGCCGAAGGTCTTCGCGAAGCAGCCGAAGAGTTGGGGGATGTCAGGCCGAAAGAGGCCGAGCTTGCCATGGGAGCCGTTGTGCGCGTCATTCGCGACCTGGCGGACTCGGGTGAAATCAGGCTGACCCTGCCGACCGAAGATGACGATTAACGCCGCGCGCAATCGGCCTATTTGGTGACCACGGTTGCCCCGTCCTTGCGGAACACAAAGCACCTGTCGCGTCGCACCGTCAGCCACATGACGGTTCCCGCAGATGGCAGGAACACGTTTGGCACGGTTGCCTTGACGAGGCTCTGATCGTGATCCATCCGGAATTCCACCAGGCTTTCGGACCCCATGAACCGCGCACGTTCCACAACGCCCCGCGCCGGAGTTCCGGCCATCGGCGTGGCATTCGGACCCCGGCCATGCCGGTCAAAATCGATCCCGACGTGCTGCGGCCGGAAGACGATGTCGATCGTTTCGCCATCGGGCACGCCGGGTGCCAGAAACTCCCCAAAGGGTGTTGACGTCAACGCGCCCCGTACCGTGCCCGACAAGAGATTGATATCCGAGAAGAAGGCGACAGCCGCCTTGTCCGCCGGCGCATTGTAGATGTTGTAGGGAGAGCCGCGCTGGACGATCTGACCATCCCGCATCAACGCGATTTCATCCGCCATGCGCATCGCCTCTTCGGGCTCATGCGTCACCAACAGGACAGACGCGCCTTCCTCCTTCAACAAGGACAGGGTTTCATCGCGGATCCCGTCGCGCAGGCGGTTATCGAGCCCCGAAAAGGGTTCATCCATCAGCATGATGGACGGCTTTGGCGCCAAGGCCCGTGCAAGGGCAACACGTTGCTGTTCGCCCCCCGACAGAAGATGTGGGTATTCGTTGATGTACTTCGACAACCCGACCCGCTCCAGAAGCTCCCCGACCCTGGGCAACTTGTCCTTCCGCGATCCTGTCAGGCCGAAGCCGACATTGTCGCCAACCGTCAGGTGGGGGAACAGCGCGAAATCCTGAAAGATCAACCCGATGGAGCGATCCTCTGGCGGCACGCGAAACACGGTATCGCAGATCAGCGCGCCATCCACGTAGATCGACCCGCTTGTCTGCATGTCCACGCCCGCAATGATGCGCAGGGTCGTTGACTTGCCACAACCCGATGGCCCCAGAAGGCAGGTCACATGGCCGGGTTCGATGGCAAGCGACACGTCATCGACGACACGCTTGCCGTCGAAGTCACGCACGATATTGCGAATTTCGAGCCGGGGGTGGGAACCGCTCACTGCTGCCTCTTACGTTATCCGAGTGAAACTATCGGATTAGCTTATGCCACGTATCAGCGTGCCCCGCCGCAAACAACCCCAAAGCAGCGCATCAGGACCGCGTCGTGCCGTCACCCACCACCAAATACTTGAAACTGGTGAGTTGTTCCGCCCCCACAGGCCCCCGCGCGTGCATCTTGCCAGTCGCGATGCCGATCTCGGCCCCCATGCCGAACTCGCCTCCGTCGGCGAATTGCGTGGACGCGTTTCGCATCAGGATCGCACTGTCCAGACGTTCAAAGAACCGGTCCGCCGTCGCGTCATCTTCGGTCAGGATACAATCTGTATGGTTTGAGCCGTACTTGCGGATATGGTCAATCGCGCCGTCAACATCGTCCACGACACGGGCCGCGATGATCATGTCCAGATATTCACATCCCCAATCCGCATCGGTGGCTTCGGTTGTGCCCTCGATCGCCTTGAGTGTCTTGTCGGCACGCACCTCGACCCCTGCATCCATCAGCGCGCGAATGACACCTTGCCCAATCGTGTCGACCACATCTTTATGGATCAGCAGGCATTCCGCCGCGCCGCAGATGCCCGTGCGCCGGGTCTTGGCGTTGAGGATGACGTTCAGGGCTTTGACAGGGTCCGCGTGCATGTCGATGTAGATGTGCACGATGCCTTCAAGATGGGCGAATACCGGTACGCGCGCCTCGCGTTGCACCAGCCCGACAAGGCCCTTGCCGCCGCGCGGAACGATGACATCGATCGTGTCGGTCATCGTCAGCATTTCGCTGACCGCGGCGCGATCCCGTGTCGGCACAAGCTGAATGGCATCCTCGGGCAAACCCGCATCCCGCAAGCCCTGAACAAGGCAGCCATGGATGGCGGTAGAGGAATGAAAGCTTTCCGACCCACCGCGCAGGATCACCGCGTTGCCTGCCTTGAGGCACAACGCCCCCGCGTCCGCGGTCACATTGGGACGAGATTCATAGATCACACCGATCACGCCGAGCGGCGTGCGCACACGTTGTATGTGAAGCCCCGAAGGCCGATCCCATTCGGCCATCACCGCGCCGACCGGATCAGCCTGGTCTGCCACGGCCCGCAAACCGTCAACGATGCCACGGATCCGCGCCTCATCCAGCATGAGACGATCCATCATCGCATCGCTGAGGCCCTTGTCGCGGCCATAGTCGAGATCACGCTTGTTCGCCTCGACGATCGCCGCACGGTTCTTCCAGACGGCATCTGCCGCTCCGATCAAGGCGGCGCGTTTGCGCTCTGGACTTGCAGACGCCAGTTCCGCCGCTGCCGCCTTGGCGCGTGCTCCGATCTCGGTCATCAAAGCGGGAATGTCTGTCATGTCTTTCATCGGTCTGGCCTCTTGGTGCGTGTCGGACTGTGCATATTTGTCAAAAGAAGACGATCAAACCGCCATATCGTCGCGATGTATTACCACGGCGCGGCCCGGATAGCCCAGGATTTCCTCGATCTCGGCCGAGTTGTGCCCCTTGATCGCCTGCGCCTCTTGCGCGGTGTAGCGGGTCAGACCAAGGCCAAGCGCGCGCCCTTCCGCATCGGTGATGGTGACCGGGTCCCCCCGGCCAAAGCGCCCGCTGACCCCGACGATGCCCGGCGGCAAGAGCGACGTGCCCCGCTGAAGCGCACGCGCCGCCCCGGCGTCGATCGTGATCACGCCAAGCGGCTTCATCGCCGCGATCCAGCGTTTGCGGGCCGCATGCGGGTCAAGCTGCGGCGTGAACCACGTGGCCCGTGCGCCGTCTTCCAGCGCCCTGAGCGGGTGCAGGCGGTCGCCCTGCGTGATGGCCATGGCACAGCCCGATGCCGTGGCGGTTTTTGCCGCCATCAGCTTCGTCTTCATCCCGCCTTTGGACAGGCCGGACCCGGCATCGCCCGCCATGGCTTCGATCTCGGGCGTGATCGCATCGATGATCGGAAAATGCTGTGCAGACGGGTCGTCGTTAGGATTGGCACTGTAAAACCCGTCCACATCCGACAGCAGGATCAATTGATCCGCCCCAACTGTCGCCGCGACTTGCGCCGCCAGACGATCATTGTCGCCGTAGCGGATCTCATCGGTCGCAATCGTGTCGTTTTCGTTCACGATGGGGATCACACCGAAGCCGACAAGGGTTTCCAGCGTTGCACGGCTGTTCAGGTAACGACGGCGATTTGTGCTGTCCTCGAGCGTGACCAGCACCTGGGCCGTGGTCAGGCCATGCGGCGCCAGCGCCTCTTCATAGGCGCGCGCAAGTCGGATTTGGCCGACGGCGGCAGAGGCTTGCGATTGCTCGAGCGGAAGGACGGTTGGCGGCAGTTTCAAAACCCCACGACCCAACGCGATGGAGCCCGAAGACACCAGGATGACATCCATGCCCCGTTTCTTCAGACCCGCCACGTCTTCGGCAAGCGACATCAGCCAGTCGCGGCGCAGGTCACCGTTGGTTTTGTCGACCAGCAGCGCCGACCCGATCTTGACAACCAGCCGACGCGCGTCGCTCAGGGTTGCCACGGGCCTGTCTCCTCGGTTTCCGTTTCGCGTTTGCGCGTGATCTTCACATGTCTGCGCAAAGCCCGCAGAACCTCTGTCAGGCCCTCTTTGGACACGCCGGACATCAGCATCACCTCGTGCCCTGCTTCGCGTTCCAACTCTTCCTTGAGGAACGCGCGCTCTTCCTCGTCAAGCGCGTCGATCTTGTTGAGCACCGTCACGCGCGGCTTGTCGGCAAGACCTTCGCCATAAGCTTCGATCTCGTTGATGATGGTTTGGTAGTCTTCCAGCAATGTGCCCGATGTGCCGTCGATCAGGTGCAACAGCACCGCGCAGCGTTCCACATGGCCCAGGAACAGGTCCCCAAGCCCCCTGCCCTCATGCGCGCCCTCGATCAGACCGGGAATATCGGCCACCACGAATTCCGCACCATCGACCTCGACCACGCCAAGATTGGGATGGAGCGTGGTAAACGGGTAATCCGCCACTTTTGGGCGGGCATTCGACGTCGCGGCAAGGAAGGTGGATTTGCCTGCATTCGGCAGCCCCAGAAGACCGACATCCGCGATCAGCTTGAGGCGCAGCCAGATCGTGCGCTCGACACCCGGTTGACCGGGGTTCGCACGACGCGGCGCCTGGTTCGTCGATGTCTTGAAATGCAGGTTGCCCCAGCCGCCATTGCCCCCTTTGGCCAGCAACACGCGCTGACCGAGTTCGGTCAGATCCGCAAGAACCGTTTCCTCGTCTTCGTCGAGGATTTCCGTTCCAACGGGTACCCTGAGCACGATGTCCTTGCCGTCGGCGCCGGTTCGCTGGCGACCTGCACCGGGGCGTCCGTTATCCGCGAAGAAATGCTGCTGGTAACGAAAATCGATCAGGGTGTTCAGACCGTCCACGGCTTCGGCCCAGACGTCACCACCGCGACCGCCATCGCCGCCATCGGGTCCGCCGAATTCGATGTACTTTTCACGCCGGAAGCTGATGCAACCGTTCCCCCCCGATCCGGAGCGGATATAGACCTTGCAGAGATCGAGGAACTTCATGAATTCAGACTTTCAATACCGGACGCGCCGGCTTTCGCGATTGCATTGTGGCGACTTACCTCTGCCCACGGCGCGCGGTCAAGGCGGACGCGGGTCCTGGGCACGGTGCCAGTGAGGAAACAGGACCAGACCTGACGTGTTTCACCCCGAGGCCCGGGGCGCGGTTTGGCAGGCACAGTCCGCGCGGCAGCATCTGCCTTGATACGGATTGTATCCTTCCGGATCAGCGACCGCACAGCAACACCGGACGGATCGGTCATCGGCGTCCTTCCAGCCAGTGGGCGGTTCGGCAATCCGACTTCACCCCATACGTTTTAGATATGTCCACGTTGGAACGATTGCGTTGCGCGACACGGCAAAGCTTTCCGCGTCGCCGATATATTCGAAACCGCAATGCGTCAGCACGCGGCCCGAGGCGGGATTGTCCTGAAACACGCTTGCAAAGATCGTCTTGTTGTTCAGCGGATTGGCATCCACCAAAGCCTGCACGGCGTCTGACGCAAGGCCTGTGTTCCAGAAAGGCGGTCCGACCCAATACGCGATTTCGGACTGGTTGCGATCCATACGCGAAAGAGAGATGACCCCCATGACCTCTGCGCCACCGGACAACGTGCCGTCCATGACCCAGACGTCTTCATCCCGCTCGGCAAGTTGCGCGCGATCCACAAGCGCCTGCATGGCCCCCGGTGGAAGCGGATGGGCAATGGCTTGCGTCATGGACGCGACACGCTTGTCGCTTGCGTAATGTTCCATCAGGCCAACGTCCGATTGCCTGATCCCCCGCAAGACAAAGCGGTCTGTCTCAACAACGGGTTGTACTGCGGCGGTCGTATCCAAACTCATCTGCTCTCTCCTCATCGCAGACACTGGGCAGGCCCCCCTCCCAAACGATCAGGGGGGACCGGCTGGTCTGCCGATCCCCCCTTTGTTTTTTCAAAACCTTAAGGTCGGCTTACTCGGCGGCCTCCGCCGCTGGCATCACGGAAATAAACGTGCGGCCCTTGAGGCCCTTGTGGAAAGTCACATTGCCGTCAACGGTCGCAAAGATCGTGTGATCCTTGCCCATGCCCACGCCTTCGCCCGGCCAGAACTTGGTGCCGCGCTGACGCACGATGATGTTTCCGGGGATCGCGGACTGGCCACCGTAGAGTTTGACGCCAAGACGGCGTCCGGCAGAGTCGCGACCGTTGCGGGATGAACCGCCTGCTTTTTTATGTGCCATGGGTCAGGTCTCCTTACTTCGATGCCAGTTCTTTGGCCTGTTCGATCCAGCCTTCACGCTCGATCCGGCCCTTGAACGACAGTTTCTCGCCGAATTCCTCGACGTCTGCATCCGTCCATGCCGCGATCTGCGCGAAAGACGTGATACCGGCTTCGTGCAGTTTCTTCTCGAGAGCGGGGCCAACGCCGGACAGCTGCTTGAGATCGTCTGCACCGGCAGCAGCGGCCGGAGCCTCTGCCTTGGGTGCGGCTTTTTCTGCCTTCTTCGGCGCGGCCGCAGCAACGGCTGCCCCCGAGACCGAACCCGCCCCGACAGCCGCCTTGACGCCGGTCTTGTCTGCGCCGGATGCCAGAATGTCGGTCACCCGCAGAAGCGTCAGCTGCTGGCGATGGCCAACTGTCCGCTTGGAGCTGTGCTTGCGGCGACGCTTGACGAAATTGATGACCTTTTCGCCTTTGATCTGGTCCACCACTTCGGCCTGAACCGCAGCGCCATCGACCAGCGGCGCGCCCACGACAACCGTGTCGCCGCCCACCATCAGGATTTCGTTGAATTGAACTGTTTCGCCAGCATCCGCTGCCAGCTTTTCGACGCGCAGCGTATCGCCCGACTGGACCTTGTACTGCTTGCCGCCGGTTTTCATAACCGCAAACATCGTGTGTCTTCCTTTGTCATCCGCGTTCTGTGGCCCCGGCGAACCGGCGTTTTGTGGGTTTCCCCGCCTCGAACAGCGCGCCCCGTCAAGGACGTTGTTATCTCAAAAACAAAAGGCGGGGCCGAAGCCCCGTCTCTGTGACGACGGCTTATGCTGTGAACCGACCGGCTTGTCAACGCTTTTGGGCGTTACAATTCCTGCACCTGCATCTGTCGGGCCACCGCCATGCCCAGGGCGTATGAAATATCGTCATACATTTCGTTGAACCCGGCGAAAAGAGCCCGGTTCAAAGCACGGCCCGCATCCGTGCGCGACAGAGCGGTGTAGTCCTGCACCACCCCATCGGGCAGCGGCCGGTATGCCATCAGCAAAAAGCCGTAAACCCATTCGCGCGTATCCGACCGGGTTTCTTCCTCGGAAGACCAGACCTCGGTCAGGATGTCCTGTTCTGTCATGTCCAGAGCGCCGCCGTCCACAAGCCCAAGATAGAACATGTAATTGGCGTTCAGCGCCCCGACGAGGTTTGCTTCGATCAGGTCATTGGTCTCCACGAAGTCGGAAATGATCGCCAATGTATCCGAGTCCGTGCCCTCGAGGTCCCGAAACGCAGAGCGCGCGGCATCCTCGATTTCCTGCTCTCGCATGGCGGTCCGTGCGCTGAGTTCAAGCTCAACAACCTGTTGCCCGGTGTCCGACGTGAAAAACTCCAGCAACGGCCCCACATCGGCAGAGCCGAATTCCTGCGTGAACACTCCGCGCACCGTCTCCAGCATGCGCGCTTCATCATAGATGCGGTCCACCGTTGCGCGCCATCCCCCCGTGCTGCCACCGGGCACCATGTCAGCGGCAAGCGTCTCACCGTATTCAAGCCCTTCGGCGCGCATGATTTCGACGATTTGCGGAACCCCAAGCGCATCCAGCAGGTCGTCAACCTCAGACGCCTGTGCAACGGAACCGGACACCGCAAAGACTGCGCCCAAAGACGCTGCCGCGATCAAATTTCTCATGCCGTGTCCTCCTCGCGCCTGCTTATGCACTGTACCTATGGTGTTCCCCATCCAAAGCCAACCCAAAGAGCCGTGATCCAGGGCGCTGCGCACTTCGGAAATAGAGGTTGCACAGCCTGAGCGCAAAAGCTAAACGCCCCGTCATGACCCCCGCGGAGAGGTGCCGGAGTGGTCGAACGGGGCGGTCTCGAAAACCGTTGTGGGCGCAAGTCCACCCAGGGTTCGAATCCCTGTCTCTCCGCCAAACATCCTAACCAGTTGTTTTTAAAGGCCGAAATCGGGTGTGGTACACCCTATTGCGTGGTACATGATGGACCACATGAAACATCAGCCCAGCGCCTCAGGCAGACAAGAGCCTGACATGCAGTATCTCACCAAGCCCCGCGGGCGGGGGTACTCGTTGCGCATGGTCACCCCAGACGCTCTGGTCGGCACCAAGAACCCGTGGACAGACAAGCCGTTCGGCCGGGAAATCAAGCTGGGTCTCAACACCCGGAGCCATGCTGAGGCGGTACGTCTTCGTGATGTGCGGATCGGACAGGTCAGACAGCTTGAGGCGGAGGCGCTGGTCAACACCGGAAGGAAGAGCGTCGGCAGCATAATCGACTTGACGCCTGAGAACGCCGCTGAGTGGCGACAAATGCGCGAGGAAGCTGATGACCCCGAAGCCATTGACCTTGCACTCAGTGACGAGCTTGAGCGGGCTGAGAGGGCCGGGAAAGGTCGGCAGGCTGAGGCGTTCGGCAAGATGGTCTTCAGGGGCGCAATACCCTTGGCCAAGGCGCTGGAAATGTACTTGAAGGAGCGAGAGGAAGGAAACCCGTACGGCTACGATCCCTTGGCAATCACCACAGCCATGAACGTCAGGTCTTCGATAAAGCACCTTGTCGCGTTCCTAGGCGGGGACAACCCGACTTTGCACGACGTAACCCCAACCACAGTATTCAAGTTCAGGAACGAGTACTTACCCTTGGTGGCGAAGGTGAGCGCTAGGACTGTGGCGAAACACACGACGCTCCTTCGTGGGTTGTGGGCTTGGGCCATCACGGACAAGAGGCTCCTGAAGACGAAAAGCGGCAAGCCGATTGCAAACCCGTGGATCGTTGAAGAACAAGGAACTTCGAAGAGGAAGGCGACAAAGAAGAAACCCGACGAGAAACGCGATGCGTTCACTGCTCAACAGGTGACCAAGCTGTTCGAGGGCTACCCAGCGTGGGGCAACAGGCAAGGCGACCTGCTAAGGCTGGCTCTGGCGACGGGATGCCGGGTGGACGAGATCGGGGCGTTGAAGCTGCGACACGTCTCTAGCGACGGCTCTGGCTTCGATATCGTGAAGGGAAAGACGGCCAACGCAACACGGTACATTCCTGTGGTGCAGGAAGCCCAGCGCCTCTTGGCTCAGAGGGTTGGGATGGCGAAGACCATGCAGGAAGAAACGCCAGAGGAAGAGCTACGGCTTTTCCCTGAGTGGCCACTGAAGCCTTCGACGCAGAAGGTGAACTCGGCATCACAGTGGTTCACCCGGTATCGACGTCAGGCGCTGGGCGCTGAGACAGATGGCAGGTTGGCCATGCACTCCTTCAGGCACACTTGGCGGACAATGGCGCGTCGGGCTGGCGTCCCTGAGGATCGCATTCACGAACTTGGCGGATGGAGCGACGAGCAGAAGAACGCCTCCAAAGGCTACGATCACGGGCTGGGCAACGAGCTTCTTCGTGAGGAGCAGGTCAAGGTGTGGAAGGCCCTTAAGGACGCTGGGTATCTTCAGGCCTTCTAGGTGCCACCATTGAAGATTATCACGGCGTCCGTGGTGAGGCGACGGTCTCACATTCCAAGACGTAACAGGCGCGGTGGTCTCTTCGGCTGGTCCCATTGCCCCTTCCTTGGGTCTCTTGCCACGAGGTGATGACACCTTGAGCGGAGCCTGAGGGAGGGCTGAGGCGCTCCCTTGGGTATGCAACCTCTGGCTATGCAGATTGCATAGGCTGGGACCGGCGATTTGGACCCACACAACCGAAGAGAACCCAGAAATGATTAAGAAAATACAGGGCGTTACGCGCCCAAAGCGTATCCGCTTGCCCCTGAAGGCGCTGAAAACAGAACCGGACGAGTTCCAGTTCCGTGAGTTCGAGGTGACGGAAGACCATGTACGCACCTTGGCGGATGCGTTGAAGGCTGGAGCCGCGCTCGAACCGATGACAGTATGGAAGCGCGGCGAAGATGACTATGTCGTGGTGGACGGTCACCACAGACACGCGGCTTACGAGGCCATCGGACACACAAAGCCTGTCCCCGTTGTCGTACATGAGTGCAGCAAACGCGAAGCCATGCTCTTGGCCTTGAGCGAGAACACCAAGACGAAACTGCCAATGACGAAGACCGAGCGCGACAATGCGGCGTGGCGGCTGGTCTGTTCCGACCATGAACTATCGAACCAGTGCTTTAGATAGAAAGATCGCCTCGTGAACGTGTTTTTTTCTTCGCGGA
>CAYZAD010000073.1:0-12472 GCA_964476315.1 uncultured Rhodobacterales bacterium
AGAAACTTCGCCCCAATATCGCGAACAGGATGATGATGATGTAAAGCGACGGCGTCGATGACCATATCTCGATGATGCGCTGGAAAATGAGGTCGAGCCACCCGCCGAAATACCCCTGCAGCGCCCCTGCGACAATGCCCACGACACTGGCCAGCACCGTCACGATCAATGTGAACATGATGGACAGACGGAACCCGTAGATCACACGCGCCATCACATCCCGTTTGGTATCGTCCGTGCCCAGCCAGTTCTGTTCTGACGGGGGCAGCGGGGCCGCACCGGGGCGGTCTACCGGCGTTTGATAATCATAAGGAATGATGGGCCAAAGGGCCCAGCCTTTCTGGAAATCGCCATCCGGAACAAACCCTTCATCCACCTGCTGAATGAGCCCCTCCGGATCATCGAAACACTCTTCAAGGCCGCCTGTGCGGATCAGACATTGGACTTCCGGGTCCCGATAGGCCGCTTCAGTTCTGAAATCCCCACCGAATTCAGTTTCGGCGTAGAAATTGAAGATCGGCGTATAGAACTCGCCCCGATACTGCACGAGGATCGGCTTGTCGTTCGCGATGAACTCCGCAAACAGCGACAGGCCAAACAGCACGCAAAAGATGATCAGCGACCAAAGTGCCCGGCGGTTGCGTTTGAAATTGTTCCAGCGCCGCTGGTTCAGCGGTGACAGTGTGAACCAACCCCGCTTGGGATCGTCCGGCACCGACGGTGTGGGGTTGGTGACGATTTCGGGTTCAGGTTGCGCAACCATGCTCAGCCCTCTCTCCGTTCAAAGTCGATCCTCGGGTCCACAAGCACATACATCAGGTCAGAAATGATCCCCACCAAAAGCCCGATCAGGCCGAAGACGAACAGCGTTCCAAAGATCACCGGGTAATCCCGTGCCACGGCGGCTTCAAAGCCCAGCCGACCAAGACCGTCGAGCGAAAAGATCGTCTCGATGATCAGGGACCCGCTGAAGAACACGCCGATAAACACCGCAGGAAAACCTGCGATCACGATCAGCATCGCGTTGCGGAACACATGTCCATAAAGAACGCGCTGTTCCGGCAGCCCCTTGGCCCGCGCGGTGATCACGTATTGCTTCTTGATCTCGTCAAGAAAGCTGTTCTTTGTCAGCAGCGTCAGTGTCGCAAAGGCCGAGATGGTCGAGGCAAGTACCGGCAGGAACACGTGCCAGGCGTAGTCCGCAATCTTGGCGAAAAAAGACAGCTCTTCCCAGTTGTCGGATGTCAGTCCGCGCAGCGGGAATATCTGGAAATAAGACCCGCCTGCAAAAAGCACCAAGAGCAGGATGGCAAACAAAAACCCCGGGATCGCATAGGCCACGATAATCGCGGCCGAGGTCCAGGTATCGAACTGTGTCCCGTCATGGACCGCCTTGCGGATACCAAGCGGGATCGACACAAGATAAGCGATCAGGGTCGACCAAAGACCCAGTGAGATCGACACCGGCATCTTTTCCAGAACAAGCTCCATCACGCCGATTGACCGGAAATAGCTTTCGCCAAAATCAAGCCGGAGGTAGTTCCACATCATCATGCCGAACCGTTCCAGACCGCCGATCATTTCCTTGGTGCAGGCCGGATTTTCAAGGTCCGGCGTGCCGGTGAACCCGTCTTCGCAGACAATCCGCGCAAAGCCGAAATCGACTTCAAGCTGTTCCAGGAATTCCGGCGGCAGACCCCGCGCACCGGCATAGGTTTCGTTCTCGTCTGCCGCGGCAACGCCGGCATCCCCCGAACCGGCAAAACCTTCGAACACGTCGCCTTCGCCCTCGAACTGGGCGATGTACTGTTCGATCGGCCCCCCCGGAACGAACTGGGTCAGCGCAAAGTTGACGATCATGATCCCCAACAGCGTGGGAATGATCAGCAACAACCTTCGGAGGATATAGGCGCCCATATCAGTTGAGCGCGCCGCTGGCTTTCAGCTCCGCTTCCTTGTCTGCATTGACCCACCACAGATCAAGATAGCCAAGGTCGTAGGGCGGAAGGTTCTCCGGGAATTCGTACATGTCATAGGCCGCAACCCAATGATCCGCGATATACCCGGTCGGCACCACGAAGAATTCGTGGCGCAATGCGCGATCCAGCGCCATCAGGGCTACATCCGTCTCTTCCTGGCTGGTTGTCGTGAACGACGCTTCGAGAATGGCATCCACCATCGGGCTGGCCAGACCGGCCGGGTTGAACAGGCTGAATTCGGCCTCTTGCGAACCATACATCTGCGTCAGGCCACCGCCGGTCGACAGGAATGCCCCGTACCGGGTCGAATACATCATGTCGTAATCGCGGTCGCGGCGCCGGTTGGTGTACTGGGACGGGTCAACCTTTTCCAGGGTCACGGCAATACCCAATTGTTCAAGGTTCTGCGCATAGGTCTCGTGCATCGCATCGACCGAATCCTGAATGTTGGTCGGGTAGAGCATGGAGATCGCAAGCGCCTCGCCATTGGCATTGCGGCGGATGCCGTCATCCCCCACGACCCAACCGGCATCGTCCAGCAGTCGGGATGCGCTGCGCAGGTTGCGCCGGTCGTTCAACCGGTCGGCACCCGAACTGTGCATGGTCCGAACCGGCTCTGATATCACCTCGGGGGGAACGATGTCCCCGAGAGCTTCCAAAAACGCAAGTTCGGCACCGGTCGGCGTGTCCTTGGCTTCGATCGGGGTGCCTTCGACAAAAGAACTGCGGGGCGAATACAAACCGAACAGCAACGATTCATTTGTCCATTCAAAATTGAACGCGAGTGCCACGGCTTCGCGCACGCGCCGGTCGGCGAACTGCGGTTTGGCAAGATTGAACACAAACCCGGTCGGGTTTGGCGGCGAACCATCCGGCAGTTCGTATTTCACCACGTCGCCGCTGTCGATCTTGGGAAAGTCGTACGAACTTGCCCACAGCTTCGGATCGCTTTCGATGCGGATCGTGTATTCACCGGCCTTGAACGCCTCGAATGACGCTGTCTGGTCGGCGAAATATTCAATCCGGATGCGGTCGTAATTGTGCCGGCCCTTGTTGAACGGCAGGTCCTTGCCCCAATAGTCGTCCCGCCGCGCATACACGATCTGACGGTTGATGTCGTAGCTCTCAAGCTTGTAAGGCCCGGATCCGACGGCCACTTCCAGACGCGGCTCGTCCAGACGGCGGCTTTCATCCGCTTCGAACCACGCCTTTGAGAAGATCGGGGTCGAACCAACGGTTTCAATGCGGCTGCGCTTTGACAGCTCGGGATTGAAGGTGAACTTGACCGTGTGGTCATCCAGCGCTTCGGAGCCCGTCACCATACGGCCGACGGCCTGTGCATAAGATGGCAGCCCCTGTTCGATGAACAAACGGTGACTGTAGACCACGTCTTCCGCCGTCACGGGTGTGCCATCCCAGAACGTGGCTTCGGGGCGCATGTGGAAAATCACCCAATCCCGGCTTTCGGGATATTCGATCGTATGCGCCACGACCCCGTAATACTGGCCAACCGCATCGGCCGTCGTATCGATCAGGGAATCGTACTGGATCGACGTCAGAGCACCGGCGCGCCCCTTGCGAGAGTAGGGGTTGAGACTGTCAAACGTGCCCGATGCCCCAAGAGCGATTTCTCCGCCCTTCGGCGCGTCCGGGTTGACATAGGCAAGGTGTTCATAGTCCGCCGGGTAGTCGAGGTTGCCAAAATAGGAATACCCGTGCGCTTCGATGACCGTTTCGTGGCTTTCGGCGCGCACGAAACTGGCCGCAAACGCCATGCTCAGTGTCAGCAAGCCGCTCAGTGCCCATGTGCGAATGGTTGGCTGCGCCATTGCCGTCGCGACAACCTTTTGGTCCGTCATGCGAAAAACCCCCTCTTCCTGTGCCTGTCCAGCACCTTACTATGTAAGCTAAAGAACGATTTCGCCCACATTCAAGTTGAGAATGCGTGAGCACCGCCCAAATGCCCATCCTCAAACGAAAAAGTGACAAAAGAAAAGCCGCTGCCCGGCGGGGCAACGGCTTTGTCAATCACGTCTGACGTCTGGATCAGTCAGAGAATGTGGCCAGATAGGCAATCAGGTTTGCGCGATCTTCGGATTTCGGCAAGCCGGCAAAGCCCATGGAGGTGCCAGGCGCCCAGCCGCGCGGGTTCTCGATGAACCGGTAGAGGTTTTCGACCGTCCAGACGTCTGCGACTTCGTTCAGGGCGCCGGAATAGTTGAAGCCTTCTGCGACACCCACTTCACGGCCCACGACGTTATAAAGGTATGGGCCTGCGCCGTTCTCACCGGCTTCGAGCTTGTGGCAGGCACGGCACTTGCCCCACTGGCGTTCCCCGGCGCTTGCATCGGCGGTTTCCAGAAGCGTGTCAAAATTGATCTCGACGACCTCTTCTTCCACTTCTTCGCCTTCGCCGGTGTCGATCACGTAAACTGCGACCTCTTCACCATGCGAGCCACCGACATGATACAGCGTCTCTGCTGCCCATTTGCCCAGAAGAAAGATCAGAAGCGCGCCGCAAAAGCTGCCAACGATCTTTGTGAAAGTCATTGTGTCGAACATCGTATGGGTACCCGTCGCTAGAGTTTCCTGCGTTTCGCGCGGGTATCTATTGCTTCCCCTAGAACAAAGCAAGGTGTAGAAGCCGCGACCAAACGCCTTTCAGGCTGATTTCCGAGGACTTTATGACGCAAAAGATCGCATTCCAGGGAGAGCTTGGCGCGTATTCCCACGAAGCATGCCGCAATGCACGACCTGATATGGAGGCCTTTCCCTGCCGCACCTTCGAAGATGTCATCGCGGCTGTTCAGTCCGGGAATGCCGATCTGGCCATGCTTCCGGTCGAAAACACGATCTACGGGCGTGTCGCCGATATTCACCGCCTGCTGCCTGAAAGCGGGCTGAAAATCATCGACGAGGCATTTGTCCGCGTGCACATCAACCTTCTGGCTGTGCCGGGTGCGGAACTGTCCGACATCACCGAGGCACATTCGCATCTCGTGCTGCTTCCGCAATGTGCGCAGTTTCTGACAAAGCACGGCATACGGGGCCGCGTGAACGCCGACAACGCCCGTGCAGCGCGTGAAATATCCGAACGCGGCGAAAAACATGCCGCCGCATTGGCCAGTGAACTCGCAGGCGAGATTTACGGTCTCAATGTATTGGCGCGCCACATCGAAGATACCGACAGCAACACAACGCGCTTTCTGCTGATGGCCCGGGAAGGGGACGACACAAGACGCGGCGAACATGGCATGATGACCACCTTCGTGTTCGAGGTGCGCAACATTCCAGCGGCGCTTTACAAGGCAATGGGCGGCTTCGCGACAAACGGCGTCAACATGACCAAGCTGGAATCATACATGGTCGATGGCTCCTTCACCGCGACCCAGTTCTACGCCGACATCGAAGGCCACCCCGACGACCCGGCCGTGGCCCGTGCGATGGAAGAGCTGGATTACTTTACCAGCTATCTCAACATCCTTGGCACGTATCCGCGCGACCCGCGCCGGGACGAAATCTCGTAGCATCCACCCTTTGGTGCGCCATGAAGAGCGCGGGCGAGGATCAGTCGGATTGGCCGATTTCCCCCAACAGCCATTCGGCGCGCGCCACTTGTTCCCGGGCCACATCCAGCTTTGTGGCCAGCCTGCTTTTCTTGTCCGGGTCGGTTGCGGTTGAAAGCTCCGACTCCAGGTCCGCAGATTTCTTGCGCAGCTTGCTCAGGACCTTTTCAACATGGTCGGGCTTGATCTGTTCCGTTTGGCCACGTTCCAGACGTTCATTATAGTCGGCCAGCTTTTCGGCCAGCTTCTTCAACCCCATCTGAATTCCCCCAAGACATCTGCGCTTGATCGCATGTTAACCCTCTTTGACGACATTTCCGTGACGCTCGGGCAGGGTGTCGCTTTGGGCCGCAGCGCTGGACGGGGTCAAAGCCTCGCCAAGCTCTTCATCCTCAAGGCGCAGAAGCCGCTCGACCTCTGCCATCGCGCCGTCGCGTTCGATGTAATAGGTCCGCGCGGCTTCGATCAGCTTGCGCATGGCCCCATAGGCGTAATCAGCGTCATTCAAAAACGATGTTGCGGCATGTGGCGTCAGTTCCCGTGTCCGGATCAGAGCCTCGACGCGGCGTGCCGCCGACCGCGCATCCTCCTCGATCTGCCTGCGTTCCTGGTCCAGCCAAAGCGCGCTGCGGTCTTCCGGATTGGTCGCCTCCAGCTTCTGGATCTCCACTATGATCCGCGCGATCTCGATCCGAAGCCCGTCGTAAAGCTCGGTGACACGGCCACTTGACCGAACCGTGTATCGCAGGATGTTCTTGCGCAGATGCTTGACCGATTTGACGGCCTGCACAATGTCGCCGGCGACGTCACGCAGGGCGTAGACACGATCCGTAACATCCGGTGCGAGGCTTTTTTCGCCAACGCGCGTCGAAAACTCGATGATGGCGGAATACAGCGTCTTGACCCGGTGTTCGTAGCGTTCCTCGATGTCGAGATCGAACGCGGCGCGGCTTTTCCTGACGGTGTCGGCGACGCTTTCGGTTTGGAAAATCTCGTGCCGGTGCAGGTTCAATCCGTGCAGGATCAACTCCATCGCGTTCTCGTAAAGATGGAACACCTCTTTGCGCAGCGCGGTTTCCAGCGTTTGCGGGAAGGCATCGACCGCCTTGTTCAGATAGTGCGGACGGCTGACATCAGGCTCTGGCTCAGCGATGTAGCGTTCGATGACCGCGATCAATCCACGCAAAACCGGCAGCATCAGCACGACGCCAAGCACATTGAACACGGTGTGAAAGACCGCCAGTTTCAAGGCAAAGTCATCGGCACCGATCCCGACGGCATTGCTGATGAAATCGACCCCTTCGCGCAGCGGTGAAATAAAGACCAGCGCCACCAATGCCGTGACCAGATTGAAGATCAGGTGGGCCAAGGCCAGCCGTTTGCCCTGAAAGTTCGCGCTCAACGACCCGATGATCGCTGTGATCGTGGTGCCGATATTGGCCCCGATCGCAAGCGCGAGGGCGTTGTCGTAACTGATCTGCGATGCGGCAAGGGCCGTGAGGATCAGAACCATGGTTGCATGGCTGGACTGCATGATGACGGTGGCGACGGTCCCGATCGCGCAATAGACGACGAGACCGATCAGGCCCGGCAAGGCAAAACGCAAGAGGTCGATCTGGTCCTTGAAGGCGTCAAAGCCCTCTTTCATGTGGTGTATGCCAAGAAACAGGAAACCAAGACCGCCAAGCGCGTAACCGATGCCTCGCACCGCCTTGGATTTCTGAAACACGAGCAGGATGCTCAAGGCGATCATCGGCATCGCATATGCCGCGATCTGCACCTTGAGGCCCAGACCGGCGACAAGCCACGCACCGGTCGTCGTCCCGATATTGGCCCCAAAGATGATCCCGACGCCGCCAATGAGCGAAATCAGACCGGCACTCAGGAATGAAATCGTGATCACCGAAACAAGGGAACTCGATTGAAGGATCGTGGTCGAAAGGATCCCGAACAGAAGCGATCGCGACACGGAACGCGTTGCAGCTTCGAGCATGCGCTCAAGCGCACCGCCACCCAGCAACTTGAACCCATCCTCGAGCATCAGCATCCCGAACAGGAAAATGCCCACACCGGCAGCGATTTCCTGCGCGTCCGGGCTAAGCCAAAAGGTCAGAAGCAGCGCCGCAATCGCGACGGGAAGGAAGACGGTTTTCATACCGGAAAC
Organism: uncultured Rhodobacterales bacterium; assembly: GCA_964476315.1. Taxonomy (GTDB): domain Bacteria; phylum Pseudomonadota; class Alphaproteobacteria; order Rhodobacterales; family Rhodobacteraceae; genus Marivita. The sequence goes on from CAYZAD010000073.1 coordinate 7,710, forward strand.
CCGGTCCTCGCCCTGCCATGTGATGCGGACAATGGTCTCACGATGCCTCTCATTCCCTTTCTGCCGCGCGTCCCTCGCGACGGTCCGCCTGTGCCACCTCGCAAACAGGCGCAAGGCTGCGGTCGGTCCGGAACCAGATCCAAGATCTACGTCGAGATTCCCGACCCCTCGTTGATCCAGGTCATGACCCCCACGGCGAAAAAGGTCTCATTTGGCGTGACGCCAACGCATAGGGGAGTCGGGATTGGCATGTTGAAAACAGAAAACGTGGAAACGGCCGTTCGATTGAACCGGGAAGAATTGCTGCGCTTCGGCGTCGCGCTGGTGTTCATCGTTGGCATCATGCTGGTCGCCACGGCCCGAACCAGCGGCGGTGTCGATGGGACCCTCCTTGTCGCGGCAGCGATGATCGGTGGCTACATGGCGATGAACATCGGCGCCAACGACGTCGCGAACAATGTGGGCCCGGCTGTCGGATCACGGGCCATCACCCTGACCGGTGCGATCCTCATCGCTGCCGTGTTCGAAGCGGGCGGTGCGTTGATCGCTGGTGGCGATGTTGTCGGAACCATCAAGAATGGCATCATCGACCCCGACCTCGTGGCAGACCGGGACACCTTCATCTGGCTGATGATCGCCGCGCTTCTGGCCGCAGCGGTCTGGCTGAACTTCGCCACTGCCGTTGGTGCGCCGGTCTCGACCACCCATTCGATTGTCGGCGGGGTTCTTGGCGCGGGCATTGCGGCGGGTGGCTGGGGCATCGCCGATTGGACACAGGTTGGCATGATCGCCGCAAGCTGGATCATCTCGCCGGTGATGGGCGGGATCATTGCGGCCAGCTTTCTCTACATCATCAAACGCACGATCACCTACAAATCCGACGTCTTGTCTGCGGCCAACCGCATGGTGCCTATCCTTGTCGCGATCATGGCATGGGCGTTCGGCACGTATCTCATGCTGAAAGGCGTGAAAAAACTGGTCCAGGTCGGGTTTCCCGTGGCCGCCATGCTTGGGTTCCTGCTGGCCGTGGCTGTCTATCTTCTGATGCGGCCTTTCGCGGCACGGATGACAAGGCGTCTCGAAAACCGCAAGTCGAGCGTCAACGAATTGTTCACCATTCCGCTGATCTTTGCTGCGGCGCTGCTCAGCTTTGCCCATGGCGCGAATGACGTGGCCAACGCGGTCGGTCCGCTGGCGGGCATAAACGAAGCCATCGCGGGCGGGGCCGTGGCGACCAAGGCGTCGATCCCGCTGTGGGTCATGGCCGTCGGGGCCATCGGCATATCGCTTGGCCTCGCGCTTTATGGCCCGAAACTGATCCGAACCGTCGGCAGTGAGATCACCGAGCTGGACAAGATGCGCGCCTATTGCATCGCCATGGCGGCGGCAATCACGGTCATTGTCGCCTCACAGCTTGGCCTTCCGGTCAGTTCCACGCATATCGCGGTCGGGGGCGTATTCGGTGTCGGGTTCCTGCGGGAATACATCAAGTCAAGCTACGCCCGCATGCTTGATGAAATCCGAGAGCACCACGCCGACCATGATCCGAAAGAGGTGGAGCGCTTTCTGGAAAGGTTCGAGGCCGCCGATGTCGAAACCAAGGGTGAAATGCTGCGCGATATGAAGGCGCAGGCCGCCTCTGATCGTCTCTTGGCGAAAAGCGAACGCAAGGGGCTTGGCCGCGTACACCGGATCGAGTTGGTAAAGCGGAACCTGATTTTCAGGATTGCTGCGGCATGGGTGATCACCGTGCCCTTGGCCGGCATGCTGTCGGCCATGTTCTTTTTCATGATCCGAGGCATGTTGCTGCCGTGATCGAATAGCCGATCCGCAGGACAGCGCCGGTCACGCAGAATGCTGGCCCGAGGCACCCATCGGCTGGCGTTTCAAGACACGACCGAAACATGGCAGGCACGACACCATACGGCCCCGTGCCGCGCGATCCGACTAGTGCGAGATCATCCAGGGCCGTTTTGATGGAAAGCTCTTGGACCCATCCGGGCGATAGAGGGTCTTGCTGTTTTTCTTCGCACCACCGCTGCAACACCCGCAACCAGGGCCATGGGTGCTGGTCCGTTTCGGGCTGTCGGCAGAGCGTTCGTTGGTCTCGTGTGCGCGGCGGGTGCTGCTGCTCAGGCCCGAGATGTGTGGCACGCTGAACAGAACGCGCGGTGCGGACTGGCCGCAGTCGGGGCAGTCGCAGGGATCGGCAAAGGCCTGCATCGGGGCCATGTTTTCAAAGATGCCGCAGGCGGTGCATTTGTATTCATAGACGGGCATAGGGGTCTCCAGGACAGGGAACCGGCGCAGCCGCAAGGGCCGCACCGGTCAGGGACATCACAGATCGGGGGCCAACGGCACGTCGACACTTCCGTCGAGGTACATTTTCGGACCGTCGGCATTGGGCATCATGTCCCACTCGAAAATGTCGTTGGGCAGCCAGAGCGTGGCACAGGCGTTCGGAATGTCGACCACACCCGAGATGTGGCCCTGCACCGGGGCGGTGCCGAGGATCGCATAGGCCTGCGCGCCGGAATAGCCGAACTTCTTGAGATACTCGATCGCGTTCAGGCAGGCCTGACGGTAAGCGATATGCACGTCGAGGTAATGCTGTTCGCCGTCTTCATCGACCGAGATACCTTCAAAGATCAGGTAGTCATCGTATTTCGGCGTGATCGGGGAGGGTTTGAAGATCGGGTTGCGGATCCCGTATTTCGACATGCCCTCCTTGATCAGCGACACCTTGAGGTGCAGCCAGCCCGCCATTTCGATGGCCCCGCAGAAGGTGATTTCTCCATCGCCCTGGCTGAAGTGCAGGTCGCCCATCGAAAGGCCTGCACCGTCGACATAGACCGGGAAGTAACAGATCGACCCACGGCTCAGATCCTTGATATCGCAGTTGCCGCCATGTTCGCGCGGCGGCACGGTGCGGGCGGCTTCTGCGGCGGCGGCATCGCGCGCCTCGCCCTTCATCGCGCCCATATGCGCGCTTTGCGTGTTGGGCAGCGCGGCCAGCGGCGGGACGCGCTGCGGATCGGTGTTGAAAAGCGCGGTTTCGCGCGCGTTCCACATATCCAGCATCTTGCGATCCGGCAGACAGCCGATCAGGCCGGGATGGATCAGACCCGCGTATTTCACCCCGGGCACATGGCGCGACTTGGTGAACATGCCGTCGATGTCCCAGATCGACTTCTGCGCCTCGGGGAAATGCTCGGTCAGGAAACCGCCGCCATTCTGCTTGGAAAAGAAGCCGTTGAAGCCCCAAAGCATGTCCTCTTTCGCGCCGATATCGAGGATCTCGACCACCAGCAGGTCGCCCGGTTCCGCGCCTTTGACGCCAATCGGGCCAGACAGGTAGTGCACCTGCTCAAGCTCCACGTCGCGCACATCTGCGGCGTCGTCATTGTTCTTGATCTGGCCACCGGTCCAGTCATAGGTCTCGATGCGGAAATCGTCACCCGGCTCCACCCACACGTTGATCGGAATGTCCGGGTGCCAGCGATTGTGCACGTTCTCGTTGGTGTGCGGGCTTTCGCTCAGCTCTACGGAAATCAATGTATCAGCCATGTCTACCTCCTGGTCTGCTGGTCATACGGAAAGGAATTTCGAGACCTTGGCCTCGTCGATGCCCGCGCGCGGGCTGTCATGCACAAAGCTGCCGTTTTCGATCACCATCACCCGGTCGGCGACGTCGAGCGCAAAGCTGAGCACCTGTTCGGAAACCACGATGCTCAGGCCCTTTTCATCGCGGATCTTGCGCAGGGTCCGGGCCATGTCGCGGATGATCGAGGGCTGGATGCCTTCGGTCGGTTCATCGAGCAGCAGAACTTTGGGGTTCGAGGCCAGCGCACGGGCGATGGCCAATTGCTGCTGCTGACCGCCCGACAGGTTGCCGCCGCGCCGGTCCTTCATTTCCAGAAGCACCGGGAAGAGTTCGTAAATGTCGTTCGGCACCTTCGACTGACCGGTCACGGTCAGGCCGGTTTCGACGTTTTCCTGAACCGTCATGGCGGAAAAGATCATCCGGCCCTGCGGGACATAGGCGATGCCACGGGCGACGCGCTCGTGCGATTTCAGCCCGGTGATTGCCTGATCCCCGACGGCGACCTCACCGCTTTTCTCTGACACGATCCCCATCAGCGTTTTCATCAGGGTCGTCTTGCCCATGCCGTTGCGGCCCATGATGGCGACGATTTCCCCGGGTTGAACCTCAAGGTCGAGCCCGTGCAGAACTTCGCTTTCGCCATAGGCCGCACGGAGGGATTTCACATTCAGCATATCTGGATTCCTTCAGTGACCTAGGTAGACTTCGACGACCTTCGGATCGTTCTGGACGCGTTCCATCGTGCCTTCCGACAGCGTCTTGCCCTGGTGCAAGACCGTGACGCGGGTCGCGATATCGGCGACAAAACCCATGTCATGTTCGATCACGATCACAGACCGGTCCTGGATGATCCGGTTCAGCAGTTCAGCGGTTTTCTTGCGCTCGGCCACCGACATGCCGGCGACAGGTTCGTCGAGCATCAGGAGTTCGGGGTCCTGGATCAGCAGCATCCCGATCTCCAGCCACTGTTTCTGCCCGTGGCTCAGGAAGGCGGCTTTTTCGTCAAGCTGCCCGTCAAGAAAGATCGTCGGCGCGATTTCCTTGATCCGTGCCCGCACGGTTTCGTCGCGTTTGAATGCCAGCGCACCGAACACACCGTGCCCTTTGGGGTAGCTGAGTTCGAGGTTCTCGAACACGGTCAGGTCTTCGTAGACCGAGG
>CAYZAD010000074.1:0-12444 GCA_964476315.1 uncultured Rhodobacterales bacterium
ACGTTCAAAGGAAGACTGCTATGCGACGCTGGGCGTGATCCACCAGCGCTGGCGGGCGATTCCGGGGCGGTTCAAGGATTACATCAGCGAACCCAAATCTAACGGCTACCGGTCCATCCATACCACCGTTTCGGGACGCGACGGCAAACGGGTCGAAGTTCAGATCCGCACGCGCCAGATGCATGACGTTGCCGAAACCGGCGTTGCCGCGCATTGGTCCTACCGCGACGGTGTGCGCAGCGAAAACCCGTTCGCGGTCGATCCGGCGAAATGGGTGGCGTCCCTGACGGAACAGTTCGATGGCGAGGACGATCACGACGAATTCCTGGAGGCGGTGAAGCTAGAGATGTACGCCGACCAGGTGTTCTGCTTCACGCCGAAGGGCGATGTCGTCAAGCTGCCACGCGGCGCGACTCCGCTGGATTTTGCCTATGCCATCCACACACGAATCGGGTCGGCCTGTGTGGGCGCAAAGGTCGATGGTATACGCGTACCGCTCTGGACGCGGCTCAAGAACGGGCAATCGGTGGACATCATCACCGCCGAAGGCCAGACACCGCAGGCCACTTGGCTCGAGATTGCGACCACCGGCAAGGCCAAGTCTGCGATTCGCCGCGAATTGCGTGAAGCCGGTCGCGAACGCTATGCGCAACTGGGTCGTGAACTGGCCCGCGCCGCGTTCGAAAACGTCGGCAAGAAAGCCAGCGACAAGGTGCTGGACATGGCCGCGCGCAACCTGCGCATCGACGACGCGCAGGAATTGCTGGCGCGGCTGGGCAGCGCCGAGATGTCCGCCCGCGAAGCGGTGGCCGCCGTGTATCCGGATCTGACCCCCGCCCCCGAGGAATTCGTCGAAGAACAGCGCGCCGTGATCGGCCTTGAACACGGGCAGGCCTTTACCCGCGCGCCGTGCTGTCAGCCCCTGCCGGGCGAACGCATCGTTGGCATCGTCAAGCGCGGCAAGGGGGTTGTCGTTCACAGCATCGACTGCGGCGCGCTTGAAGGGTTCGAGGACCAGATGGATCGCTGGCTCGATCTGCATTGGGCGACCGGACACCACCCGCCCGTGTATTCCGCAACGCTCGAAATGACGATTGGCAACGATGCAGGCGTGCTGGGACGGATTTGCACATTGATCGGCGAACAGAAGGCCAATATCTCGGACCTGAACTTTGTGGATCGCAAACCAGATTTTTACAAGCTGCTGCTAGACGTTGACCTGAGTGATGCAAACCACCTGCATTCCGTGATGTCGGCCCTGGAAGCCGAAAGCAATGTAGCGTCTGTCGTCCGAAGACGGGATCCCGCTTTGTCGGTGCAAGCGGCTGCGGCCGAGTAGGAAGATCGAAGGGACGCGAACTTGGTGTTCAAACGGCGGGACAGGCGGTCGGTTTTGACCACCCTACTCGAGGCGCTTTGGCCTCGGGGTGGGTGGGGTCGGGCGGCCCGCTATGTCCAGCACCGTCTGAACCGTCTGCCCGATCCGCCCGAACGCATCGCGCGCGGCATCTTTGCCGGTGTGCTGACCACGTTCACACCGTTTTACGGGCTGCACTTTGTCACTGCGGCCATCATCGCATGGGTGATGCGCGGCAATATCCTGGCCGCGCTGCTGGCCACGTTCTTTGGCAACCCTCTGACCTATGTGCCCATCAGCATCGCCTCTTTGCAAACCGGCTACTGGCTTTTGGGCCTGGGCGAGGTCGCGCATGAACATGGCAGCATCGGCTACAAGTTCGCCAAGGCCGGAGAAGACCTTTGGTTGAACTTTCTGGCCATCTTCACAAGCGAAACCGCGGAATGGTCTGACCTGACGATCTTTTACCACGAAGTGTTCTTTCCCTGGATCGTCGGAGGCATCCTGCCCGGGATCATCTGCGGATTGATCTGTTACTACCTCTCCGTGCCGATCATCCGCGCGTATCAGAACCGTCGCAAGGGTGTGCTCAAGGCCAAGCTGGCGGCGTTGAAGAAAAAGAAAAAGCAGGCGGACGAAGGCTAGCCTGCGGATCACGGGGCAAGGGCGGCCTGCATTTCCGGCCCTGCCCGCCTACGCAATTGTATCGGTACGTAAATTCTGTTCCCCCTTTCGACATCGCGCTCTAGGTTCCGTCCTAAGCGAAGGAGACGGCGATGACCGAATACGTAGGCAAGCTGCGGCTGGGCGTTAACATTGATCACGTAGCAACCGTGCGCAACGCGCGTGGCGGGGATGTGCCCGACCCGACCCGTGCCGCCAAACTGGCACAAGAGGCCGGGGCAGATGGCATCACGGCCCACCTGCGCGAAGACAGGCGTCACATTCGCGACGAGGATATCGAACGCTTGATGGACACGCTGACCGTGCCGCTGAACTTTGAAATGGCCGCCACCCAGGAAATGCAGGACATCGCCCTGCGCCACAAACCGCACGCCGTGTGCATCGTGCCCGAAAAGCGCGAGGAACGCACGACAGAGGGCGGCCTGGAAGTGGCCCGCGACGAGAACAAGCTGGCCGATTACATCGCCCCCCTGCGCGAGGCCGGGTGCCGGGTGTCGATCTTTATCGCGGCGGATGAACGCCAGATCACAGCCGCGCATCGCATCGGCGCGCAGGTGATCGAACTGCACACCGGGGCCTATTGCGATGCCCATGCCGAAGGCGACTTTGACACCCGCGACCGCGAATTGAAGGCCATGCAAGAGATGGCGACCTATGCACATTCCCTTGGGCTCGAGGTGCATGCAGGCCACGGGTTGACCTATGATTGCGTCACGCCGATTGCGGCCCTGCCCGAGGTGGTCGAGTTGAACATCGGGCATTTCCTGATTGGCGAAGCGATTTTCCTGGGCCTTGAACCGGCCATTCGGGAAATGCGCCGGGTGATGGACGCCGCCCGCGCATGAGGCCGTGGCGCTGGCTGGTTGCGCTCGCGCTTTGTCTGGCGGTGGCGTCGGTTGCCCTGCTTGAAACGGCACGGTGGGGCGTGACCCAGACCAACAGCGTCGTCTCGGGCACACCAGTCACGACGCTGGCGCGGCCCGGCGCGGATGGGCCGCACGTGGTCGTGGCACACGGCTTTGCCGGGTCGCGCGAGATGATGCAGGGCTATGGGCTGACGCTCGCGCAGGCGGGGTACCAGGTGCACATGTTCGATTTCGAAGGCCACGGCGCACATCCGCTGCCGATGTCCGGGGACGTGAACAGCATCGATGGCACGACCCGGCTGCTGGTCGATCAGACGCTGAAAGTGATGGCGGCTTATGCCGACGGGCCGGAACCCGTGGCGCTGCTGGGGCATTCGATGGCGACGGATGTGCTGGTGCGCGTGGCAGAGTCCTCTGACCGGGTTGGGCCGCTGGTCCTGCTCTCGGCCTTTTCGCAAGCGATCACGGCAGAGCAACCGCGCGATATGCTGCTGATCTCGGGGCAATGGGAGCCGCATCTGCGCGCGTTCGGGGTCGAGGCCGTGCAGATGGTGGACCCGGATGCAGCCGAAGGCGTGCTGGTGGAAAACGGTGGTGTGATCCGCAAGGCGGTCTCTGCGCCCTGGACCGAACATGTTGCCATCCTGCAGTCCCGCGCAGGCCGGGCCGCGGCGCTGGACTGGCTGGACCGCGCCTATGCGCGCGAAAGCGTCGCCGACGTGCCGCCGACCGGCTGGGCCTTTCTGGCGCTGATGGCGTCGATCACGATCCTGTCGATCCCGGTGGCGCGCCTTTTGGCGCGACCCGCGGAACTGCCCGTGAAACCCGATCTGCCACTCTGGAAATTCGCGACGGTTCTTGTCGTGCCGATGATCCTGGCCCCCGGTGTGGCGCATCTGTTCGAAATCGACCTGCTGCCGGTTCTCGTGGCGGATTACCTTGCCGTGCATCTTGGTCTTTACGGGATCTGCGCATTGGTGACGTTGCAGGTGCTGACCAACGGTTTGCGCTTCGGACGCGTGCAACCGGTGCCGTTTCTTGGCCTCGTCCTGTGGGGCATTGGGGTCTTTGGCTTTGCGCTGGATCGCTATGGCGCGAACTTCTTTCCCGGTCCGGAACGCTACGGCATCGTTGCGGCCCTTGCCCTTGGCGCGGTGCCCTTCATGGTGGCGGATGCCATGGTGGCGTGGAAAGCCAATATCTGGCGGCGCATCGCGGCGCGCGTGGCGGTGATCGCATCGCTTGGCATCGCCGTGGCGCTGGATTTCGAAGGGTTGTTTTTCCTGCTCATCATCGCACCGGTGATCGTGCTGTTCTTTCTCGTGCATGGCAGCATGGGGCGCGCCTTTGCCAAACAGTCGGGCCCCTTGACGGCGGGGCTGGCGCTCGGTCTGATCCTGGCATGGGCGCTTGGCGTCAGCTTTCCGATGTTCGCCGCCTGAGGACATGCAGAGATGATCATTGGCATCGGCACCGATCTTGCGAATATCGAGCGCATCCAGGGCACGCTTGACCGCTTTGGCGATCGGTTCCGAAACCGCGTGTTCACCGAAACGGAGCAGCGCAAGGCCGAACGCCGCCGGGACGTGGCGGGCACTTACGCGAAACGCTGGGCTGCGAAAGAGGCCTGTTCCAAGGCGCTTGGCACCGGGCTTCGGATGGGGATCGCGTGGAAGGACATGTCGGTGCGAAATCTGCGGACCGGTCAACCCGTGATGGAGGTCACGGGCTGGGCCCGGAAACGTCTGGACGAGCTGACCCCACCGGGGCATGAGGCCATCATTCACGTCACGCTGACCGACGACCATCCCTGGGCGCAGGCGACGGTCCTGATCGAGGCGCGTCCGCTGAAGGTTGCGGAAACGTAAAACTTGCCCATGGGCAATTTCTACCATAGGTTGTTGAGATCATTCAGACTCTGTGTGACCTTCACAAATCCTTAACCTGAGCCTTGCTTGACACCCGCGCCTGCCCCGCTCATGTAGCGGCGGAACTCGCGGCAAAAGGCAGGCACATGGCGGCAGAGAAAAAGAAAGACGGTGCGATCGTCGAGACGATCAAGACCGTGGTTTACGCGCTGTTGATTGCCGGTGTGTTTCGCACACTGTTTTTCCAGCCTTTCTGGATCCCGTCAGGTTCGATGAAAGACACGCTGCTGATCGGGGATTTCCTGTTCGTGAACAAGATGTCCTACGGCTATTCCTATGCGTCCTGCCCGTCGCTCAACATTCCACGATTCGGAATCGATATCGATGCGGCCGACATTTGCGGCTGGGCCGACGGTGACAATGCGCGCCTGTTCGGGTCCGAACCCGAACGCGGGGATGTGGCCGTCTTCCGGCACCCGGTCACCGGGCGGGATTTCATCAAACGCATTGTCGGCCTGCCGGGCGATACCATCCAGATGATCGGTGGCGTTCTGCACATCAACGGCGAGGCCGTGCAACTGGTGCCGCAGGAACCCTTTGAAGAGGTCGCCGCGCCTCAAGGTCCGCAAAGACTGCGGCCGCGTTGTGCCAACGGCCCCGTCGGCACGGGCGGCGTTTGCCTCAAGGAACGTTTTCTTGAAACCCTGCCCGGCGGAACGACCCATTCGGTGCTCAATATCGGCAACCAGGGGTCGGACAACACACCGCTTTATGCCGTGCCCGAAGGCCATTACTTCATGATGGGCGACAACCGTGACAACTCGTCTGACAGCCGTGTGCCCAGTGTTGCGGGGGGCGTTGGTTTCGTGCCGTACGAGAACCTTGTCGGCAAGGCCAACCGCGTGATGTTCTCGTCCGCCGGGGCGTCCATGCTGTTCTTCTGGACATGGCGCGGCGACCGCTTCCTTGAAAAGATCGAGTGATGAAACTGTCGGCTGACCTTCAGGCGCTGTCGCGGCGCTTGGGGCATCGGTTCGACCGCCCCGAACTGCTGGTGCGCGCGGTGACACACGCGTCACGCGCCGGACCCAACCGGATTGACAATCAGCGGCTGGAATTCCTGGGCGACAGGGTGCTGGGGCTGGTGATGGCCGAAGCCTTGCTGGCCAACGACACATCCGCCAGCGAAGGCCAACTGGCCCCCCGCTACAACGCCTTGGTGCGCAAGGAAACCTGCGCCGACGTGGCCCGGCAGGTTGATCTGGGCGAGTCGCTCAAGCTGGGCCGGTCCGAGATGCTGTCCGGAGGTCGCCGCAAGCAGGCCTTGCTGGGCGACGCGATGGAGGCGGTGATCGCGGCGGTGTATCTTGACGGGGGCTTTGACGCTGCCAAGGAAATGGTGTTGCGCCTCTGGGGCAACCGGATCGGCGCGGTCGACGAAGACGCGCGCGACGCCAAGACAGCGCTGCAGGAATGGGCGCAAGCGCGGGGGATGCCGCCACCGAAATATGTTGAACTGTCCCGGGACGGGCCGGATCACGCACCGAATTTCACGATTTCCGCACAGCTCGACAGCGGACAGTCGGCAGAGGCACGGGCCGGGTCGAAACGACAGGCCGAACAGGCGGCGGCCAAGGCGTTGCTGGCAGCCGTCGAACAGGGCACCACTTGAGCGACAATCTGCGCGGCAGCCTGTTCATGGTGCTGGCCATGCTGGGCTTTGCCATCGAAGACGTGTTCTTCAAATCGGCCACGGCGACAGGTGTGTCGGCCGGTGTGGGAACGATGATCTTTGGTTTCTTCGGTACGATGAGTTTCGTGCTTTACGCGCTTTGGACGCGCGAACCCGTCATCCGGCGCGCCTATGTCGAAGGGCCGTTGTTGATCCGGTCGGGTTTTGAAATCATCGGGCGCCTGTTCTTTGCGCTCAGCCTCGCCTTTGTGCCTTTGTCCACCACATCGGCCATTTTGCAGGCCGCGCCGCTGGTCGTCACGCTGGGGGCCGTTCTGGTCCTGAAAGAACCGGTTGGCCTGCGGCGCTGGATTGCGATGCTGGTGGGGTTTGGCGGTGTTCTGCTGATCCTGCGCCCCACGCCCTCGGGCTTTGACGCGACGGTGATCTTTGCGGTCTTGGGCATGATCGGCTTTGCGGGCCGGGATCTGATGACCCGTGCCAGCCCGCCAGAGGTGTCGGCGACACAGCTTGGTATTCTTGGCTTTCTCATGGTGTTCATCGCCGGTGTGGTGATCACCGTCTTTGAAAGCGCGCCATTGGCGGCCCCGTCGGCTCAGGCTTTTGCCAAGCTCATGGGCACGGTTCTGGCTGGCCTTGTCGGGTACAGTGCCCTGACCAAGGCAATGCGCACCGGTGACGTGTCCGTCGTTGCGCCCTTCCGGTATTCGCGGTTGCTGATCGCGCTGGTTTTTGCGTTTTTCCTGTTTGGCGAACGGCCCGATGCGCTGACGTTGATCGGTGCCGCGCTGATCGTGGGCAGCGGCACCTACACCCTGATCCGGGGCGCACGGAAACACAGGGCTGGCGCGGTGCCGCGTTCTGGCGTATGAGGCCGATCTTCTAGACACGGGACACCCACATGACCACACGCGCCGGTTTCGTCGCCCTGATCGGAGAGCCCAACGCGGGCAAGTCGACCCTTACCAACCGGATGGTTGGGGCAAAGGTGTCGATCGTCACGCACAAGGTGCAGACCACGCGCGCGCGCATTCGCGGCGTGGCGATCGAAGGCGATGCGCAGATCGTCCTGGTGGACACGCCGGGTTTGTTCAAACCGCGCCGCCGCCTTGACCGCGCGATGGTGGCAGCCGCGTGGTCTGGCGCGTCGGATGCCGATATCATCGTCCTGTTGATCGAGGCCCATCGCGGCATCACCGAAGGCGTCGAGGCGATCTTGCAGAACCTGGCCGAGGTGGCCGGGGACCGCCCCGTTGCCCTGGCTATCAACAAGATCGACCGCGTTGAGGCCCAGCATCTGCTGAAGCTGACGCAGGAGATGAACGAGAAATTTCCGTTCACCCAAAGCTTCATGATCTCGGCCGAGAAGGGTCACGGGGTCAAGGACCTGCGCAAATGGCTGGCAGAGGCCTTGCCCGAGGGTCCATGGCTGTACCCCGAGGACCAGATCGCCGATCTGCCCCTGCGCATGATCGCCGCCGAAATCACGCGCGAAAAACTGACGCTGCGGCTTCACCAGGAACTGCCCTACCAACTGACGGTCGAAACCGAATCGTGGGAAGAACGCAAGGATGGCTCGGCCCGCATCGACCAGATCATCTACGTGGTCCGCGACGGGCACAAAGGCATCGTGCTGGGCAACAAGGGCGAGACGATCAAGGCCATCTCGAAGGCCGCGCGCGAGGAGCTGGAGGAATTCCTGGGCCGCCGCGTGCATCTGTTCATGCAGGTGAAAGTCCGCGAGAAATGGCTCGATGAGGCAGAGCGCTATTCCGAGATGGGTCTGAATTTCAGCGATGGGAATGGGTGATCCCAAGGGCACGGCCGCTGCCCCGACGCCCCTCGGCTGGCCCTTCTGCGGGATGGCGTCGTGACACGCCTGACCTCGTCTTTCTGGGTGCAGGCCTATCTGCGCCGCCTGTCGCTATGGAACATCCCCGCCTTCGTCACATCCCACGGCGACGACACAGCCGGAGCGGTTCTGGTCAAGCTGAACACGCTTGACGGGCGGGCCAAGGCCTTTGTGCGCCAGTTCGACCTGATGACGGGCGAACGCGCGTGGCAGGTGCTGGCGGATGGCCTGGAGGCGGACGTGGATGCCAGCATCGCAAAACAGCGCAGTTTCGACACCGATCTCTGGGTGATCGAGGTCGAAGACCGGGACGGGCGGCATCTGCTGGATGAAGACGGGCTGTCGGGCTAACCTTCTGCCATGGATTGGCGTGACACCGGTATCCTTCTGAGCAGCAACCGCCACGGCGAAACCGCGGCCATCATCGATGTTTTCACCCCGGAACACGGGCGGCATTCCGGCGTTGTGCGCGGCGGTGCGTCGCGCAGGATCGCACCGATCCTGCAACCGGGCGCACAGCTTGACGTCAGTTGGCGCGCCCGGCTTGAAGACCATATCGGCAGCTATACCGTCGAACTGGAGCGATCCCGGGCGGCGATTGCCATGCAGAACCGCCTCGCCCTTGCCGGGATGAATGCCGTGCTGGCCCTCGTGGCGTTTTCGCTGCCGGAACGCGAGGCCCATCCAGAGCTTTATGCGCGCACGCAGACCCTGCTCGATCTGTTGGATCAAGCCGACCTCTGGCCGCTGGCCTATCTTCGGTGGGAGCAGGCTCTGCTCGAAGATCTGGGCTACGGGCTCGACCTGAGCGTTTGCGCGGTGACAGGCACCGCCGAAGGTCTCGTCTATGTCTCGCCCAAAAGCGGGCGCGCGGTGTCGGCCAAGGGGGCTGGTGACTGGGCTGACCGCATGCTGCCGCTTCCCGATGCGCTGGCTGGCAAGGGGGATCTTGCGGACCGGGATGTGCTGGAGGCCCTGTCGATCACCGGGTATTTCCTCGAACACAAGCTGGCGGTCTCGCAAATCGGCAAACCGCTGCCGCAGGCCCGCGCGCGATTTATCGACGCGCTGGGCAAGCGGGGCCGCGCTGCGGATAAATTCTGACGGGATCCTGCCTTCCCTCCCAGACGGCGGCGCGTTAGGTAATGGCATATGACCATGACGCTGCCAAATATCCTGACGGTCCTGCGCCTTCTGGCGGCCCCCGCCGTAGCGTTGATGTTTCTCTACTTCTCGCGCCCGGCGGCGGATTGGTTTGCGCTCGTGCTCTTTGTGCTGGCTGCCGTGACCGACTGGTTCGACGGCTACCTTGCCCGCGCGTGGAAGCAGGAAAGCAAGCTGGGCGCGATGCTCGACCCGATTGCGGACAAGGCGATGGTGGTGATCGCGCTGATGGTGATCGTGGGCTATTCCTCCATGTCGCCGTGGCTGGTGCTGCCGGCGACGTTCATCCTGTTCCGCGAGGTGTTCGTGTCGGGCCTGCGCGAATTCCTGGGGGATACGGCGGGCACGCTGCGGGTCACCCCGCTGGCCAAGTGGAAGACCACGCTGCAGATGATTGCCATCGCGGTGCTGTTTGCGCAGGGCGTGTTCGAACATTATCTGGGGATGTCGATCATCGGCATGAGCCCCGAGATCGTGAATGGCATCATGTCAGGCGAGATTGAAGACCTGCACGGGCTGTGGTGGAAAGAGGCCGGGATGGTCTGGGCCGGGAATCTGGGGCTGCTGCTTTTGTGGATCGCGGCGTTCCTGACGCTGATCACCGGCTGGGATTACTTCCGCAAGGCGGCGCCGTTTTTGAAGGATTGAACATGGACGTTTTGTACTTCGCATGGGTCCGGGAGCGGATCGGGTTGCCGAAAGAAACGGTGACGACCGAGGCCGCGACAGTGGCGGATCTGGTCGAGGAACTGCGCGGGCGGGAAGAGCGCTATGCGATGGCCTTCTCGGACCTCAGCGCGCTGCGCGTGGCGGTGGATCAGGAACTGACCGATTTCGACGCGTCCATCGCGGGCGCGCGCGAAGTGGCATTCTTTCCGCCGATGACGGGCGGCTGATGCGGGTCGTCGTTCAGGAAGCGCCCTTCGATTTCGGGGCCGAGGCCGAGGCCTTTGCCTCGGGTCGGCACGATATGGGCGCGGTGGTGACGTTCACGGGCGTGGTGCGCGACTTTGGCGGCGGCGGCCTCGATGCGATGGAGATCGAGCATTATCCGGGCATGACGCAGAAGGCGTTGGAAAAGATCGCTTCGGAGGCTGTCGCGCGGTGGTCGCTGGGGGATGCGCTGGTCATTCACCGCTACGGGCGGATGGAACCGGGCGAAAAGATCATGATGGTCGCCACTGCCGCGCCCCACCGCAAGGATGCGTTCGAGGCGGCGGAGTACCTGATGGATTACCTCAAATCCCGCGCGCCGTTCTGGAAGAAAGAGCATTCCGCTGGCGGTGATGCCGGTTGGGTGGCTGCAAAAGACGAAGACGAGGACGCGCTGACACGCTGGTAGCTTGGCAGAGGGGGAATTCGGTCATATCGTTCGCCCAATTCACCCGCGAGGCCCCATGCCCTTTACACCCGTCACGCCCGAAAAGCTCTCGACCGCCGTTGTCCGCCAGATCGAACAGCTGATCCTGCGGGGTATCCTGCGCCCGGGCGAACGCCTGCCGTCGGAACGCGAACTGTCCGAGCGGCTGGAGGTCTCGCGCCCGTCCCTGCGCGAAGCGATTGCCGACCTGTCGGAACGCGGATTGCTGACCAGCCGCAAGGGCGCGGGGGTCTTTGTGGCGGACGTTCTCGGATCGGCCTTTTCGCCTGCACTGGTGAGGCTTTTTGCAAGCCATGACGAGGCGGTGTTCGACTACCTGTCCTTCCGCCGCGACATGGAAGGGCTGGCCGCCGAACGTGCGGCGCGGTTGGCGTCGGACACGGATCTGGCGGTGATCGGCGCGGTCTTTGCCAAGATGGAAGCCGCCCACGCAAAGCGCGACCCGTCGGACGAGGCGGAACTCGACGCCGAGTTTCACCTGTCGATCATCGAGGCCAGCCACAACGTCATCATGCTCCACATGATGCGGTCGATGTACCAGTTGCTGCGCGAAGGGGTGTTCTACAACCGGCAGATGATGTTCCGCCAGAAAACCACCCGCGCGACCCTGCTCGACCAGCACCGGGCGATCCACGACGCCCTGCAGGCGCGCGACCCGGTCGGGGCCCGGCAGGCGGTGGTCGATCACCTGACCTATGTCGAGAGCTGTCTGGCAGACAGCCGCAAGGCCGAAGCGCACGAGGTCGTGGCCCGGCAGAGGTTGGAGCATGTTGGGGGGAAGGGGTGAGGATTCGAGATGAATAGCGGAAGCTCAAACCAATTTCGTGCAAGCATCGCTCAAGCATTGCCACAAATTTCATTGAAATCTCTTAAGAAAAGTAAAGACATAGGCAATCCTTGACGAACAAAAGGATGAAACACAGCATGTTAAACTTGACAGTTGACTCATAGGCCCCAAGGTGGGAACATTTCAAAAAGTATTACAAATGTGCGGTATTTGCTTTGAGTGATTTAGACACATCGAAGGCTCTTATTGAGAGTATCCAAAACCAATCTGGACTTCTTTTGTCTCTCACCACTGCGCTTTTAGGTGGTACAGCAGCATTGATGGTACAGTTGAAGATCCGCGAAGGAACTATACTCCCTCTTCAACTCAATTTGTCGCTCATCGCTGGAGTTTTGTTACTTGGTCTCTCTTGCTTGGCATCTTGGGCGGTTGTTGGTGCTCTCATAAACAAGACACCGGTGATCATGGCCCTTAAATTCGACGGAACCAACTTCAGCGAAATTAAAGAAATTCGCGAATCTACAGCGTTAACGCTAATGGCAAACGGCCAGTTTTTCACTTTTCTTTTTGGCGCACTGTTCACGATATTTGGGCTTTCAAGGCTTGAAAGATGAGAAAATTAGGTCATTGCATTGCTTTGGTAAGTTCTTTCGCTACTGCCGGGAATGTAGCAGCGGAGGATTTTTTGAACGATCCACAAAGTGCAATCGCTCAGTCTTTTGTGCTTGCATCGAATGCATTTGAAGATCCTCTTATCTTTGCCGGACTTGGCAGCATCGTCTCTCGCTTTAA
>CAYZAD010000075.1:0-12258 GCA_964476315.1 uncultured Rhodobacterales bacterium
AGCGGCGGCAACACCCACCGGGTCAAGCACGGTCTGGCCACCAAGTGCGAAGTAGCCGTTGAAATCACCCGGATACATCGTGTTGAAGCCGATCAGCCAGTACATGATCGCCGCAAGCGAGAAGAGCGCAATGTTCTTGGTCAGCTGCATGGCCACGTTCTTGGAGCGGACAAGGCCCGCTTCGAGCATCGCAAAGCCTGCCGCCATGAAGAACACCAGGAAGCCTGCCATCAGGAAGAGCAGCGTGGTGAAAATGTAGGGCCCGACCTCGTCCATTGTCGGCGCGGCGGCCTCTTGTGCCATGCCCATGACCGGCAGCGCAGTCAGCGCGGCAGCGGGCAGGAGTGTCTTGAGTAGTTTCATCGTTATGTGTCCCCTAATCTCTCTGTCACAGCGCTGTTCAGAGCGCGTCCCCATTGGTTTCGCCTGTACGCACACGAATGGCCTGTTGCGCATCAAGAACGAAGATCTTGCCATCACCGATCTTGCCGGTGCGGGCTGTTTTCGTGATGGTTTCGATGACCTGATCGGCCATGTCGGCAGCGACCACGATCTCAAGTTTGATCTTTGGCACGAAATTCACGGCGTATTCGGCACCGCGATAGATTTCCGTATGGCCCGACTGAGAGCCGAACCCTTTGATCTCGGTTACCATCATCCCGCGGACGCCGATGTCTGTCAGCGCCTCGCGGACCTCTTCAAGCTTGAATGGCTTGATCGTTGCTATGATGAATTTCACCTTGGCCCCTTTCCCTTGCAGGTCGATCTTCTTTGCATGCGCAGAAAAGGAGCACGAAGAGGGGGATTGGAAGATAACAGGGGGCGCTCACGGGTCGGTGAGACCAGAAATTGCACAAATTTTGCACAAATTTCTACAATTGATTACTTTTTATGCAAACAAAAAACCGGGGCAGCCCTTCGCTGCGGGTGCACATCGACATGGAAAACCACTAAATTGATAAAAAAGGGCAGTAACACAGGCGGTCGGTATGGCTGATTCACGACGTGGCAAGGGCCGGCTTGTGGCCGATCGCCGCTATCCCAAGAAAAAACCCACTGGGGCAAAGCCGCGCAAGACGGCCACGACCCGAAGAAAACCGAGCCGCGCAAAACCTGCGCGGACCGGGGTGCTTGGCTTTTTCAGCCGGATCATTGGCTGGATCCTGCGGTTCTTTATGCGTCTGTTCCTGCGCGCAGGTCTTGTTGCTGTTCTGATCGTCGCCATGTTCGTGGGCTACACCTATACCACACTGCCCGATTTTTCCGCCGCTGTGGACGGGCGCGCGCGCGGATCGGTCGAACTCTTGGACCGGGATGGTGTGGCCTTTGCCTGGCGCGGGGATCAGTTCGGCGGGGTGGTCACGGCCGACACGGTGTCCCCGCACCTGAAGAATGCCGTGGTCGCAACCGAAGACCGCCGCTTTTACCGCCATTTCGGCATTTCGCCGCGCGGGATTGCATCCGCAGTGCGCATCAACCTGAGCGAAGGGCGCGGGCCCCTGTCCGGTCATGGCGGTTCAACCATCACGCAGCAGACGGCCAAACTTTTGTGTCTTGGCGTGAAATACGACCCGAACATCTGGGACAGCGAGGCGGATTACGTCGCGGATTGCCGTCGCGGGTCGCTCTATCGCAAGGGCAAAGAGGCGATTTATGCGCTCGCCATGGAGGCCAAATATACGAAAGACGAAATTCTTTCGATCTATCTGAACCGGGCCTATATGGGCGGCGGTGCGTATGGGGCGGCCGCGGCGGCGGAACGCTATTTCTCGAAACCGGCATCGGCGCTGACCCCACAGGAAGGTGCCATGATCGCCGGCCTGTTGACCGCACCTTCCAGCCTTGCGCCGACATCGAACCTTGAACGGTCACAGGCGCGGGCGGCGACGGTTTTGCGGCTGATGAACGAACAGGGCTACCTGACCGACGCCGAGACCCGCGCGGCACAGGCCAACCCGGCCACCCTGTCGGACAAGGCCAAGACGCAGACTGGCGGCTATTTCGCCGATTGGGTCATGCAGTCCGGACCCGATTTCTTTACCCGCGACACCACCGAAGACGTGGTCATCTCAACCACTCTGGACCAGCGCATCCAGAAGGCCGCCGAGGACGCAATAAAGACGGTGTTCACCAACAAGGTGCGCGAAGGCTCCAAGGCGCAGGCGGCAATCGTCGTGATGTCGGCGGATGGCGCGGTGCGCGGGATGGTCGGCGGGCGGCAGACAAACGTGTCCGGTGTCTTCAACCGGGCCACGCAGGCTAAGCGGCAAACCGGATCAGCGTTCAAACCGTTCGTCTATGCCACCGCGCTGGAACTGGGTTACAGCCCCTATGACCGCGTGGTAGATGAGCCTTTTTGCATGAACATTCCCGGTTCCGGTCAATGGTGTCCGGAAAACTATTCCCGGGATTTCAGCGGTTCCGTCACGCTGGTCGACGCGCTGGCGCGGAGCCTGAACGTCCCGGCGGTCAAAGTGTCTGAATCCGTCGGGCGTGATCTGGTGCACAAGGTGTCAGAGGATTTCGGCATCGTCAGCGATCTGACGGATACGCCTGCACTTGCCCTGGGCGCGTCCGAAGCCTCGTTGCTGGAAATGACAGGTGCCTTTGCCGGAATTCTCAACGGCGGATCGTCGGTCACGCCTTACGGGCTGAAGGAACTGCGCCTGAAAGGAGAAGCCGAACCCGTGATGGGGGCCGGCGGCGGCATCGGTGAGCGCGTGATCCAGGAAGAGGCCGCGCGGCAGTTGATCTGGATGATGGAGAAAGTCGTCTCCAGCGGGACCGGAACGCGGGCGCGGCTGCCCGACCGGCAGGCCGCCGGAAAGACGGGAACGACGCAGGCGGCGCGGGATGCCTGGTTCATCGGTTTTACGGCAGATTACGTGGCGGGTGTCTGGATGGGATATGACGACAACACCCCCCTGTCGGGGGTGACGGGTGGCGGGCTGCCCGCAGAGATCTGGCACGAAGCGATGGTCCGCGTGCATGAAAACCTGCCCGCGCGCCCCTTGCCCATGATCGTTCCCGAACCGCCGCAGCAGGCGGTCCAACCGCAAGCGCAACAACAAAAGCCCGGACTGGCCCGCCCCAACCGCGAAGGCAACGTTCTTGAAAACGCCCTGAACCAATTGCTGCGCGATATTCTGGGTCGGAATTGATGCTGGCTCTTCCCATTTTCGGCAACCGCGCATAGCGTCGCCGCAAATTCCAGGGGAGAGAACCATGACCGACACGATCGAAGCCCGCCTTGCAGACCTTGGCCTGACATTGCCCGACGCACCCGCGCCGGCCGCGAACTATGTGCCGTTCGTCAAGACCGGCAATCAGATCTACGTTTCGGGCCAGTTGCCAGCAGGACCGGATGGTCTTGTCACGGGCAAGCTGGGGGATGGCATGGACGCCGAAGCCGGTGCCGAAGCGGCGAAGTATTGTGCGCTCGCATTGCTGGCGCAGGCGCGCAAGGCTGCCGACGGGGATCTGAGCAAGGTGCGGCTTGTCAAACTGGTGGGGTTCGTGAACTCGACCGCGGATTTCGGTGACCAGCCGAAAGTGGTGAACGGCGCGTCCGACCTGATGGTGGCCGTGCTGGGCGAAAACGGACGTCATGCGCGCTCTGCCGTATCGGCAGCATCGCTGCCCTTCGGCGTGGCCGTCGAGATCGAAGGCATTTTCGAACTGCTATGACACCGCTTCCGACCGCATTTCTGGCGCGTCCCATCGCGCATCGCGGATACCATGACAAGGCGGCAGGACGTGCCGAAAACAGCATGTCCGCCTTTGCTGCTGCCGTGGATGCCGGATACCCGATAGAGCTTGACCTGCAAGTGTCACGCGACGGGGTCGCGATGGTGTTCCACGACAGTGTGCTGGACCGCATGACGGCAGAAACGGGTCCCGTGCGGGATCGGACCTCAACAGAGTTGCAGGCCATCCCGCTGAAGGGTGACGCAGGTACCATCCCGGCACTTGCAGAGGTGCTGGCGCAGGTCGCGGGCAAAGTCCCCTTGTTGATCGAATTGAAGGACCAGCACGGAGAGATGGGCGACACCGACGGCATATTGGAGCGTGCAACGCTGGACGCCCTGAAAGGCTATGAGGGGCCGGTCGCGCTTATGTCGTTCAATCCGAACATGATCAAATGCCTGAATGCGATGGGAACAGACCTGCCGCTTGGCCTGATCAGTTCGGCCTGGCGCAAGATCGACGAACCGCATGTGCCCGTGGGCACGCGCGCGCGATTGGCCGGAATTCCTGATTTCGAGGCGGCCGGGGCCAGCTTTATCAGCCATGACATGCACAACCTCGACAATCCGCGTGTCGAGTATCTCAAGGCCCAAGGTGTCCCGATCCTGTGCTGGACCGTGCGCAGCGCCGCGCAGGAACACGAGGCGCGCAAGGTCGCCGACAACATCACCTTTGAAGGCTACGCCGCTTGAACCGCACGGTCTGCGGACCAAGTATCAAGGCGTAGCAAAGGAACGGCCATGTCGGACCCCGCCGAAAACACGCCCACGATCGCCATCAACATGCACAGCTCGCTCAGACAGATCGCGGCTGAAGACTGGGACGCCTGTGCCTGCCCGGAGGTACGCGACGGAGGCCGGGCCAACGATCCTTTCACCACCCATCGGTTCCTCAGCGCGTTCGAGGACAGCGGCTCTGTCGGGGCCGGAACCGGCTGGGACCCGCGCTACCTGACGGCAGAACTGGACGGGCAGATCATCGCCTGCGCGCCGCTTTATGCCAAGAGCCACAGCCAGGGCGAATACATATTCGATCACAACTGGGCCCACGCCTGGGAACGTGCGGGTGGGCGCTATTACCCCAAATTGCAGATCGCCGTGCCATTCACCCCGGCGACGGGGCGGCGGTTCCTGACCCGACCGGGATTCGATATCGAAGGGATCAGCGCCTTGACACAAGGCGCGATACAGGTCGCGTCCGAAAACCAGCTGTCCTCGCTTCATGTCACCTTCTGCACCGAGGCCGAGGCCATTGCCGGGGAACACCTCGGCCTGTTGCGCCGCCGGACACAGCAATACCATTGGGAAAATCGCGGCTACGACAGTTTCGACGGGTTTCTGGCGGCGCTGAGTTCACGCAAGCGAAAGACGATCCGCAAGGAACGTGAACGGGCGCAGGCTTTCGGCGGCACGATACACCAGTTCACCGGCGACCAGATCGAACCCGAGCATTGGGACGCCTTCTGGGATTTCTACCAGGACACTGGTGCCCGAAAGTGGGGCACGCCATACCTCACGCGGAAGTTCTTCGACATTGCGCAGGACCGGTTGCGCGACGATATCCTGCTGGTGATGGCAAAACGTGACGGCCAGTGGGTGGCAGGTGCCCTGAACGTGATCGGGCGCGATACGCTGTACGGGCGCTATTGGGGCTGCATCGAAGATCACCCCTGCCTGCATTTCGAACTGTGCTACTATCAGGCGATGGATTTCGCCATCGCGCAGGGACATGCCCGCGTGGAGGCGGGCGCGCAGGGGGAACACAAGCTGTCCCGCGGATATCTGCCGGTCTACACGCATTCTTTGCACTGGATGGCCGATCCGGGTTTCTCGGACGCGGTGGCACGTTACCTTGAAGCCGAAACGCAGGCCGTCGGGCAGGACATCGAGGTGCTGACCCGATACGGCCCGTTCCGCAAAGGCCAGATAGAGGATCACGAATGACCGAAATGCTCTCAGACACTGCCCGCAAAACCGTTCTGGACCCTTTGCTTGAAAACGGCTGGTCGCTTGACACCGAACGCGACGCCATCTCGAAAACGTTCACTTTCGGAGATTTTGCCGAAGCGTTTGGCTGGATGACCCGCGCCGCCATCTGGGCCGAGAAATGGAACCACCACCCGGAATGGTCGAATGTCTACAACCGGGTCGAAGTTGTCCTGACCACACATGACGCGGGTGGATTATCCGCCCTCGATGCGAAGCTGGCGCGCAAGTTGGACAGTCTCTGACGCCGCGATCCCGGCGACAGGCGCAAGCGCAAATCGACACGACGCCACCACGGACCCGCACCCTGCTTGAATCACATTCCCAATCGCGCGGCCCTGTCCTAACCTGCAGGGAATGTTGCGATATGTCTTCAAGCGCCTGACCTCACTTGCCCTCAGCCTGCTGGTGGCATCGGTGATCATTTTTCTCGTGGTTGAGGTCGCGCCCGGTGATCCGGCCAGCTTCATGCTGGGCATCAATGCGCAACCTGACACGGTTGCGGCGCTCCGGGCAGAGCTTGGCCTCGATCAGTCGAAACTCCAGCGCTACCTGAATTGGGTTGGCGGCATGCTGACAGGCGACTTCGGCACCTCTTATACCTATCGCACGCCGGTCAGCCAGATGATCGCGGACCGGCTGTGGGTGTCGCTGCCGCTGGCGCTTTACGCGTTGACGCTTTCGACGCTCATCGCATTTCCCGCCGGGATTTTCGCTGCCGCCCGACGCGGCGGGCCGGGAGATTTGTCGGTCATGGGGGCCACGCAACTTGGGGTCGCGGTGCCGAATTTCTGGTTTGCGATGATGCTGGTTCTGATCTTTGCCATCAATCTGCGCTGGTTCAATGCAGGGGGCTTTCCCGGCTGGGACAGCGGGTTCTGGTCCGGCATCAAGGCGCTTACCCTGCCCGCCATCGCCCTTGCCCTGCCACAGGCCGCGATCCTGACCCGCGTGATGCGGTCGTCGCTTCTGGACATACTGGGCGAGGATTTCATGCGCACCGCGCGGGCGAAGGGCCTGTCTGCACGGCAGGCGCTTTGGCGTCATGGCTTGCGCAATGCGTTGATCCCGGTACTGACCATCATCGGCCTGCAATTTGCCTTTCTGCTGGCAGGCGCGATCATCATTGAACAGGTCTTCTTTCTGCCCGGCCTTGGGCGGCTGATCTTTCAGGCCATCACCCAGCGCGACCTGATCGTGGTGGAATCTGTCGTGATGCTTTTGGTTTTTGCCGTCATCATGGTGAACTTCCTCGTCGATCTGGCATATGCTGCGGTCGATCCAAGGCTGAGGGCCCGGACATGAGCCGCAACCTGATCCTGGGCGGGGTGCTCACGTCCGTCTTCGTGACCGCCGCTCTTTTGTCCTTTGCCTGGACGCCTGACAGCGTGGAGGCGATGAACATCGCCAATCGCCTCAAACCGCCGAGTGCGGACAATTTGCTGGGCACGGATCACTTCGGGCGCGATATCCTGTCGATGCTGATGGTCGGCGCGCGCACGTCGATTGCCGTGGCGCTGGTGGCAGTCGGCATCGGCATGGGCCTTGGCGTGCCCTTGGGGCTGGCGGCCGCCGCGCGAAGCGGAGGTTTGCTGGACGAAACGATCATGCGCACCAACGATCTGATCTTTGCCTTCCCGTCGCTGGTCATCGCCATCCTGATCACCGCCGTCTTCGGGCCCTCGGCCACCAACGCCATCATCGCCATCGGTATCTTCAACATCCCGGTCTTTGCGCGCATCACGCGCGGCGCAGCACTCAGCCTGTGGAAGCGCGAATTCATCATGGCAGCCCAGGTGGCGGGCAAGACCCGCACCCGCATCAGCGTTGAACATATCCTGCCGAACGTGGCGAACCTGCTGATCGTGCAGGGCACCATCCAGTTCAGCCTTGGTATCTTGGCCGAAGCGGGGCTGAGCTATGTCGGCCTTGGTGCGCAGCCGCCGATTCCAAGCTGGGGGCGAATGCTGGCCGACGCGCAAACGATGGTGTCGCTGGCCCCGCATGTGGCGCTGATTCCCGGACTGACCATCGTGGCGATGGTGCTGGGGCTGAACCTGCTGGGCGACGGACTGCGCGATGCGCTTGATCCGCGGCTCAAGGTGGTGCGTGCATGACCTTGTTGAAGATCGAGAACCTGTCCCTTGCCATTCACGGCAGCCCGATCCTGCATGGTATCTCGCTGGAGATTGCGGAAGGAGAGATCGCGGCGCTTACCGGCGAAAGCGGGTCGGGCAAATCCATGACCGCTTTCGCCACGATAGGACTATTGCCCAAGGGCGCGACCACCTCCGGGGCCGTCACCTTCGATGAGACCGATCTGCTGACCCTGTCCGAGCCGCAGATGTGCGACCTGCGCGGGCGCGAGATCGGCATGGTGTTCCAGGAACCTATGACGGCGCTGAATCCGGTGCAGACCATCGGTGCGCAGGTGATGGAGACCATCCTTGTCCATAACGCGATGACGCCCGAGAAGGCGAAAGCGCGCGCGCGTGAGGTGCTGGATCGGGTGGGCCTGCCGCCCGACCGCTTCCCCCTGTCACGCTATCCGCACGAACTCAGCGGTGGACAGCGCCAACGCGTCGTTATCGCGATGGCCATCGCCCTGCGACCCCGGCTGCTCATTGCTGACGAGCCGACAACCGCGCTTGATGTGACCACGCAGGCCCAGATCCTCGACCTGCTCAAGCGGTTGGTCAAAGAAGACGGAATGGCGCTGATGATGATCACCCATGACCTTGCCGTTGTCAGCGACATGGCGGACACGCTGAACGTCATGCGCCACGGGGAGGTTGTGGAGGCCGGGCCGACCGAACAGGTCCTGCGCGAGATGCGCCATCCCTACACACGGCAGCTTTTCGAGGCATCGCTCCATCAGGCCAATCTTGGTGCGGCCAAAGCCGATGCGCCTTTGCTGTCCGTGCAGGGCGTCAGCCGCGACTACCCCATGCCACGGACCTCCGTGTTCGGCCCCCGCCCGATGTTTCGCGCCGTCAACCGCGTCAGTTTTGACATCCGGCGCGGCGAACGTGTGGGGTTGGTCGGGGAATCGGGGTGTGGCAAGTCGACCCTCACCCGCGCCATCCTCGGGCTGGAACCTGTGCAGGGCGGCCAGATCACTCTCGACGGTGATCCGGTGTGGCAGGACGGGCATCCGAACCTCACCGTGCGGCGCAAGATGCAGGTGGTGTTCCAGGACCCCTATGGCAGCTTCAACCCCCGCCACCGCGTGTCGCGGCTGATCACCGAACCGTTTCACCTGCTGGCCGATCCCCCCAAGGGCCGGGCACGCGAGACCGCGATTGCCGAAGCGCTTAGCGCTGTGGGATTGAACCCGGAGGATGCCAACAGGCACATCCACGCCTTTTCCGGCGGCCAAAGACAGCGCATCGCGATTGCCCGCGCGCTGATCATCCGGCCCGACCTCATCGTATTCGACGAAGCCGTTTCCGCCCTCGATGTCCGCGTCCGCGCGCAGATCCTCGACCTGATGGCCGATCTCAGCCGCGCATACGGTCTGACCTACCTGTTCATCAGCCACGATCTGAGTGTTGTCCGCTCCATCACCGACCGCATCCTTGTGATGCGCGCGGGTGAGATCGTGGAGGATCGACCTACACAAGAGGTGTTCACCACCCCCGAACACCCCTACACACAAAGCTTGCTGGATGCCGCGCCGACACTGCCCGAGACAGGGGGACCGGCCACCGGTCAAGCGCATGCACACAACTTGGGAGGCAACACCGGATGAGGCTCGAAAACAAGGTCGCAATCGTCACTGGCGCAGGATCCGGCTTTGGCGCAGGGATAGCCCGCAAATTCGCCGCAGAAGGTGCGAAGGTCCTGGTCGTCGACATAAACGAAGCAGGCGCTCAGGGCGTGGCCGACGAGATCGGCGGCGTTGCCGTCAAGGCGGATGTGTCCCGCCTGGCCGATGTGGACGCGATGGTCATGTCCGCAAAAGAGCAGTTCGGCGCGCTGGACATCCTGGTGAACAACGCCGGGATCACGCATCTGCCCGCGCCTCTGGAAGACGTCAGCGAAGAGGATTTCGACAAGGTTTTCGCCGTCAATTGCAAATCCGTCTATTATACCGCCCGCGCCGCCGTTCCGGTGTTCAAGGCACAGGGCAGTGGAACGATCCTGAACGTCGCCTCGACGGCCGGGGTGTCGCCGCGCCCCCGGTTGAACTGGTATAATGCCTCCAAGGGCTGGATGATCACGGCCACGAAAACCATGGCGGTCGAGCTTGCACCAGACGGCATCCGCGTCAACGCGCTGAACCCGGTTGCCGGGGAAACGCCGCTTCTGAAAAGCTTCATGGGCGGCGACACGCCGGAAACGCGGGCAAAGTTCCTTGCCACGATTCCGCTGGGCCGGTTCTCGCAACCCGAGGATCTGGGCAACGCGGCGGCGTTCCTGTGTTCGGACGAGGCCAGCATGATCACCGGTGTCTGCATGGAAGTCGATGGAGGCCGCTGCATATGAGACCGTCATCGTCATTGCGGCTCCACACCGGAAAAATCTGCCATGCGGGATGTGGGGAATGATCCCCGGCCCCCGGAATCTCATCACCGATGTGGCCGGCCTGAAGGTTGGCAATGCGCAGGATGCGTTGCTGAAATCCGGCACCACCGTGGTGCTGTCAGAAGACGGGCCCATGACCGCAAGCTGTGCTGTCATGGGTGGCGCACCCGGAACGCGGGAAACGGACCTGCTGGAACCGGACAAGACCGTCCCGGGCGCTGACGCGCTTGTCCTGTCCGGTGGTTCGGCCTTTGGACTGGCTGCTGCGCAAGGCGTGATGGAGGCCCTGGCAGAGCAAGGGCGCGGGTTCCCCGTGCACGCCGCACGCGTCCCAATTGTACCTGCTGCGATCCTCTTCGATCTTTTGAACAATGGCGACAAGGCGTGGTCTGAAAACCCGTATCCGGCACTGGGCCGTGCCGCGCTCGAAACCGCAGCACATGACTTTGCCCTTGGCACAGCCGGTGCCGGAACGGGTGCGACGGATGCACAGTTCAAAGGCGGACTTGGCTCAGCATCCCTCGCCCTGCCGGATGGCAGTCATATCGGCGCCTTGGTCGCGGTCAACGCGCTTGGCAGCGCGACGACGCCCTCTGGCCGGCATTTCTGGGCAGCGCCGTTTGAAATCGGA
The DNA here is from genome assembly GCA_964476315.1 of uncultured Rhodobacterales bacterium. GTDB lineage: Bacteria > Pseudomonadota > Alphaproteobacteria > Rhodobacterales > Rhodobacteraceae > Marivita. The sequence goes on from CAYZAD010000075.1 coordinate 10,891, forward strand.
TCGGAGTTTGGCGGCTTGGGCCCCGATCCCGCCATGGGGTTGCAGGACTTGCCCCCAAGCCGGAAATCGGTGGCGATGGCCGAGCATGGCAACACCACCATCGGTGTCGTGGCAACCGATGCCACGCTTGACAAGGCGGCGTGCAAGCGGATGGCGACGGCGGCGCATGACGGCCTGGCCCGTGCCCTCGTGCCGGCCCATACGCCTTATGATGGCGATCTGATCTTTGCGGCCAGCACCGCGCGGCGGCCTGCGCCATCCCCGGAGGTTCTGCCGATGCTGGGACACCTTGCTGCGGTCTGTATGGCCCGGGCCATCGCGCGCGCGGTCTGGGAAGCGACGCGAGACGAAACCGATGCGCTGCCGACATTCCGGGATGCGTTGACGCGGTGAGCCTTATTTCAAGATCGGGGGCTTTGCCGGGTCGCTGCCCGGGGCCGTTGGCGTGTAGTCCTGCATGGGCTCTGGTTCGGGCAGGTCGAAACGCAACCCGACACGGGCAAGCTGTGCCGTGACGGGATCGCTGTCGCGCAGGAACACGACATCCAGAGCGGCCGCTTCGAGTCCGGAAAAGACCAGGGCTTCCTGAATGGCCTGCGCCAGCGCTGCCTCGGCACCCGGTACGACACCCGTAAAGCCGATCAGGTGACCGCTTGCGCCGGTGTCATAGGTCACGGCGGCAAGATACCCGCGGCGGGCCAAACCGGTGGCCGTGCGCAGCTTGATATCCAGAGCCTCGAACAACCGGTCCGGCAGACCGGTTGGCGCCCGCAGTTCTTCGGGGCGGGCTTCGGCCTCAAGCGGGCCTTGCGACACGGTTTCGGCCAGCCAGTCCACCGCTTCGGACGGCAAGAGGATCGACGACGGGGCAACCTCCGGGTTCAGTGCCATTCCGATGCCCTGTCCGGCCAGCAATCCAACGACAGACCGGCCCGAGAGCGCCACATAGGGCACGGGCTTTCCCGCAAAGCTTCCCAATCGCGCTTCGGTATCGAACACCAAGACAAACCGCGCATCGCCAAGATCGAAGATCTCAGGTTCGGCCTGATCGCCCACAGCCTCGCGCGCCAGCATGAGGAACACTTCGGCATCGGCAAGACGGTCATAAAAGCGCAAGCGTACCTGTTCGTCATCAGGCGCTGCCTCCATCTTGGCATGCGCGTGATCGAGCAAAGTTTCCAGTTTCATGCCATCACCTCTTGCACCCGGGCCCGCAGCGCGGGCAACACCTCGGCCTCGAACCACGGGTTCTTCCTGAGCCAAGCGGTATTGCGCCAACTGGGATGGGGCAAGGGCAGAACGTTCGGCCAATGGTCGCGCCACTTGCGAACGGTTTCGGTAACGCCCGCCTTTGTCCCAAGATGATAC
>CAYZAD010000076.1:0-12157 GCA_964476315.1 uncultured Rhodobacterales bacterium
GTGACCGCGCCATTGATTATGATGACGTGGCTCAGTGTCAGGCAGTTCTGGAAGAGTTCACCTCGCGCTATGCCCGCACAGATGAAACGCACGTCGACGCCGAGTTCGCAAAAGTACCTGCTGACCGGCAACGCACTGCACGTGGCATCGAAGTGGGCCAAATTTTCTACTTTGGCACCAAATATTCCGAAGCAATGGGCGCGACCGTGGCCGATTCCGAAGGCAACAAAGTGCCGGTGCACATGGGCAGCCACGGTATTGGTGTCAGCCGACTTCTGGGCGCGATCATCGAAGCCAGCCATGACGACAACGGCATCATCTGGCCCGAAGGTGTGACTCCGTTCCATTGCGGGATCGTCAACCTCAAGCAGGGCGACGAAGAGGCCGATGCGGCCTGCGAGGCGCTTTATGCCAGCCTGACGGCACTGGGCCTTGAGCCGCTCTACGACGACCGGAACGAACGGGCAGGGGGCAAGTTCGCCACGATGGACCTCATTGGCCTGCCGTGGCGTATCACCGTCGGGCCACGCGGGCTCAAGAACGGTGTTGTCGAACTGACCTCGCGTCGCACCGGCGAAAGCGAAGAACTGCCGCCCGAACAGGCCATCGCCAAGGTCGCCGCGATCTATGGCAAAACCGCACCCTGATGTGGCGTGTCGCGGCTTTGCTTTGCTGCTTGGCAGGTGGAGCCGCGTCCCAGACCGTCGAAGAGGTGTCCGCCGCCGTTGATCGTTGGTTGCGCGATCAGGGCGCGCGTGGCGTTATGGCGATCCAGCCCGCCGATAGGGCTGTCGCGGTGGTTGATCTGGGCCTTCCGGCGGACGAGCCCGTTGGCCTTGCCAGCCTGTCAAAAGCGATCACCGCAGTTTGCATGGCGCAACTGGTCAGGGAAGGCGCGGTGCGTTGGTCCGATCCGGTATCCAGACATGTTCCGGGCTTTGACCGCGTGGTGGTCGCCGATCTGATCACCCACCAGGGGGGCATCGTCGAAGACGCCACGCAACGCTACATGGGCGTTTGGCTGGACGATCCGAATCACCGCTCTGCCGAGATCGTGGAGCAGATGCGCAAACGCGGCGCACCGACCGGACCGCGCGGGATCTATGCCTATTCGAATGACAATTACGCGCTTGCGGCGCAGGTGATCGAGGCGGTGTCCGGGCAATCCTACGCAGAGGCCTGCCATGCCCGTGCCCTCGACCCGGCAGGCGTTTCCGCGTCCCCGTCCGAACGCGGCGCGGCCTTTCTGTCATGGGGAGGCTGGGCCATGACGGTCGATGATTACCTGCGCTTTCATGCCCATTGGTTCGACACGCAACAGGAACACCTTTCAGCCCCGGCCGCACGCTTTGGCGGCAGCGCGGTTTACGGGCTTGGAATGCTGTCACGGCCTGAGAACGGCGCGCAAACCTTCTGGCATTTCGGGGCGCTTTGCTTTCCCGGGCGCTTGAGCCTTGGCACTTATGTCGTGGCGTTCTTCAACGATTGGCGCGTGGTTGTGGCCTATGATGCCTGTGTTGCGTGGCCAGCCATGGCGGCGCTTGATCGCGCCGTAACCTCGGCCATCCTTGTACAGGACTGACCAAGGCGCCTTCTTTCAGGATCACACCGCTGCGTTGACTTCGGCCACGATGGCATCCACCACGTCGACCAGCAGCGCCTCGTCCTCGCATTCAGCCATCACGCGGATCAGTGGTTCTGTCCCGGATTTTCGGATCAGCAGCCGTCCGTTGCCCATAAGCCGTGCTTCGGCTTCGGCGATGGCAGATTTGACGCGGGCCGTCTCCAAGGGTGTGGCCGCAGCATCATAGCGCACGTTCTTCAGCAATTGTGGAACCGGATCGAAGCTGCGGGCCAATGCGCTGGCCGGTTGCCCGGTGCGGCACATTTCGCCAAGGAACTGCAACCCGGCCATCAGCCCGTCGCCTGTTGTCGCATAATCCGTCATCACGATATGCCCCGACTGTTCGCCGCCCAGGTTCCAGCCACCGCGCCGCATTGCTTCGACCACGTAGCGGTCGCCCACACCGGTGCGTTCCAGCCGCAAACCACGCCCGTCCAAAAACCGCTCCAGCCCGAGGTTCGACATGACGGTGGCGACAAGGACGCCATCCCGCAAGCGGTCTTCTTCGGCCCAGCGGGCCGCCATCAGCGCCATGATCTGATCGCCATCGGCGATCTGTCCGGTTTCGTCGATCAGGATCACCCGGTCTGCGTCGCCATCGAGGCAAATCCCCACATCGGCCCCATGCGCCACCACTGCTGCCGCCGCCATTTCCGGATGCGTCGACCCACAGCCCTGGTTGATATTGATGCCATCGGGCGTCGTGCCCAGCGGGATCACGTCCGCGCCCAGTTCCCACAGCACCTCTGGGGCGGCCTTGTACGCCGCGCCATTGGCACAATCGAGAACCACCCTCAGGCCATCCAGACGCATGCCTGCGGGAAAGGTCGACTTCACACGTTCCTGGTAACGGAATCGCCCGTCATCGATCCGTTTCGCGCGGCCGATATTGCCGGCTTGCGCAGGTTCCACGCCGGTTTCGATCAATGCTTCGATTTCGGCCTCATCTGCGTCCGACAATTTGAACCCGTCCGGACCGAAGAACTTGATCCCGTTGTCTTGCGCCGGATTGTGACTGGCCGAGATCATGATCCCCAGATCCGCCCGCATCGAGGGCGTCAGAAGTCCGACGGCCGGTGTCGGCACCGGGCCAAGCAGCAGCACGTTCATCCCGGTCGACGTCAGACCTGCGGTCAGGGCATTTTCGAACATGTAGCCGGACAGGCGCGTATCCTTGCCGATAACGACGCGGTGTACCCCCTTGGAATCGCGTCTGAAATGGCGTCCCACGGCAGCACCGATGCGCAGCGCCATATCGGCGGTCATCGGGTGCGTATTGGCGGTGCCGCGCACCCCGTCGGTTCCGAACAGCTTTCGCACCATCAGGTCTCTCCAAAGTCTATCGCGCGCCATAGCGCGAGTGCCTGCCGCGTCTCGAGAACATCATGCACCCGAATAGCCTGAACGCCCTGCGATGCGGCGTGCAAGGCCACCGCCACCGATCCGGGCATACGTGTGTCTGCAATGTCAGCCCCTGACAGAACGCCAATGAATTTCTTGCGTGACGCGCCAAGCAGGATCGGGCAGCCGAGGCCGTGAAACAGGGCAATATCGCGCAACAGTGTCAGGTTGTGGTGCAGGGTTTTGCCAAAGCCGATGCCGGGATCAATCATGATCTGCGACCGGTTCAGGCCAAGGCCTTCCAGATAGGTCACCCGTTCGGACAGGAAGTCGTAGACGTCAAAACGCACGTCCTGATAGGTCGGCGCCTCTTGCATCGTCTTCGGATCGCCCTGTGCATGCATCACGCAGACGGGTGTCTGATGCGCGGCGCATAGCGGTGCCAACGCCGGATCATAGGTAAAGCCCGACACATCATTCACGATGCGCGCGCCTGCGGTCAGGGCGGCTTCGGCCACCGGGGCCTTGCGGGTATCGACCGAGATCGGAACGCCGAAGGTGCTGCACACAGCCGCAATCGGGCCGGAGACCCGGTTGATTTCTTCCTCGATTGGGACCGTTTCCGCCCCGGGCCGGGTGCTTTCGCCGCCGATGTCGATGATGTCGGCTCCGGCTTCCACCATGGCACGGGCCTGCTTCAGGGCACTTTCTGCGTCGGTGAAGCGCCCCCCATCGGAAAAGCTGTCCGGGGTCACATTCAGGATGCCCATCAGGATCGGGCGCGACATGTCGAGCCCGGCGAAGGGCGCGCGCGACCGGGTCAGCCGCTCAAGCATATCATCAGGCACGTCAGACGCGGGAAGGAGGGTGCTTTGCCCGTCTCGCGTCATGGCGATGACGTCGGAAAACCACAACGGTCCGCCCGCCAGTGGCAATGCCTCGGCTGGCCGTACATCCCCTGAGCGGGCAACAGGTCGGAAATAGGGTGTCATGGCAGGTGAATGGGGCGGGCGGCGGCAATTGGCAAGCGGCTAAAGCACGCTTTCGCCGACAGGTCTGTTGCGAATTGAAACATCTGCGTCTGCCGGAGCCTCTGCCCCGATCAGCAACACGTCAACCGCATCCATTTCATGGGCGAACCAGATTGTCAGATCGACAGCTGCGGTGGGCGCAGCATCCGGGCCATCAACGGCATCCAGTACGATCTTGGACGGCGCCCAGATGCAGACCTGTCCGTTCTTCATGGCCCAGTCGAGTTCCGTGCGTGTTGCCACAACCTTGCAGCGTGCATCGCGTGCGGCCAACACCCAGCCGTTCTGTTCGATGGCCAGAAGATCAATGCGCCGTTGTGCCAGCGGGTGCGCCACGGTTGGGCGCGGGCCATCCGGAAGACCCACGCACAGGATCAATGCGGCGTCCTGGGCGATCAGTTGATCAAGCCACCCGGTAACATGGTCCGACGCGATGGCGTCGTTCGACAGGTACACGATACGCGGATGTGGACGATCTGCCGCCACCACGGGCAGGTTGCTGTCCACATCGGTCCGGGAGCGGACAATTTCAACGCCAAGAGCACCGGGTCCGCGATCGAGCTTTTCGACGCGCACGAAGGCCCGCAAGGCCTGCGGCTCCAGCAGGATACGTTCGGCAATGCGCTGTGCCAGCGTTTCCAGAAGGTTCAGGCGCTCTGCCGCCAGTTCTGCCGCGATCGCTTCGGTCACACGGTCGTAGGACAGGATGCGATCGACGTCATCGTCAATCGGGCCAACGATTGGCTGGACTTCGACAACGACGTTGAAGCACACCCGTTGTGTTGTTCCGCGCTCGGCCTGAAAGGCTCCGATCTCGACCTCCACGATGTGGTCGCGAAGGGAGATGCGGTCCACCGGGCCGTCTTCGGCTGTGGCAATCGCGCGTTCGGACGGATGTGCAAACGCCAAACGGATTTCTGAACTCATACCGCGCCCTCGCTTCGCAAAGATGTGGAACCGCTAGCAGGTCAGAGCGTCAACGAAAACGTTGCGAGGGGCATTTCACGCCTCGGGCGCGACATTTCGGCGTCTGTTCGCAAAATAAGGCGGTTATCCCGCGCTGCTGACGCGCCATGTGTGACGATAAAACAGGTGCACGCCGTATCGGGCCGTCTGGGTGTAGGTCCGCGACCACCGCGGACGAACGGACGTCGTGTGGTAATGCGTTGCGCCGTCGGTCAGGTTCAGCGGGGCCGCACCATCGAGAATGGCGCGCGCGATCTTGCCGACACGTGTCCATGCACGCGGTTCGTGAATGCGTTCAGGGATGCCATCGCAGGTATAGGTGAATTGACAGGCATACTTGCGGCCGGTGCCCTGATTGACGACACCGCAGACTGTGTCAGGAAAGCGGCCGCTTTTGACACGGTTCATGATCACCTCGGCTACGGCGAACTGACCTTTTATGGTCTCTCCGCGCGCTTCGAAATAGAGCGCTTCGGCAAGGCATTCCCATTGTGCGCCGCCGCTGGCTGTCTTCTGGGCGTTCAGCCAGGACGTGTTGTAGACGACGGATTGCCGGGCCACAGGGGTGACCAGGGATTTCAGATGCGCTTCTCCGGCAGCGCGCAACTGGTTTTGTTCTTCCTGGATAAGGGTTTGTGCTGATGTGTTCGCGCGATCTGCGAACACCGGGGTGGATAACATGGCGGCAGCCAGAACCATTGCAAACAGTCGCGTCATAGGATCTGTTCATCTCGCAACATTAGGGGTGGCGGTTAGATGCCTGAAAAACAGGCAATTCCGCGCAGACCATCGGCTGTTAGCGAATTATTAGGTTTTCCACAAGCCAAGGGGTCATGCGCCGGGCGCATGTCCGCTGACCGCTCGCCAAGTGGGGCGAAATCTTGGCCAGAATGTGGCGGCACCTACCGCATCTTGTCGGCCAACGCAAGTTGTGCGGCAGCCAGTCGCGCCACCGGGACCCGGAACGGAGAGCAGCTGACATAGTCGAATCCGGCCTGTCGGCAGAAGGAAATTGATTCGGTATGAGCGGCATGTTCCCCGCAAATCGACAAAACCACGTTTGGTCGGGTGGTGCGACCCCGTTCTACGCCCAGCTTCAACAATTCTCCGACACCTTCCGTATCGAGCATGTGAAACGGGTCTTCGGCGAACACACCCTGGCGCACATATTCCGACATGAAGCGTCCGGCATCGTCGCGTGACAGACCATAGGTCATCTGAGTCAGGTCATTGGTGCCAAAGCTCAGGAAATGCGTGTGCTCGGCAATATCTCCGGCCCGCAGACAGGCGCGTGGCGTTTCAACCATCACACCCAGACGGTACGAGAAATCCGCGCCTTTCTCGGCCCGGACCGATGCGGCGACGGCCTCGATCCGCGCGCGGACAAGCTCGACCTCGCGCTTGGCCGACACAAGCGGCACCATGATTTCGGGAACAATCGGGGAACCGGCCTTGTTCGCTTCGACGGTTGCTTCAAAGATCGCACGGGCCTGCATATCGTAAATCTCGGGTACCGTGATGCCCAGCCGCACACCGCGCATGCCCAGCATGGGATTGTATTCAGCCAGGCTTTCGACGCGCCGCGTCACGTCGCTGATCGGGATGTCCAGCGCATCCGCCAGTTCCCGTTGACCGGTGCGACTGGTGGGCAGGAATTCGTGCAGGGGCGGGTCGAACAGGCGGATGCAGACCGGCTGCCCCTGCATGATCGTGAACAATTCGATGAAATCGGCGCGCTGCATCGGCAAGACAAGTTCCAGCGCCGCCGCGCGGTCCTTGGGGTCGCGCGCAAAGATCATTTCGCGCATCGGGGTCAGACGTTCGGTTTCAAAGAACATGTGCTCGGTCCGGCACAATCCGATCCCCTGCGCCCGGAAATGCAGCGCCAGCTTGGCATCGGCGGGGGTGTCGGCATTGGCCCGCACACCAATGTCGCGTTCGGCATCTGCCCAGCTCATGAACGTGCGGAACGTGTCGTCCAGGTTGGCTTCGATCATGGCGACCGATCCGGCCAGAACCTGTCCGCTGCTGCCATCCACGGTGATTTCGTCCCCTTCCTTGAAGGTCCGACCGTCCGCTGAAATCAGCATCTTGCGCTTGATGTGGAACCGCATGCTGGCGGCCCCCACGACACAGGGCAGGCCCAGACCGCGACCGATCACGGCGGCATGGCTGGTGATCCCGCCGCGTTCCGTCAAGACGGCCGAGGCCACGTGCATTCCGCGAATGTCTTCGGGGCTTGTTTCCCGGCGCACAAGGACGCAGGCATCGCCCCGGGCCGCGCTGGCCTGCGCCGCATCCGAGGTGAACACGATCTTGCCCGTCGCCGCACCCGGGCTTGCGGCGATCCCCGTTCCGATGATGTCCCGTTTGGCGTGGGCCGACACCTGGCGGTGCAACAATTCCGACAGGGCGCGCGGTTCGATCCGCATGACCGCCTCTTGCTTTGAGATCACGCCATCTTCGGCCAGTTGCACCACGATCCGCAGGGCCGCCCGCGCGCTGCGTTCCGCGCGCACGCCATCAAGGATGTGCAATTCACCGTTCTGGATGGTGAATTCGATCTGCATCTCTTCGCGCAGCTTTGTCCGCATCAAGGCCGCATGGTCCTTGAGCGATGCGAACGCCTTGGGCGCCAATTCTTCCAGAGAGGGGCCGCGCGGATCCTTTTCGAGGTATATCGACGCGGCACCGCCATCCAAGGCCTCGCGCCCCTGGCTCTGGCTCAGATACCGGCCGGTGATCTGCGGCAGCCCGGTCGAGGAACTGACAAGCTGCAACACGCCGGATCCGCACTCGCCACTGCCCAGCCCCAACGCCATTTGCTGGACGACAAGACCCAGACCGGCGTCCACCGGTGCGCCCTTGGCCTGCCGCAACAACCGCGCCGTCGTGCCTTCCCATGCGCGCGCCATGGAACGCAGGATTTCCGCCAGTTGCACTTCGGGGTCCTGTGGAAAGGGCTCTTCCGCCTCTTCCTCGTAGCGCGCCAACGCATCGAGCAGCGCATCCGCGCCAGAGCCTTCGACGCTGTCGAACACCTCCGCATCCAGACGCGCCACATCCACGGCGTATGTCTGGATAAAGCGCAGGTAGATTTCGGTCGCGGCGTCATGCCCGATCGTGTTGGACAGGATCACATGCCGCTGCGCATTCATACCGATATTCAGGATTGCACCCGGACCGCCCCAGTCGGGGTCTTCCGAGGACGGGCGCACGCAGAGCAAGGCATCCTTTGGAAACTGGGCCAGCAATTCAGCCACATCCGGGCGGTAGCCGCTTGCGATCTTGTGCACCGACGCGAAGGACAATGCGATTGTCTTTGGCACCGGCAGGTTCAGACGCACAAGGCGCTGCAGGCATTTCGCGCGCCCGCCATGGGTCGGCGTGGTCATGCACGCGGTCGGTGTGATCAGCGTTACGTCGGGATTGTCATCAGCCGGGTTCTTCAAGGCCATCGTCCTGTCTTTGCACATGCAGCATACGAACGCGCTGCGCCAAGACAAGATGCGTCAAGCGCGCAGGTGTCAGCCTTCGATGCGCCTGAGATCCGCCACCTGCAAACACGTGCTGCGAATGCTGCTCAGCAGGTTCAGACGGTTCCGCCGCAGCACATCGCTGTCGGTGTTGACCTGTACCGCTTCAAAGAACGCATCCACCGGCGCGCGCAGATCGGCCATGGCCGCCATGGCTGTCGCAAAATCCTGATCCGCAATCGCGGGTTTGATCCTGGCCTCGGCTTGGGCCAAGGCATCGAACAGCGCGGTTTCGGTCGGGTCTTCCGCGAATTTCGGATCGCCGCCAAAGGAATATTCCACGCCGTCCTTTTCCTCGGCCTGACTCAGGATGTTGTTGGCGCGCTTGAAGCCTTGCACAAGGTTCTCGCCATCCTCGGTGCTGAGCACATCCTGCAAGGCCCTGGCGCGGGCAACAAGCAGGGCAAGATCGTCATTCGCGTCCATCTCGATACAGGCGTCGATCACGTCATGCCGTACGCCCTGATCGCGGAGATAGACCTTGAGCCGGTCGTGGAAGAAGGTGAGGAGGTCAACCGACGTATCGGGCAAGGCCTGCTGCAATGCATCAAGACCGGTGGCGTCCCGATCGCCCCGCGACTCTTTCAACGTACGATATGCCGCGCCGAATACCCCATGCTTGGCAATTGCTGCAATCAGGTCCTCGACATCGTCGTGGCTGACCGCGTCGATGATCTTTCCCTTGTGCCGCACAAGTTGCGCGTCGATGTAGCGATCCAGAGACATGTTGAGCCCATTCTCCAGCACCAACCGGATCACACCCAGTGCCGCCCGGCGCAGCGCAAATGGGTCCTTCGACCCGGTGGGCTTTTCGTCAATCGCCCAGAACCCTGTCAGCGTGTCGATCTTTTCGGCCAGCGCCACGGCGACAGAGACCGGCGCGGTTGGCACATCATCCGACGGGCCAAGCGGGGAATAATGCTCTTCGCAGGCCGCCGCGACCTCGGCAGGCAGACCGGCGGCCTGGCTGTAATAGCGCCCCATAAGCCCCTGAAGTTCCGGAAATTCATATACCATTTCCGAGGCCAGATCGGCCTTGGCCACGCGCGCGGCTTGCTCTGCCAGGTCGGCATCCGCGCCCACGACCGGGGCAAGTTCGCGGGCCAGGGCCGCGACGCGGTCCACCTTGTCTTTCACGCTGCCCAACTTGTTGTGGAACGTGACTGCCTCAAGCGATGCCAGCCAGGGCTCCATCTTTTCGCCCTTGGCCACGCGCAGGTCGTTTTCCCAAAAGAACTTCGCATCCGCCAGCCGCGCGGCCAGCACCTTGCGATACCCCGCAAGCACGGTCGCGCCATGATCCGCAGTTTCGCGGTTGGCGACGGTCACGAAACGTTCGATCCGACCCGATTTCGGATTGCGCACCGAAAAGAACTTCTGATGTTCTTTCATCGACGTCTGCAACACTTCGGGTGGCAGGTCGAGGAACTCTTCCCCGATTTCACCGATCAGGACGACGGGCCATTCGACAAGCCCCGCCACTTCGGCCAGAAGCCCTTTGTCTTCAACAACTTCCAAGCCGTTTGCAAAGGCCTGATTGGTGGCGTCCTGCCAGATGGCCTTGGCCCGCTCTTTTGGATCGAGCACCACGAAAGCGCGTTTCAGCTTGGTTTCGAAATCGTCGAAACCGGTCACATCGAACGCGCCGGGCGCCATGAAGCGGTGCCCTTCGGTCGTGCGGCCCGCCGTGATGCCATCCACCTCGAGCGGGACCACGGCAGAGCCGTCTTCCGACGACAGCAGGCACAGAATGCGATGCAGCGGGCGGACCCAGCGCAGGGACCCGGTCCCCCAGCGCATGGATTTCGGCCATGGGAAATTGCGGATCGTGTCGTCCAGAACCTCGGCCACGATTTCGGCGGCGGGGCGGCCCGGCTTTTCGATCACGGCAAAGAACACGCGCCCCTTTTTTTCGTCACGTTCGATCAGGTCCTCGCGCGCCACGCCTGCGCCGCGCAGGAAGCCTTCGATGGCCTTTTCAGGGGCGTCGACGCGCGGGCCTTTGCGCTCTTCCTTCACATCGGGCGACCGGTCGGTCAGCCCGTCGACCCGAAGCACCAGCCGGCGTGGCGTCGAAAACGCCGCCGCCCCGGCATAGGTCAGGCCCGCGTCCACCAAACCATTGGTGATCTTCGATTTCAGGTCATCCGCCGCCTTGGCTTGCATGCGCGCGGGGATCTCTTCCGAGAACAGTTCAATCAACAGATCGGGCATCAATTGCCTCCTAGGTCGCGTTCCGGGCAGTCTTCGCCCAACGGGCTGCCGTCATAGGCCTTGTCGCCGCAATCGTTCACTTCGTGCCAGATATAGCCGCGCCCATCGTCCGTGACGGCCACGACCCGGTCGATCCCGAATTCCAGGTTGCGCTGGCTGACAAAGACATAGGCGCGCCGGTTGCGGATATCTTCGCCGATGGCCTCTGCATCGAAGCAGTCGAACCAGGGCGGCGCGTTGCGCGGTGCTGCGCCGGAATAGGGCTCGTATGTATCCAGAAAGGTCGACAGCGGCGTCTGCGTGGTAAAACAGGCGCGGTACCTGATGGGCGAGCTTTCCGCGTCAATCGCCTGAAAGTCCTCGTAAAGAACCGTTTCAAGGTTGCCGTCCAGCGTGGTCAGTTGCACGTCGTCGACCCCGTTCGGCGTGACCTCTTCGTAAAACGCATAGACCTGCAGGTAATACATCGCGATGCCCGCCGTAATGGCGCAGACCACGATAACGATGCTGAGGATCTTGCCCGTCATCGTCACTTCCAATCCATGTTCACGACCGGCTGCGTCATCTCTGCGGCCCGCGCGCGCAGGGCGTCGGTGCGTGTCAGAAGATCCGGGATGCGGCTTTCGTGGGTTTCAACGAAAAGATGCCCGATCCGGGTTCTGACCGGGTGGTCAAACAGCGCCTCGAGCAGCGGAACCTCGGCACCTTCGATATCCATCTTGATCACCGCAATATCGGTGTCGAGCCGTTCAAGAAACGCGGGAAAATCGATCACCGTCACATTGATCGCCGTCGAGGGATCCACGTTCTTCTTTTGCGCCATCAGCGAAGACGACTGTGATTGCTCAACCGGATCGTCGTCAAAGCTGGCGGTCCGGTACAATGGAAACGACCCGTCTTCGGTCCCCGCCGCGGCCTCGACCACCTCGACCGTGTCCAAATCGGCCAAGGCTTCGCGCAGCTTTGCCGCCGTCCACGGGTCCGGTTCAAAGGCATAGACCTTCGATGCATGCGCCGCCATTGTCCGCGTGTGCTGACCAAGGTTTGCACCGAGGTCGATGCAGACCTTGCCTGATGCGTGTTCCAACGCGTCCCGAAACGCCCGTTCCGCCGCCGGGGCATAAAGCTTGCGCAGCTTGCGGCGGTATTTCAGCCCAAGCTCGCCCGGCATGTGCTGCATCAGGCCATATTTGGCCCGCCGCAGGGGCGTATTTCGGTCTGTATTCCCCATCAGGCGGCGTATCCACCGGCCTCGGTCTGCACGAAGGCATCCGCGCACATCTTCGCCAGGGTCCGGACACGGCCGATATAGGCCTGCCGTTCGGTCACCGAAATCACGCCGCGTGCGTCGAGCAGGTTGAAGATATGGCTTGCCTTGATGCACTGGTCATAGGCGGGCAGGGCCATCACGATACGCCGCCCGGTCTTGGGGTCGTCCGCAGGCT
>CAYZAD010000077.1:0-12083 GCA_964476315.1 uncultured Rhodobacterales bacterium
GCAAGACCGTTCTCATCATGGAACTGATCAACAACATCGCGAAGGTGCACTCGGGTTACTCCGTGTTCGCGGGTGTGGGTGAACGGACCCGTGAGGGCAACGACCTGTATCACGAGATGATCGAATCCAACGTGATCAAGCCGGACAACCTCGAGGAATCTCAGGTGGCCCTGGTCTACGGTCAGATGAACGAACCTCCCGGAGCGCGCGCACGTGTGGCCCTGACCGGCCTGACACTGGCGGAACAGTTCCGCGACGCATCCGGTACCGACGTTCTGTTCTTCGTGGACAACATCTTCCGCTTCACACAGGCCGGTTCCGAGGTGTCCGCTCTCTTGGGTCGTATTCCTTCTGCGGTGGGCTACCAGCCGACACTGGCAACAGACATGGGTGCGATGCAGGAACGCATCACCTCGACAAAGCAGGGTTCGATTACCTCGATCCAGGCCGTCTACGTGCCTGCGGACGACCTCACCGACCCGGCGCCTGCGACAACCTTTGCGCACCTCGACGCCACAACCGTTCTGTCGCGTGCGATTTCCGAGCTTGGCATCTACCCCGCTGTGGACCCGCTCGACTCGAACTCGCGTCTGATGGACCCGCAGATCGTGGGCGAAGAGCACTACAAGGTGGCCCGTGACGTTCAGGGGATCCTGCAGCGCTACAAGTCGCTTCAGGACATCATCGCGATCCTCGGCATGGACGAACTGTCCGAAGAGGACAAGATGACCGTGGCCCGTGCCCGCAAGATCCAGCGCTTCCTGTCGCAGCCGTTCGACGTGGCGAAGGTCTTTACCGGTTCCGACGGTGTTCAGGTTCCGCTCGAAGATACAATCGCATCGTTCAAGGCGGTGGTTGCGGGTGAATACGATCACCTGCCCGAAGCGGCCTTCTACATGGTTGGCGGCATCGAGGAAGTGAAAGCCAAAGCTGAAAAGATGGCTGCCGAAGCCGCCTAATCCGGGTGCTCATCCATCCTCGCGGAGGTGTCCGTGAGGATGCCCGCAAGGGCGGATGAGCGCGCGACCCAAAAGGAGATCACACATGGCCGAGACCATGCAATTCGATCTGGTCAGCCCTGAACGCAGCTTGCTGTCGACCCGGGTGAAGTCGGTACAGATTCCCGGTGCCGATGGTGACATGACGGCAATGCCGAACCATGCGCCTTTGATCACGACATTGCGCCCCGGCGTTCTTTCGGTCGAAACCGAGAACGGGACGGAAGAGTTCGTTGTGACCGGCGGTTTTGCCGAGCTGGGCGAAAGCCTTTCGGTGCTGGCGGAACGTGCCGTTCCGAAAGGTGATGTTGATCAGGCGGCCTATGAGGCCATGGTCGAAGAGGCGCAGAACGCCTATAACCAGACCAAGGAAGCCTTCAAGAACGAACCGGGTCCGGTGGACGATGCGGCAAAGCTGTTGTCGGACATGGTGGCGATTGGCGGGCATATCGGTCTGTCGCCGAAACAGCCCTCGCTCTGATCCGAGTATCGTTTCCAAACACAAGGCCCCGCGTCACCGCGGGGCTTTTTTCGTTTGGCAGCACCGCGCCGTGTTGTATTCAGCCTTGGGGCGATGAGGCGTTTTGATGCAAATCATAAACAGTTCACGTGTGGGAATCGCACAAGGGTCCGTGGATCTTTTTTCGGATTTCGAGGAAGGCGGCGATATGTGGACCGGCGAAGGATCGCGGTCACGACGCCAATGGATTGCCTTTGACCGCCCCTTTGTCGCGGCGCCTGCGGTTCATGTCTCCCTCACACTGTGGGATATGGACAGTGCGCATAATGTGCGCGCCGACCTCACAGCCGAGAACGTTTCGGCGTCGGGATTCGATGCGGTGTTTCGCACGTGGCTGGACACACGGGTCGCCCGTGTCCGGATCTCTTGGCTCGCGGTTGGTGCCATGACCTCTGAGGATGACTGGGAGGTCGGATAAGCAGCCTTGCGGTCACGCGTGACTTGCGCCCAGCTTGTCCGAGAGGCGATCCATCAGCGTGAGACATTTCCGCAATTGATCGCACGACAGGTACTCGTCGGCCTTGTGCGCCTGTTCGATCGATCCGGGGCCGCAGACCACAACGTCCATTCCGAGGGTCTGGAAAATTCCAGCTTCCGTTCCGAAGGACACCACGTCTGATCCGTTTGCACCGGTCAATTCAGAGATGATTTCAAGCGCTTCGTTCTGTTCGGTGGGGATCAGCCCGGCCACTTCGCCGATCACCTCGGTCAGAATGGAAGCGTCGGATGACACGGCGCGCATTTGCGGCAGAAGGTCGGTTTCGCAGAACGTCCTGAGTTGTTCTTTCACGTAGTCCGCATCGCTGCTTTGAACCGGTCGCATCTCCCAATCCACCTGCGCTGTCGGTGCAATGACATTATGCGCCACGCCGCCATGCAGCGCACCGACATTGACCGTCGTCCACGGAGGGTCAAAGCGGGTCACCTTCGGTGCCCTCGCCCGCAGGTCGTCTTTCAACTCCATGAGCCGCGCAACATAGCGCACAGCGTATTCGACAGCATTCACACCGTGATCGGGCAGCGACCCGTGACCGGGCAGGCCGGTGAACCGGGTCGTATATTCATAACACCCTTTGTGCCCTTCGATGATCCGCATTTCGGTGGGTTCGCCGATGATCGCGACAGCCGGCGACAGGCCCTTGTCCGTCAGAACCTGTGCAAGATGTTGCGCGCCAAGGCATCCGATCTCTTCGTCATAGGTAAAGGCAAAATGCAGTGGACGGTCTTTGACACGATCCGCAAACCGGGGCGCGTAGGCAAGACAGGCCGCGATAAAGCCTTTCATATCGCAGGTGCCGCGCCCGTAAAGACGACCGTCCCGTTCCACCATGTCGAACGGATCGCTTGCCCAGTCCTGATCGGTGACGGGGACGACATCGCTGTGGCCCGACAGGACAATGCCGCCATCCGCATCCGGGCCCAGGGTGGCGAAAAGATTGGCCTTTGTTCCGTCCGGCGCATGGATCACATCCACCCGGGCACCCGCGTCTTGCAGCAGCGACGCCATGTGCTCGATCATGTCGAGGTTGCTGTCGGACGAGACCGTGGGAAAGGCAATCAGATCGCGCAGAATGTCGGTTGTGCGCGCCAGCATGTCAGGCGTTCAATCCTTCACAAAGAGCTTGCGTTCGACCGAGCATACCGGTTCCGCCGGTCCGTGTTCGGTGATCAGGATGGTTTCTGTCGTCTCAAGGCCCCAGGTGTCCATCCAGAGCGCGGGCATGAAATGGAAGGTCATGCCCGGTTGCAGAACGGTGGTGTCCTCGGATCGGATCGACGCGGTGCGTTCGCCCCAGTCCGGCGGGTAGCTCAGCCCGATTGGATAGCCGCATCTGCCTTCCCGGTGGATGCCGTGTTTCCTGAGCACGTCAATGAACGCGTTGGCGATATCACAGGTGCGATTGCCGGCCCGCGCCGCATTGAGCGCCGCGTCGATGCCTTCGAGTTGCGCCTGTTCGGCATCCAGCATTTCCTGCGGCGGGGTGCCGAGGAACACGGTCCTGCACAGTGGCGCGTGATAGCGGCGATAACATCCGGAGAGTTCGAAAAAAGTCGCTTCGCCCTGCCGCATCGGATCGCCATTCCAGGTCAAATGGGCCGCCGTTGCGTCAAGCCCTGACGGGGTCAGCGGAACAATCGCGGGGTAGTCGCCCCAGATATCATCCACGCCGGTGATCCCGGCATGAAAGATATCTGCGACCAGATCGCTTTTTCGAACGCCGGGGGCCGCCCGATCAATCGCTGTTGTGACCACCTTTTCCGAGATCCGGGCCGCCTTGCGGATGAAGTCGATTTCCTCGTCGGATTTGACCAGCCGCTGCCAGTTCACCAGGGCGGTTGCGTCGACGAGTGTCGCGTTTGGAAGATGCTCTGTCAGAACGGCATGGGCTTTGGCCGAGTAATAGTAATTCTCCATCTCCACACCGATCCGGGCAGAGCCCAGCCCAAGTGCCTGCATGTGTTCGGCAAGGTCCTGCATCGGGTGCCGTTCGGTCGATTGCACGTAGTGATCGGCATAACCGATGATGTTGTCATGCGACATCCAGCAGGTGCGCCGACCGCCGAACATGTCCATGTTACGGCCCCACCAGATCGGTTCGCCCTCCAAACGCAAAAGCACGCCCTGATGCACATAGAAGGACCAGCCGTCATATCCGGTCAGCCACGCCTGGTTGGAAGGATCGGTCACGAACACCGCATCAAGACCTGCTTGCGCCATCGCCGACCGCGTCAGCGTCAGCCGTCGATCATATTCCTGGATCGAAAAAGGCGCATTCAGCTGCTTGAACGGATCGTCATCGAGGGACAAGAGAGTGTTTTCATGGAGCATGGCCGCACCTTCCGCAGAGTCTGTTCCCAAACCGTCTGCGCGATCGGGTGTTCGATCAAGCGAAACTGCGACCAGCCGCGTCCGTGTGCGACAATGCGCGGCGTTTTTGGCGGAAATGAAGGCAGTTCGGCAAGCGCGCGACCCAAGGCGACGCGCGCACCCTGCGGGTGTTCTTGGCCATGAATCAGGCGGTACAGAACACGGGCGGTTGCGACGGACGGGGCGGTCGTCGCCGCCACGCCTGTGACCTGTTCATCCGGGCAGGGCCGTTCCGACCGACGATTAAAGCAGGCCTTCGTAAATCGGACCCAGCGTATCGGTTTCAAAGAGCGAGGACACCGACGTGCCGTTCCAGATATTCAGGATCGCTTGTGCAAACATCGGCGCCGTGGGCACGATGCGGATGTTGCGGGCATTCGCCACCGCTTCGGTGGCTTCGATGCTGTCGGTGATGACCAGCGATTTCATGACCGAATTCGTCACGCGCTCGACCGCGGGGCCGCTGAGCACGCCGTGGGTGATATAGGAGTGCACCTCTGTCGCGCCATGTTCCATGAGAACCTCGGCAGCTTTGCACAGGGTACCGGCCGTGTCGCAAATGTCGTCAACGATGATGCATTTCTTGTCGGTGACATCCCCGATGACCGTCATCTCCGCGATCTCGCCCGGTTTTTCGCGGCGTTTGTCGACGATGGAGAGCGGTGCGTTGATCCGCTTGGCGAGTTCGCGCGCGCGGGCCACGCCGCCAACATCCGGCGATACGACCATCACGTCCGACGTGTCGTTCTTGAACTGGTTCAGGATATCGAGCGCAAAGATCGGCGAAGCATAGAGGTTGTCCACCGGCATGTCGAAGAACCCCTGGATCTGGGCGGCATGCAGATCCATCGTGAGGACACGTTCTACGCCCGCTTCGGCGATCATGTTCGCTACCAGCTTGGCGCTGATGGGGGTGCGGGCCTTGGTGCGGCGATCTTGCCGTGCATAGCCGAAATACGGGATCACCGCTGTGATGCGCGCCGCAGAGGAGCGACGCAGCGCGTCCGACATGATGAGCAGTTCCATCAGGTTGTCATTGGCCGGGTTCGAGGTCGACTGGATGATGAACATGTCTTCGCCACGAACGTTTTCGTAGACCTCGACAAAGATTTCCTGATCGTTGAACCGTTCGACCCTTGCATCGACAAGGTGCACGGCGTCGCCCCGGTAAAGCGTCATGCGGCGGGCAATGCCTTTGGCAAGTGACATGTTCCCGTTGCCGGAGATCAGTTTGGGTTCATCGAGAGATGGCATAGGGAAGGCTCCGTGGCAGTCGGATATGACAGATTCGTGACGTTGCGCTCGCCTTAGCATGGGCCTACCGTCCCGCAAAGCAGCAGACGCGGGAAGGATGCCAGATGGCTCATATTGATTACTTTTTTTCAACACAGTCACCGTATTCCTATCTCGCGGGAACCCGGCTGGAGGCTATCGCGGCCAAACATGGGGCCACGATCACGTACAAACCCGTGGATACCATCGCCCTGTTCGCGCGAACCGGGGGCAAGCCGCCAAAGGAACGTCATCCCAGCCGACAGGAGTTGCGCGCGCAGGAACTTGTGCGGCAGTCGAAGAAACACGGCATGCCGTTGAACCTGCAACCGATGTTCTGGCCGACGAACGCAGCCCCGTCATCATATGCAATCATCGCGGCCCAGGCTGCGGGCGGCGGTGATCTGGGTAAGCTGGTCCACAGTTTCATGGCCGCTGTCTGGGCCGAGGAAAAGGACATCGCCCAGGACGATGTCATTCGGGAAAAGCTGTCAGCGGCAGGGTTTGATCCGTCGCTTGCGGATTCCGGATTGCTGGCAGGCGCGGAAACATATGCCAACAATCTCGAAGAAGCGGTGTCGCGTGGGGTGTTTGGCGCGCCGTTCTACATCACGGAGACAGACCAGCGGTTCTGGGGGCAGGACAGGCTCGATGACCTCGATCTGCATCTCGCCGGAAAGCTCTGATGCCCGAAGGGATAAAGGCGGGGTTTCCCGTCTTCTGGCGAGAGTTCGGAACTGGCCCGCAAAACGCGCTGTTGCTGCACTGTTCGCTGGCGCATTCCAGGGTCTGGTCGCGGATGGCTTCGGCATTGGGCGATGTCGCGACGATGGTGGCCCCGGATATGCCCGGCCACGGCCAAAGCGCGAACTGGGACAGTCGATGCGACATCCACGATCAGGTCACGGCGATTGCTCGCGACTGTCTTGGTTCCGGTGGACACGTGATCGGACACAGCTTTGGCGCAACCGTTGCCCTGCGCCTTGCCGTAGAAAACCCGGAACGCGTTCACAGCCTTACATTGATCGAACCGGTGCTGTTCGCGGCCGCGCGGGACAGCGATCCACAGGCGCTCAACACCTATCTGGACGAAGAAGCCACGTTTTCGCGTGCCTTGCAGACAGAGGATTGGAGTACCGCTGCGCGTGAATTCATGCGCGTCTGGGGGGACGGGCGCGCCTGGAACATGCTGTCCGAAAAAGAGCAAATGGGTTTTGCGAACCAGATGCCTTTCATCCGCGATACGCAATCGACACTTTTGGACGATCGCCATCACCTGATGCAGTCGGGCCGGCTGGAAGGCATCGCTTGCCCCACGCGCCTGATCCGTGGCGCACAGACCAATCCTGTCATTCCGGCCATTCATGCCGCACTGGCAAGGCGTATTCCGCATGCGAAAGACCTGGTTGTCGAAGGGGCCGGTCACATGGTGCCGATCACCCATCCGGACCGTGTCGCCGATTGCATTCGCCCGTTGTTGACGGCGGTCTGATCCAGCTACCACTTGCAACACGCGTTACGCTACGCCATCTACAGCGCAACACGCACCGCTGCTTTAGGAGACTACGATGATCGAACTTGGACAAGCCCCGGCAGAAACCGACCTGATCAAAGACGTCTCGGAACAGGCGTTCATGGCTGAAGTTGTCGAAGGCAGCATGCAGACCCCGGTGATCGTGGATTTCTGGGCGCCGTGGTGCGGCCCCTGTAAAACGCTTGGCCCCCACCTTGAAGCTGCGGTCAAAGAGGTGCGCGGCGCAGTCAAGATGGCCAAGATCAACGTGGACGAGGCGCAAGGCCTCGTGCAGGCGCTGGCCCAACAGGGGTTGCCCTTGCAATCCATTCCAACCGTTGTGGCTTTTGTTCAAGGTCGTCCGATAGACATGTTCCAGGGCGCGCAGCCGCCGTCTGAAATCAAGGCATTCGTGGATCGTGTGGTGAAAGCCGCGGGCGGTGATGCCAGCGGCGGTCTGGACGACGCGGTCGCGGCGGCGGAAGAGATGCTCGAAGGCGGGGCGGCGGTGGATGCGGCGCAGACCTTTGCGGCGATCCTGTCCGAGGACCCGAACCATGCGGGGGCATATGGCGGGCTTGTTCGCGCGCATATCGCGATGGATGAACTCGACCAGGCCGAGGCAATCCTGAATGGCGCCCCGGCAGAGATATCCGCAAGCCCGGAAATAGAAGCCGCGCATGCGCAACTGGCACTGGCCCGGCAGGCGGAACAGTCCGGTCCGGTGGCCGAACTCGAAGCACAGGTCGAAGCTGATCCCGACAATCACCAGGCACGGTTCGATCTTGCGCAGGCGCTTTATGCATCAGGCGATGGGCAGGCTGCAGTGGATCACTTGCTTGAACTGTTCCGACGTGACCGTGAATGGAACGATGCGGCCGCAAAATCA
Organism: uncultured Rhodobacterales bacterium; assembly: GCA_964476315.1. GTDB lineage: Bacteria > Pseudomonadota > Alphaproteobacteria > Rhodobacterales > Rhodobacteraceae > Marivita. The sequence continues at coordinate 8,062 of CAYZAD010000077.1, forward strand.
CAACTCATGACGATCTTTGACGCTTTGAAGCCCAATGACCCGGTTGCTCTGAATGGCCGCCGGAAACTGAGTTCATTGATATTTGCCTGACAGAGGTCGGGGGCTACCTCCTTGATCATGACACGTGTATCCGAATTGCCGGGGTCCATCCCCGTATTCCCGCTGCCCGGCGCGCTTTTGCTGCCTCGGGCGCGGTTGCCACTGCATCTGTTTGAACCGCGCTATCTTCAAATGCTTGAAGACGCCATGAAAACAGAGACCCGCCTGATCGGCATGGTGCAACCCAACGCCCGTCCGAACGGTAACAAGGATGCGCTTCACCGGATCGGCTGCGCCGGCCGGGTCACGCAGTTTTCCGAAACCGAAGACGGCCGCTACATGATCACGCTGTCCGGCATTTCGCGGTTCCGTCTTGGGAGCGAAGTGGATGGGTTCACACCCTACCGAAAGTTCGAAGTGACCTGGGACGGGTTTGACCGTGACCGTGGCGGGCCAGAGCATGATCGCGGATTTGACCGCACGGAGTTCATGGACCTTCTGGACCGCTATTTTTCGGCTCGTGATTTGTCGGCAGATTGGGCGACACTCAAGGATGCAGATGACGAGTTGCTGATCAATTCGCTTTCGATGCTGCTCGATTTCGAGCCCGAAGAGAAACAGGCCCTGCTCGAAGCGCCGTCCTTGTCGACGCGGCGCGAAACGCTTGTGACGTTGATCGAATATGCCCTGCGCGGTGGGCAGGCCGAGGACATCCTTCAGTGACCATGCAGCATGGCTTTGATCGCAAGATGCTCGAAGCGCTTGTCTGCCCGCAAACCCAGGGCCGGCTTGAATATGACGCCGCCAAACAGGAACTGATCAGCCACGCGGCGCATCTGGCCTTCCCGATCCGGGATGGCATACCCGTGATGCTCATCGACGAAGCCCGCGATATCGACTGACGCCTTGGCATCGAATTGACAGGGTTGCACCCGTGCGATACCTCGCCGACCTTCGAAGACGGCAGGATATGTATGGGACGCAAACGCAAGGGTCGGGACATCTCTGGATGGCTGATCGTGGACAAACCGGCAGGGATGACCTCGACCGCAGTCGTGAACAAGGTGCGCTGGGCGCTTGACGCCAAAAAGGCCGGACATGCAGGCACGCTGGATCCCGCGGCGACGGGTGTGCTGGCCATTGCCCTTGGCGAAGCCACGAAAACGGTGCCTTACATCACCGATGCGCTCAAGGCCTATGAATTCATGGTGCGCCTCGGGATCGCAACCAATACCGATGACGCGGAAGGTGAGGTGATGTCGACATCTGACCTGCGTCCCACGGATGCCGAGCTCAAAGAGGCCTTGCATGCTTTTGTTGGCGACATCGAACAGGTGCCGCCGCAGTTTTCCGCAGTCAAAATCGACGGTGAACGCGCCTACAAACGCGCCCGTGACGGTGAGGCAATGGAATTGGCAGCGCGTCCCTTGTGGGTGGAGGAACTGACGCTTCTGGATCGCCCGGACCCGGACCATGCGCTCTTGTCCATGGTTTGCGGCAAAGGCGGATATGTCCGCTCCATTGCCCGTGATCTGGGCCAGGCGCTGGGATGTCTGGGTCATGTTGTGTGGCTGCGGCGGACGTGGTCCGGACCGTTCGATGCGCAAGACGCGCTCAGCCTTGAAACGGTCGAGGCGCTGGCGCGGACGCCTGAACTGGATGACCATGTCCTGCCGCTGTCGGTCGGGCTCTCGGACCTGCCCGAACTGCCCTGTTCACGGGACTCCGCCGCGCGGTTGCGCAATGGCAATCCGGCCATGGTGCTGGCGTCGGACGTGGACTACGGGACCGAGTGCTGGGTGTCTTTCGACGGAGAACCGGTGGCCGTCGGGCGCTACAAGTCAGGCGAAGTGCATCCCTCGCGGGTGTTCGTGACGTCGTGAGCACGCTGCCCTGCGCGTTGCATGACGGCCTCGTGTTTCGATCTCACGAAGCCGGGGGATGTTTATCGCGTGTCTGGTATTCACCGTGCTCTGCGTATCGGTACGGTTTGTCGCGTGTGTGGGACGATACCCTGCCCTCCGTGCTGTTCGTGATGTTGAACCCGTCCACGGCGGATGAATTCCGCAACGACCCGACCGTGGCCCGGTGCGAAACACGCGCGCGGCGCATGGGGTTTGGCGCCGTCATGATTGCAAATCTTTTTGCCTTTCGCGCCACGAAACCCGAAGATCTCAAACAGGCAAAAGACCCCTGCGGACCACAGAATGACGCGGTTTTGCAGGCATGGGCACAAGCGGCGGGCATGATCATTGCCGCTTGGGGCGTTCATGGGGACCATCTCAATCGGTGCCAAGCAGTTGCGAAAACCCTTCCAGACCAAGCCTTTCATCTGGGTCTGACAAAGCACGGCCACCCGAGGCATCCCCTTTACGTTGCGTTGGCCAAATACCCCGCCCCATGGCCACGCAAAGACAGGTATCCCGGATCTGCGTCCGAGTGAGGCCCGACAGGCGATTTTCGCCCGTGCATACCCTCTGTTTACTTCTGTGATGTACCAATGGCGTTGGTTGCTCATGATGGTGTCTGACATGATGCTCTTTTCGATCTGTCTTCTGGTGCTGTTTGGTGTCTCTCTCTTGTCGTTTGCCGAACCGCGCCGAAAGCCGACATCGGTCCAGTCAAAATACGCGTTGCCGCCAAATGACTGGCCCGATGTCCCGGTCGACGATCTGTCTCTTTTCCAACAGACGGGGCGGATCAATGCACCGATGCCTGACAAGCCCAGGCGCGGTTTGCGCAGGTTCCGCAGTTTTGAAGATACGCAGGCCTTTGTTCTGGGGCTGGTCGATACAAGGCAGGGACGGGTGCCCATGATCGGGTTGCAATTGTCCAGCGAAGATGGTCCGGACTGGACCGAAGTGATCTGCGATGGTCAGGTCGTCGCGCATGTCTGCACCGCTGCTTTGACGCAGGGGACATCCCCTGCTGTAGCACGGTTGCCCTGAACCGGCGCGCCGGGCATCAACACCCTTTTCAACCCGTGATTAATTGCCTATACGCCCCCATCTGCCGCTGGGCAGAGATTCTCCATGGGCTTTGCTGGACGACATCCCGGCTTGTGCCATCCACATCCATCTTCTGAAAGGAGACCCCGATGTCGATTACTGTTGAAGAGAAAAACCGCTTGATCAAGGAATTCGCCACCAAGGAAGGCGATACAGGTTCTCCAGAGGTTCAGGTTGCCATCCTGACCAGTCGGATTTCCACCCTGACCGAGCATTTCAAGACGCACAAGAAAGACAACCACTCGCGTCGTGGTCTGCTGAAGCTTGTTGCTCAGCGTCGAAAGCTTCTTGATTACACGAAGGCCAAGGATGAAGCGCGCTATCAGGACTTGATCAAGCGTCTTGGCATCCGTCGCTGACGGGTGCAGATCGTCACCTGCAGTTTGTGGGAGACGCCACAAGTGGCCGCGCACGCTGTTGCGCGGCTTTTTTATTTGGGAAATCCATTCACCGCCTTGAAGTCTTAACCGGATCTTCATCTCTGCCCCGAATTTTCGCAGAAAATTCGGGCGGGCGGTGGCAGGAAACTCTTGTTTCGCGCGGCAACACACTCCGGCAGGCAAAAATCGCATGACATCGCGCCCGTCACAGGGCGTTTGTGGTTTCACAAGAGGCGGCGGACCGGGGCATCCGAACAGATGACAATGAATTGCCCGGCGCATTCCAGCAGGTGAAAACCGCGCTGTTCCACCTCGTGCAGGAACCGCTCGCGTCCAATCTCCCGTTCGACCCATGGGACCGCCCGGCGCACGATGCCGCCCTTGGTCACGGCTTTCGCGGCAAAAACCTGTTCGATCCAATGATCGGGAATATCACGGTCTATCAATTCCATGCGCCATCGTGGCGCGCCCCGGGTTAAGGTTGAGTAAAGGCGGATCAAGCTCTCTTTCCAAACACGTCATTATCTTGTAAGGCCCCTGCATCTGAGACGTGACGCTGTGACCCCGGCGCATGACATGGATGAAGGGGTCGGCG
>CAYZAD010000078.1:0-12012 GCA_964476315.1 uncultured Rhodobacterales bacterium
CCGAGGCGCATCGGGCGTTCTACCGTCTGACGGTGCTGCCGCTGGTGGCGCGGGTCACGGCGGCGGTGTCCGTCTGGCTTTCCGGGCATGTGGGGCAGCCATTGATGCTTAAGCCGGACCTGGACCAGGTGCCCGCGCTGGCGGCGGAGCGGGATGCGCAATGGGCGCGGGTTGCAGGGGCGGAGTTCCTGACGGCGGCAGAGAAGCGTGCGCTGTTGGGGTTGCCGGTGTCCGCCGATGAGTGAGGCGCGCGTGGGATATGAGCCGTTCGACTGTGCGCCGGCGCTGAAGCTGGAGGCGCATGAGCGGGTGACGCAGTTGCGGTTCGAAGGGATTTCGGCGCGGCTGGATCGGATAGAGCAGATGATCGAGCGATTGGAAAAGCGGGTTTGGCTGGCGGTCTATGGCGTCGCGGCGGCGGTGCTGGCCGAAGTGTTCCTCAAGTTCGTGATGGTGACGCCGTGAGCGGGAGTTTGGGCATGGAATTGGAACGGAAGTTCTGCACGTTTGATGCGGATGTGACGGTGACGGATGGCTGCGTGATCGAGGGATATGCGTCGCGGTTCGGTCAGTGTGACCAAGGCAATGATATTGTTGCGGCAGGGGCTTATGGCGCGTCGTTGAAGCGGTTGGCCGAGAGCGGTCGCGCGGTGAAGATGCTGTGGCAGCATGATCCGGCGCAGCCGATTGGCGTCTGGGACGCGGTGCGCGAGGACGCGACCGGTCTGTTTGTGAAGGGCCGGATTCTGGAGAGCGTCGAGAAGGGGCGCGAGGCCGCGGCATTGGTGGCGGCGGGGGCGATTGACGGGTTGTCGATCGGCTATCGCACCAAGGCGGCGACCAAGGACAAGCAGGGCCGCAGGGTTCTGACGGAACTGGAGCTTTGGGAGGTGTCGCTGGTGACGTTCCCGATGCTGTCCAGTGCGCGGGTGGCGGCCAAGGGGGAGCCCCCCGAGGCGGCCGGGCTGCGGGAGGTGGCGCGTATGATCGAGGATGCGCGCCGGACATTGGTGGACGGCTAGGGCCGCCCTTTGAACCAAGGGAAAATCGGGATGAGTGAGACCGGGACAGAGTCGCGGATCGGGGAAGATGTGTCTCCGTTCACCCAGGTGGGAACCGCGCTGGCAGGATTGGTGGCCGATGTGCGGCACCAGCGGGACGACTTCAATCGAAAGCTACAGGAACAGGAAGAGCGGATGACGATGCTTGATCGAAAAACAGGTGTGACGGGACGACCGGCTTTGGCGGGCGGCGTGGCCCGGGCGGATGTGCATTTTGAGGCGTTCGATGCCTATCTGCGCACCGGGGATGATGACGGCCTTCGCGGGCTGGAACTGGATGTGAAATCCATGTCCACGGTGGTGAACGGCGATGGCGGTTTTCTTGTGGACCCGGCGACGTCCGAGACGATCCAGGGGGTCTTGTCCGGCTCTGCCTCGTTGCGGGCTGTGGCGGCTGTCGTGAATGTCGAGGCGGGCAGTTATGATGTGCTGATCGATCAGGGCAATACCGGGGCCGGTTGGGCGGACGAGATCGCGTCGCGCACCGAGACGGGGACCCCGACGATTGATCGTATCTCCATCAAGCTGCACGAGCTGAGCGCGATGCCCAAGGCGTCCCAGCGGTTGCTGGATGACACCGCCTTTGACATCGAGACCTGGCTGGCAGGGCGCATTGCGGACACGTTTTCGCGTGCGGAGGCCGGGGCGTTCATCACCGGTGACGGGGCGGACAAGCCGCGCGGTATTCTGGACCATCCGGCGGTTGATAACGAGATCTGGGAGTGGGCCAATATCGGCTATGTGCCGACCGGCGTGGACGGTGACCTTGGCAATGGTGATGCGCTGATCGAACTGGTTTATGCGCTGGGCGCAGAATACCGTGCGAACGCGACATTCGTCATGAACTCAAAAACCGCCGGTGCGCTGCGCAAGCTGAAGGATGCCGATGGGCGTCATCTTTGGTCTGATGGGTTCGCCAGCGGGGAGCCTGCGCGTCTGCTGGGGTATCCGGTGCTGATTGCCGAGGACATGCCGGACATCGCGACCGGGGCCGATGCGATTGCCTTTGGCGACTTCCGTGCGGGCTATACCATCGCCGAACGTCCGGATCTGCGCGTGCTGCGGGATCCCTTCAGCGCCAAGCCGCATGTTCTGTTCTACGCGACCAAGCGGGTCGGGGGCGACGTGAGCGACTTTGCGGCGATCAAGCTGCTGCGCTTTGCCACTGCATAAGCGGTGACATCGAACACGGGATGGGGGGTTGGCGGACCGCCTGTCGCGTGGGGCGCGCGCCGAATGGCCGGCGTTGTCTAGCCGCTTCCTCCGTCCGAGCAACGACGGTGGCGCGCGTCCGACCCTTCTTCCGGCTGGAGGTTCAGGGACAGGTTTGCGGGGAACACGAAATGTATTTGATTGAAGAAAGCCAGATACCTGAAGCGGCACTGCCGGTGGTCCGGTTGCGGGAGCATCTGCGTCTTGGCAGCGGGTTCGCCGAAGACGGCTTGCAGGACGGTTTGCTGGAGGGATTCCTGCGTGCGGCCATAGCGGCGGTCGAGGCGCGGACCGGCAAGGCGCTGATCGTTCGGGATTTCCTGTGCAGTTTGCAGCGCTGGCGGGATGTGACGGGACAGGTTCTGCCGATTGCGCCTGTGCGTGCGGTGACGGGGGTCACTCTGGTCGATGCGTTTGGGGCCGGATCGGTTGTGGATGCCGCGCGCTATGTGTTGGTGGCCGATGGCGAAGCGCCAAAGCTGTGTCCGATGGCGGCCTGTCTGCCGACGATCCCGGAACATGGCAGTGTTGAGCTACGATTTCAGGCGGGCATGGCGGATACGTTTGGTGATCTTCCTGCCGATCTGGCGCAGGCGGTGATGCTGCTGGCCGCGCATTACTACGAATACCGCGATGAGACCGCGCTGGGCCAGGGCTGCATGCCGTTCGGGGTGACGAGCCTGATCGCGCGGTATCGCCCGGTCCGGTTGGGGTTCGGCGCATGAGCCGCCGGTTGACATCAAAGCTTGTGCTGGAACGGCTGGTGTCGGTTCCGGACGGGGCGGGCGGGCAACACGAAAGCTGGGAGGCGCTGGGCACGATCTGGGCGGAAGTCACGCCCCGGACCGGGCGGGAACGTGTTGGTGAGACCGGGCAGGTGTCGGTCACGGGGTTTCGGGTCATCGTGCGTGCGGCGCCGGTCGGACAGTCGGCACGGCCTTTGCCCGAGCAGCGCTTTCGAGATGGTACGCGGGTGTTCCGGATCAATTCGGTGACGGAAGCCGACCCCGCAGCGCGGTTCCTGACCTGCATCTGTGACGAGGAGGTGGCGACATGAGTTACGCGGTGGCGGCTGCGTTGCAGGCCGGGGTCTACGAAACACTGCGCGACGACGCGGGTGTTGGCGACCTTGTGGGCAACCGCATTTACGATGCGGTGCCGAAGGGCCGGTTGCCGGATCTGTATGTCGCGTTGGGGCCTGAGAAGGCTCTGGATGCCAGTGACAAGACAGGGCGTGGAGCGTGGCATGAATTCGCGGTGTCCGTGATTTCGGACGATGCCGGGTTCCAGGCGGCGAAAGAAGTGTCAGCTGCGGTCTGCGATGCGCTGATCGATACGGAGATGGTTCTGGAGCGGGGGCGTCTGGTGGCGCTCCACTTCAAGCGAGCGGTCGCAAGCCGTGAAAAGGCGGGACGACGGCGGGTCGATCTGATCTTTCGGGCGCGGGTTGAAGATGACGCCTGAGGCGCATCTGGTTTTCTAGACAGGAGTGTGGGCGATGGGTGCTCAGAACGGGAAAGACCTTTTGATCAAGGTCGATGTGGATGGCAGCGGCACGTTTGAAACGCTGGCGGGTTTGCGCGCAACGCGGGTGAGTTTCAACGCCGAGACCGTGGATGTGACGTCCTTGGAAAGTGCAGGCGGCTGGCGGGAGTTGCTGGCCGGGGCCGGGGTGCGCAGTGTGGGCATTTCAGGTGCGGGGGTTTTCAAGGACGCGGCCACCGATGCCCGTGCGCGCCAGATCTTTTTCGACAGTGAAACGCCGGGTTTTCAGGTGGTCATTCCGGACTTCGGGGTGGTGGAAGCGCCGTTTCAGGTGACGGGGTTGGAATATGCCGGGTCGCATAACGGCGAAGCGACGTACGAGCTGTCGCTCGCATCGGCGGGCGCGGTGACCTTTTCGGCAGCGGTATAGGCCATGGCGAACCCCTGGCGCGGTGACGTGACGATGGTGATCGACGGAAAGGTCCATGTGCTGCGGCTTACGCTGGGGGCATTGGCCGAGCTTGAGGCGGGACTGGGCGAGGCGTCATTGGTTGATCTGGTCGCACGGTTCGAAAGCTCGGGCTGTTCGAGCCGGGATGTGCTGGCGCTGATCGTGGCGGGGTTGCGCGGCGGTGGCTGGTCAGGGACGGCGCAGGACTTGTTGACTGCCGAGATCGAGGGGGGGCCGTTGGGCGCGGCGCGTGTTGCGGCCGAGCTGTTGGCGCGCGCGTTCACGCCGGTGGGCGAGGCATGAGCCGCTTTGACTGGCCGGGACTGATGCGCGCGGGGATGCGCGGTCTGGGGCTGACGCCGGACGTGTTCTGGGCGCTGACCCCGGCGGAACTGTACCTGCTGCTTGGGAAGGGGGATGGGGCTTCCCCGATGGGACGGGACGGGCTGGAGGCGTTGATGGCGGCGTATCCGGACAGGACGAAGGGAACGGATGATGATCGAGATTGACGCGTTGGACGGGTTCGAGGCGCAGGTTGATGCGCTGAGTGAAGCCCTGGTGGGTGCGACCGGCATGGCAGGTGGCTTTCATGCGGAAATGGTCAGGGTCAGGGACTCGTTGTCGGAAACCGGCAAGGGCGCCGCAAAGCTGGAGGGTGCATTGAGCCGTGGGTTGAGCCGGGCCATCGATGGCGTGGTCTTTGATGGCATGAAGCTGTCGGATGCGTTGGGCGGCATTGCCAAGTCGATGATCGGAGCATCCTACAAGGCGGCCGTGACCCCGGTGAAGGAGCATCTGAGCGGCATGGTGATGCAGGGGATCGGCAATCTGCTGCCCTTTGCGAATGGTGCCCGTTTCAGCCAGGGCCGCGTGATGCCGTTTGCAGATGGCGGTGTGGTCAGCGGGCCTATGACCTTTCCGATGCGCGGGGGTCTGGGGCTGATGGGCGAGGCCGGGCCGGAGGCGATCATGCCGCTGGCCCGGGGGCCGGATGGCAAGCTGGGTGTGCGCGCTGGCGGGAATGCGCGTCCGGTGAACGTGGTGATGCATGTCTCGACCCCGGATGTGCAGAGTTTCCGGCGTTCACAGAGCCAGATCGCGGCGCAGATGGGGCGTGTTCTGGGGTCGGGTCAACGGAACCTTTGAGGAGAGTGTCATGCAGTTTCACGAGGTGAGGTTTCCCACGGCGCTGAGCTTTGGGTCGATTGGCGGGCCAGAGCGGCGCACGGATGTTGTGACCCTGGCGAGCGGCTTCGAGGAGCGGAATACGCCCTGGGCCCATTCGCGGCGGCGGTATGATGCGGGGATCGGTCTGAGATCCATGGATGACATTGACCGGTTGATCGCGTTCTTCGAGGCGCGGCGCGGGCAGTTGTACGGGTTCCGATGGAAGGACTGGTCGGATTTCAAGTCGTGCAAGCCGTCTGCGGCGGTGGAGCCGACAGATCAGGTCATAGGAACCGGCGACGGTGTGACCGCGGAGTTTGCCTTGGCCAAGGCTTATGTGTCGGGCGACGCGCGGTATGTCCGGCCCGTGACCAAGCCGGTCGATGGCAGCGTCCGGGTCGCGCTTGATGGGATTGAGCAGGTCGCGGGAGAGGATTTTCTGGTCGATCCGACGTTGGGTCAGGTGACATTCTTTGCCGAACCCGGGGCCGGTGTGACCGTAACGGCAGGCTTTGAGTTTGACGTTCCGGTCCGGTTCGACACCGATCGCATTCATACCTCTGCGGCGACCTTCCAGGCCGGGGATGTGCCGGATGTGCCCGTGATCGAGGTGCGGGTCTGATGCCCGGTGCAGACGCGCTGCACGCGCATCTGTCGACCGGGTTGACCACGGTTGCGCGGTGTTGGGAGGTGCGGCGCAGGGATGGGCGGCGGTACGGCTTTACCGACCACGACCTGGACCTGACGTTCGACGGTCTGGTCTTTCGTGCCGATACCGGCATGAGTGCGGCTGCCTTGCAGCAGGGGACAGGGCTTGCGGTGGACAATTCCGAAGCCATCGGGGCTTTGACGGCGGCGTCCTTGACGGATGCGGATATCGCGGCTGGGCGATTTGACGGTGCCGCGGTGACGGCCTGGATGGTGAATTGGGCAGATGTGACGGCGCGCAAGGTTCTGTTTCGCGGATCACTTGGCGAGATCACCCGCTCGGGCGGCGCGTTCGCGGCGGAACTGCGCGGATTGACCGAAACACTGAACCGGCCCGTTGGCCGGGTGTTTCAGCACCCCTGTTCCGCCGTACTGGGAGACGCTGATTGCGGGGTCGATCTGGATGCGCCGGGCATGCGGGCCGAGGCAACGGTTTCGGAAGTGACCGAAACGGGCGGTCTTGTGGTGTCGGGGGCGAGCGGCTTTGAGGCGGGCTGGTTTCAGCGCGGACGCCTCAATGTGCTGGAGGGCGATGCCGCCGGTTTGTGGGCGGTGATCAAGCGAGACGTTCTGTTCGAGGATGGTGCGCGGCAGGTGGACCTGTGGGAACCGATGCGGGTGGCCTTGGCTGCGGGCAATCGTGTGCAACTGGTTGTCGGGTGTGACAAGCGTTTTGGGACCTGTCGAGAGAAGTTCGACAACCTTCTGAACTACCGCGGCTTTCCGGATATTCCCCAAGAAGAATGGATCATGGTGCATCCCACGATGACGTCGAAACGCGATGGCGGGAGTTTGCGATGACCGGAGCGGATGTTGCCGCGGCAGCACGTCTTTGGGTGGGCACACCCTATGTGCACCGGGCGAGCCTGCGGGGTGTCGGGACGGATTGCCTGGGATTGTTGCGTGGCATGTGGCGCGAGTTCTTCGACTGCGAGCCGGAGCCTGTTCCGACATATGCGCCGAACTGGTCGGAGCCATGGGGCAGGGAACGGCTGTGGGGTGCGTGCGCGCGCCACATGACCGCAAAGCCGGCGGAGCATGAGGGCATGGGCGATGTGTTGCTGTTCCGGATGCGGGATGGATCGGTTGCCAAGCATCTGGGGGTGCAGGTGCGGATTGGGGACAAGGCGACCTTTGTGCACGCTTATTCGGGTCACGGTGTCCTGGAGACCTTTCTGACGGCGCCTTGGCAGCGTCGGATCGTGGCGCGGTTTGTCTTTCCAACAGTTCAGACGAGGGATGTGTAATGGCCACACTGGTGTTATCGGCAGCAGGCGCTGCAATCGGTGGGTCGTTCGGCGGCTCTTTTCTGGGCTTGTCGATGAGCGCGGTCGGGCGTTTTGCGGGCGCAACGCTGGGCCGGGCAATCGATCAGCGGATTCTCGGGTCCGGCAGTCAGACGATCGAGACGGGACGCTTGGACCGCTTGCGCCTGAGTGGTGCGGGCGAGGGACAGCCGATTGCGCAAATCTATGGCCGTATGCGCGTTGGGGGACACATCATCTGGGCCACGCAGTTCAAGGAAAATGTCTCGAAATCGGGGGGTGGTGGAAAAGGGGCCTCGCAGCAGCCGACCATCAAGGAATACAGCTATTCGGTCAGCCTTGCCGTGGCGCTGTGCGAGGGAGAGATCACCAGCGTGAACCGCGTGTGGGCGGATGGTGCCGAGATTTCGATCCATGATCTGACCATGTCAGTCTATCCGGGAACGGCGGATCAGGCGCCGGACCCCAAGATGGAGGCCGTGGAAGGCGTGGGTGCTGTACCGGCCTATCGTGGTACCGCGTATGTGGTGATTGAAGATCTGGACCTTGCGCGGTTCGGCAATCGCGTCCCGTCGTTCAGTTTCGAAGTGACCCGGCCAGAGCAGTTCGATCCATCCGACGTCCCGTTCAACGTGAGGGCGGTGGCGATGATCCCGGGGACCGGCGAGTATTCCCTGGCCACGGAACCGGTGGCCTTGGATGCCGGTGGCGGCGCATCAACCGTGGTCAATGTCAACAGCCCGTCAGACCGTCCTGATTTTGTCACTTCGCTTAAGCATTTGCAGGATGAAGTGCCGGATTGCGGTGCTGCGTCCCTGGTGGTGAGCTGGTTCGGATCCGATCTGCGGTGCGGTGAGTGCCTGATCGAGCCGAAGGTCGAGCAGACCACGCTTGATAGCGTCGAGATGCCATGGATCGTGAACGGCGTGTCCCGCGATGCGGCGGGGCTGGTTCCGGTCGAAGACGGCCGTCCGGTTTATGGCGGCACGCCGTGCGATGTGTCGGTGGTGCAGTCCATTCAGGACATGCAGGCGAAGGGTCTGGATGTGCTGTATTACCCGTTCATCCTGATGGAGCAGATGCCGGGAAACGGGCTGTTCAACCCATGGACCGGTGAAGACAATCAACCAAGACTGCCGTGGCGCGGCCGGATCACGGCGCATGTCGCACCGGGCCAACCCGGAGACCAGACCGGAACCTCTGATATCGACGATCAGGTGGCGGCGTTTTTCGGCGATGCCACTGCTGCGGATTTCGAGATTGTGGATGGTGTTGTGCAATACTCGGGCCCCGAGGAGTGGCGGTACCGCCGGTTCATCCTGCATCAGGCGTATCTGTGCGCCTTGGCAGGAGGTGTCGCCGCGTTCTGCATCGGTTCCGAGATGCGCAGCCTGACGCAGCTTCGCGGTGAAACCGGCTTCCCGGCTGTTGACGCGCTGAAACAGCTTGCCGCGGAGTGTCGGGGGATCCTTGGGCCGGGTGTCAAGATCGGCTACGCGGCGGACTGGTCCGAGTATTTCGGGTATCATCCGCAAGACGGGACAGGCGATGTCTATTTTCATCTGGACCCGCTTTGGGCCGATCCAAATATCGATTTCGTAGGCATCGACAACTACATGCGCCTGTCGGATTGGCGGGATGGCCCTGACCATGCGGATGCAGACTGGGGGTCGATCTACAATCTGGACTACCTTGTGTCGAATGTCGCGGGTGGCGAAGGATATGACTGGTACTACCCGTCTCGGGATGCGCGCGATGCACAGGCGCGCGAACCGATCAGCGACGGGGCGTATGGCGAGCCGTGGGTCTATCGTTACAAGGACATTCGCAACTGGTGGTCGCAGCCGCACCACAACCGTGTCGGTGGGGTCAGATCTGCGGTGCCAACCCAGTGGGTGCCGGAATCCAAGCCGATCTGGTTTACCGAGATCGGGTGCGCTGCGGTCGACAAGGCGACGAACGAGCCGAACAAGTTTCTCGATCCAAAGAGCTCTGAAAGCACGCTTCCGGCCTATTCGAACGGTCTGCGGGACGAGTTGATCCAGCATCAGTACCTGCGGGCGATCATCGGCTACTGGACCGATCCGGCCAACAACCCGGTGTCCACGGTCTATAACGCACCGATGATCGACATGGGACGGGTGTTCGTCTGGGCCTGGGATGCGCGGCCCTACCCGTGGTTTCCGAATGTCGACGAGATGTGGTCCGACGGGCCGAACTACAGGCGTGGGCATTGGCTGAACGGCCGTGTATCGGGGCGCACGCTGGCGTCGGTGGTGTCAGAGATGTGCGCGCGGGCCGGTTTGCACGATTACGACGTGTCGCGGCTGCATGGGTTCGTCAGGGGGTATCTTGCGCCAGATGTGGCGGATGCGCGCCGGGCCTTGCAACCCTTGATGATGGCCTACGGCTTTGACGCGATCGAAAGGGACGGAACGCTTGTCTTTCGCAATCGGAAAGGTGCCGTTGGCGTCACTTTGGAGCGCGAGCAGTTGGCCCTGCACGGCGACCTTGGCACCGAGTTGACAGAGGCCCGCAGTTCCGAGGCCGAGATGTCGGGGCGTGTCAGATTGAATTTCGTCGAAGCGGATGGCGATTACCGCAACATCGCGGAAGAATCCGTATTGCCCGACGAAGACACACATGCCGTTGCTGAAAGCGAAGTGCCTATCCTTTTGACCAGACCGGAGGGTCGACAGGCAGTTGAGCGTTGGCTGAGCGAGGCGCGGGTCTCTCGTGACACGGTGCGGTTTGCGCTGCCACTGTCGCAAAGCGCGCTGGGTGCCGGGGATGTGGTTGCGCTGCCGTCGGCGACAGGAATGGTCCGGGCGCGTGTGGACCGCACGGAATTGACGACGCATCAACTGGTGGACGCAGTGCGGATCGAGCCCGAGGTCTATCATCCGGCGGATTTCCCGGATGACCCGACACCGACCCGGCGGCACGTGTCGCACGGCCCCGTGCTGCCCTTGTTTCTTGACCTGCCTTTGATGAGTGGCGAGGAAGTTCCACATGCGCCACATATCGCCATCGCGGCAGAGCCCTGGCCCGGAGACGTGGCGGTATATGATGCAGCCGAGGATGCCGGGTATCAACTGAACACTCTGGTGGCCACACACTCGACGGTCGGGCTGATCTTGAACGATGTTCCGTCGCGCCCGGCGGGGCTGATTGATCGCGGTACGGACCTCGAGGTTGTGTTGACCTCGGGACATCTGGCATCGGTATCTGATGTTGCGTTCCTTGCGGGTGGCAACCTCGCGGCGATTGGCAATGGCGACCCGTCTGGATGGGAACTCGTTCAGTTCCGCGATGCCGCGTTGATTGGCCCGAACACCTGGCGTTTGACGCATCTTTTGCGCGGTCAGTTGGGAACGGATGCCATCGCATCCGGGCATCCTGCACAGTCCTATTTTGTGCTTCTGGACGGCACGCCGCAACAGATCGAGCTGCCATCGGCTTTGCGACGGCACACCCGGCATTACAGGATCGGGCCTGCGACCAGACCGGTCGACCACCCTGTTTATCGGCACGGGCAACACGCCTTCGACGGGAATGGAATGCGGCCCTACAGCCCCGTTCATTTGCGCGCGACGTCACATGCAGGTGACCTCAACCTGACATGGATCCGCCGCGCACGGATGGACGCGGAGGATTGGGACCTGGCCGAAATTCCACTTGCCGAGGAGGTCGAAATGTATCGCGTCGACATCGTCGGATCTTCGGGGCTGGTTCGGCAAAGCGACGTGCAGGTGCCGTATTGGACCTATACAGCGGCGATGCAGGCGGCAGATGGGGCGTCCGGCGCGGTCGAACTGCATGTGTCTCAAGTCTCGGCGCGCTATGGCCCGGGACCTGCAGCCCGGCTGGACGTGATCCTTTGAGACCGGTGCTCTACAATGATGTTCTGGCCGCAGTCAGCCTTGTGGCTGCCTGTCCGCCCGATAGACGCAAAGCTGCCACTTTGGCGCTTTTCGAGGAGGCGCGCCAAGCGGCCATTCATGCTGCGCGCTTCCAGTCGGCCCATCCCGTGTTCGGAGACGGAACGCTGGTGGCAGCAGCTTTGCGGCATGGAAAGCGCGGTGACACGTCCTTTCAGACCGAATGCGGATTGTCAGCCTGGGCTGTGGTGATCGAGGCGTTGCGCGATCATGCGCGTCATCCGGATGCACAACTGACACACCGCCTGACGGATGGATCGAACTCCAGACGCTTTGCCGAGATCGCGTCCCCGCAATCGTCGCAATAGCCGAAGTCATCGTCATCCAGACGGGCCAGGGCGGCAATGAGGCCAGCGCGCTGGGCGTGCCGTCGGGTTTGAGCGGCTTTCGCCATCGACTGGTTCAAAAGAGCATCCTGTCGTGACAACCGCCCCACGGCTTGCTGATCAAGGGTGACAATGGATTGGCTGTCGGTGCCTCGTGCGTCTTCCTCGTCCAGGGCTTTGAGGCGCTTGAGAATGACGGCGCGAAAGGCATTTACCTGTGCGTCATCCAAATTCCTGATCCTTTTCATCACAGCTTTGCGTTTTCGAAATCCGATCCTATCTGCTATACCCGGCACGTCAAAGGAGAGATGGCATGGCTGAAACGCGCGCGAAACTCGCATCGGTGGACCCGGTCTGGGCCCGTATCGTCAAGGAAGCGGACGAGGCGGTGGCCAA
>CAYZAD010000079.1:0-11765 GCA_964476315.1 uncultured Rhodobacterales bacterium
CGTGGTCCTGAACCGTGACGACAACGTGTTCCATCGACAGGCCCAGTTTCTTGGCGGTGCCCTGGATGATGCGGATATTGGCCTGATGCGGAACGATCCAATCGACATCCGCGCTGTCGATCCCGGCCTTTGCCATTGCGGTTGTGGCCGTCTGCGCAAGCTTTTCAACCGCGTGGCGGAACACTTCCTTGCCCTGCATGCGCAGGAACCCGGTGGTCTGCGTGCTGACGCCCCCATCGACGTAAAGGATGTCCTTGTGCGATCCGTCCGAATTCAGATCGACGGACAAAACCCCGCGATCCTCCGGCGTGCCGGACAACTCCTGCGCCTCAAGGATGAGCGCACCCGCGCCATCGCCGAACAGAACGCATGTGGTGCGGTCGGTCCAATCCATGATCTTGCTGAACGTTTCCGCCCCGATGACCATGATCCGTCTGGCCTGGCCCGAGACGATCATCGCGTTGGCGGTGCTGAGCGCATAGACAAACCCCGCGCAAACGGCCTGCACGTCAAAGGCAAATCCACGGGTCATGCCAAGCGATCGTTGCACCATCGTGGCCGCAGACGGAAAGGTCAGATCGGCGGTCGAGGTCGCCAGAACGATGGCGTCGATGTCATTGGCCTCCAGACCGGCAAAAGCAAGCGCCTTTTCAGCAGCCTTGGTCGCCAGATCGGAGGTGGTTTCGCCCTCTGCGGCGAAATGGCGGCGTTCGATGCCCGAACGCGACCGGATCCACTCATCTGACGTGTCAAGCGATGCTTCGAATTCGGAATTGGGCACAACCCGGTCGGGCAGGTGGTGCCCAACGCCCACGACAACCGCTCGAATGGTCATGTCGGGGTCTCCTCGTTATCGGGGTGCGGGTCGGTGCGGATGTCCCACGCGATGTCATTGATCGACTCAAGCCGCGCCGCGAGGCGGTCGGAAAAGCCGGATTGCGCCAGTTGAAAGGCCAGCTTGATGGCCGCAGACACACCGGTCGCATCCGCCGCACCGTGCGATTTCACAACCGTGCCGTTCAGGCCCAGGAACACGCCGCCATTCACGCGGCGGGGGTCGATCTTCTTGCGCAGCCTCCGCAGGGATGTCAGCGCCAGGACAGATGCCAGGCGCGACAGAAACGAATAGCTGAACGCTTCCTTCAACCGATCCCCGATCAGGGACGCCGTGCCTTCGCCGGTTTTCAGCGCGACATTGCCGGTAAACCCGTCGGTGACGATCACGTCGCAGGCCTTGCCGGGGATATCGCCGCCTTCAACGAATCCCACGAACTCGAACTTGGCTGGCACGGCCGCCTTTGAGATCAGCTCATGCGCATCGCGCAACTCGGGTCGGCCTTTGTGTTCTTCGGTGCCGACATTCAGCAGCCCGACGCGCGGATGGTCCAGTTGAAGCCCGTTGCGGGCATAGGACACGCCCATCAGCGCGTATTGCAGCAGGTCCTCGGCATCGGCGCGCACATCCGCGCCCACATCCAGCATCACGTTGAACCCCTGCGGGTTCCGCGACGGCCAAAGGATCGCGATGGCCGGGCGATTGACCCCCGGCAGCTTGCGCAGACGGATCATCGACAGCGCCATGAGCGCGCCGGTATTGCCGCAGGACACCACCACCGTTGCCTCCTGGTTGCGCACGGCCTCGATGGCCGCCCACATGGAGGTCTTGCGCCCGTTGCGCACGATGTGGCTGGGCTTGTCATCCATCGACACAACCTCTTCGGCGTCGCGGATCTCGCACCGGCCTTTAAGAGGTTTCTTTTTGGAAATCAGCGATTTGAGCTTTTTCTTCGGCCCGAATACGAGAAAGCGGATATCCGGATTCGCGGCCGCAGAACGTGACATGCCGGAGACAACTGCCTCCGGCCCCAAATCGCCACCCATGGCGTCGATTGATAAAACGATTGGCGCATCGTCCGCGGCAATGTGATCCTGCGACGAGGTCATGCGGAGGGTGTCGCCCTATCGTTGCTTACGCTGCGTCTTCGTCCAGGTCGATTTCATCGGCCTGTGCAATCACTTCGCGATCTGCGTAGTGGCCGCAAGAGGGGCAAACGTGGTGCGGGCGCTTGAGTTCACCGCAATTGGTGCACTCGTTCGGGTTGCCTGCGACCAGAGCGTCATGTGCGCGGCGGTTGTTGCGGCGCGACTTGGATACTTTGTTCTGTTGGACAGCCATGTCTCAACCTCAATTGTCTAGTACGGGTGGCATGTGCGCCATGCCGCGTGTCGGGTGTGTCCGGCCTCTTAAGGGGAAACCGGGGCAGGGGGCAACCCCCTGCCTCAGATGAAGGCGCGAACATAGGGACAAACGCGAAATCCGCAAGCGTTTTGTTGCGCTGAAATCAGTCCTTTTTATCAAGCTGATCGCGCAGCGCCGCAAGTCCGGCAAAGGGTTTGGCATCTTCGTCGCGCATCGGCGTGACGCCGTCTTCGGCAAACACCGATTCCCCAAGTTCCGCACCGCTGGCGCGGGGATATTGCGGCAGCGCCAGCGAAAGCGATTCTACCATCGCGTCATGCGCCGAGATGATCGGACCCAGAACCTCGGTGCTGGTGTCTTCCGGCATTTCGGTTTCCGCCCCCGGTTCGACCTCGGTCTCCAGAAAGGCGGCGGGCAGATAGACACGCTCCACCTCTTCGTCGATCCGCGTGCTTACCGGCTCCAGCGTCACCACGCAGGGCTGTACCACGGTGGCGCCCAGCTTTGCGCGCAGCGACCAGCCCTGCGCCCCGGTGGGCGCGATCTGGCCCGTGAAGCGCAATTTCCTCAGCCCGCTCAGCCCAAGTTCCCGGGCCAGCACCTCGCGTTGCGCGGCGTCCGGTTGCAGATCGAACGCTGTCTCCTGGCGCGACGAAAGCTCGCTCACGCGAAATTCTCCGGGTTTCAGAACCGCTTGTGGCATATCTTGTGTGCACCCTTTGCTTGAACGCAGGCCCAAGGCCGTGTAATCGGGATAAAAGGCGGCGAACGCCAACGCAAGAGAGGCGCCATGCAGGTTTTTGGGCAGGGTTTCGGGCAGGTCATCAACCGCAGGGTTGGACCATCGGCCAGAATCGGACTGGGCGTCATCGCATTGGTCGCACTCACGGCGTGTACGGCACAGTTCCGCACCCATGGCTATGTGCCATCCGAAGACGTCCTTCAGCAGATCGTTCCGGGCATCGATACGCGCAGCACGGTTGAAGACCTGGTTGGTGTGCCCTCCACCACGGGCGTCCTGAACGATTCCGGCTTCTATTACATCGAAAGCGATGTACGCCACTTTGCTTGGCAGCGCCCCGAAGTGGTCGACCGCGAAGTGCTTGCCATCACCTTCGATGAGGCGGGCGTGGTCGAAAACATCGAACGCTACGGCTTGCAGGACGGGCAGGTCGTACCGCTGACGCGCCGCATCACCCGGTCCGGCGATGGCGATATCAGCTTCATCCGCAAGCTCTTTGGCAATATCGGCGGGATCAACGCCGCAGACCTGTTCAACTGATGACCATCGCGGCAGCGACCGCAGTCGCTGCGCCCGCTGACGCGCTGTCGCTGACCCTTGGCCCCTACCAGGCCCGCATCAGCAGCGCGCCCGACGTGATGACCGTGGCCCTCGATCTGCGCCGCAAGGTCTTTGCGGCGACCAGGCTGTCGGATCAGGACGCGTTCGATCCGATCAGCCTGCACGGCATCGTGACGGACATGCGCCATGCCGCCCCCCGCGTGGCCTTTCGCGTGCGGCTGTTGCGCGATGGCATGGACCTGAATGCCACCTATACAGGCCGCACCTACGGTCTGCAGCCCCTGCAGGCCGGTCCGGGTCCGGTGCTGGAACTGGGCCGCGTCTGTCATTGCGGCACCACGCCCGACCCGATGGCCTTGCGGGTTGCATGGGCTGCGCTGACGGCGTTTGTGGACCGGCACCAAGTCGGCATGCTGGTGGGCTGCACCTCCTTTCCGGGGGCCGATCCTGACCGGCACGACCGGGCCCTCGCGGAATTGCGGCGCGCCCATATCGGACCCGCACATCTGCTTCCCGCGCGCAAATCGCCCCATGCCGTCGATTTGCCGGTCTCGGGAAGCCGGGGCACGATCCCGCACCTTCTGGCCAGCTATCTGGCCATGGGCGGCTGGGTTGGCGATCACGCCGTGATCGACCGCGCGCTGGACACGGTGCACGTCTTTACCGGGCTGTGCGTCGCCGACATTCCAGAACGGCGCAAACGCCGATTGCGCGCTTTGGTTCGGACGGGCGCGGTCTCAGCTTGACCTCTGACGCGCCGCGGCTTAGCCCACCGGCATGGCAGTCATCCCGCATTTGCAACTCAACGACATCTCGCTCACCTTCGGAGGAGAGCCGGTGTTTCACGACCTCGGCCTTGTCATTCAGCCCGGGGATCGCATCGCGCTTGTCGGGCGCAACGGGTCGGGCAAATCGACCCTGATGAAAGTCATGGCGGGGCTGGTCGAACCTGACACGGGGGACCGCGTTGTCCCGCAGGGCATCAGCATCGGATACATGGAACAGGATCCTGACCTGAGCGGCTATGCAACCTTGGGCGAATACGCCGTCGACGGGCTGGACGCCTCGGAAATGTACAAGGTGGAACGGGCGGGCGAAGGGCTGAAATTCGATCCGAACCGGGCCGTCGACACCGCATCCGGCGGTGAACGGCGGCGCGCGGCACTGGCTCGGCTGATGGCGCAGGACCCCGATGTGATGCTGTTGGACGAACCGACGAACCACCTCGATATCGAAGCCATCGGCTGGCTCGAAGACGAACTCAAGCGCACCCGCAAAAGCTTTGTGATCATCAGCCACGACCGCAGGTTCCTGACCGAACTGACCCGCGCCACGCTGTGGATCGACCGGGGGCAGGTGCGCCGGCAGGACAAGGGCTTTGCCGCGTTCGAAGCCTGGCGCGATAAAGCCTGGGAGGAAGAAGACCTCCAGCGGCACAAGATGGACCGCAAGATCAAATCCGAGGCCCGCTGGGCCGTCGAAGGCATCAGCGCCCGGCGCAAGCGCAACATGGGCCGGGTGCGCGCGCTGCAGGACCTGCGCAAGGAACGGGCCAGCATGATCAAGCGGCAGGACACCGCCGCGATGGAACTGGCCTCCGGCCCCAAGTCCGGCCGCAAGGTGATCGAGGCGAAAGGCCTGTCCAAATCCTTTGGCGACACGCCCATCATCCGTGACTTTTCGCTGACCGTACAGCGCGGTGACCGCGTGGCCTTTGTCGGCCCGAATGGCGTCGGGAAAACCACGCTCATCCGTATCCTGATGGGCGAGATCGCGCCGGATGCCGGCAGCGTGAAGCTGGGCACCAATCTTGTGCCCGCCGTGTTCGATCAGACACGCGCGCAACTGGACGGCGACCTGAGCCTCTGGGAGAACCTGACCAGTGATCCCGGCATGCGGGTGTCCGGCAAATCAGACCAGATCATGGTGCGGGGCATGCCGCGCCACGTTGTCGGGTATCTCAAGGAATTCCTGTTCGACGAACGCCAGGCGCGCGCACCGGTGCGATCCCTGTCGGGGGGCGAAAAGGCGCGGTTGCTGCTGGCCCGGATCATGGCGCGGGAATCCAATCTTCTCGTGCTGGACGAACCGACCAACGATCTGGATGTCGAAACGCTTGACCTCTTGCAGGACCTGCTGGGCGATTATGACGGCACCGTGCTGCTGATCAGCCACGACCGCGATTTCCTCGACCGCGTCGCGACCACGACCGTAGCGATGGAGGGCCGGGGCCGCGCCACCGTCTATGCCGGCGGTTGGAGCGATTACCAGGCACAGCGGCACGACGGCGCGGCAGACAGCCCGACCTCGAAGCCCGCGCCGAAACAGGTTTCCAAACCTGTTGCGGCGCCCAGGCCGAAATCCGGTCTCAGCTTCACCGAAAAGCACCGGCTCGAGGAATTGCCCGCCGAGATCGACCGGCTGACCGCCGAGATTGCCAAACTGGAACAGCTGATGGCTGACCCGGATCTCTTCACCCGCGAACCGGTCAAGTTCCAGAAAGCCTCCGAAGCGCTGGTCGCGCGCCAAACCGCGCTGGCCGAGGCTGAAGACCTCTGGCTGGATTTGTCGGAAAAGGCCGAAGCCGGGTGATCGAGGACGCCGTGAAACACGCCGCGATGCGCGTCAGGGCGTTTGCCTCGGGACATGGCGGCCTATCTCGCCCCGCATGACCCACCCCGTTTTCATCGGATCCCGCATCTATCGCGGGTCCAGCTATGGCGCGAACCATCCGCTGTCGATCCCGCGCGTGCCCACCGTCATTGACCTGTGCCGCGCATTGGGCTGGCTGGATGCCGAAAGTTACCGCACCAGTCCCTGCGCCAAACCCGGGGCGCTGCACGGCTTTCACACACCGGACTACATCGCGGCCCTTCAGACCGCCGAAGCCACGCAAGAACCGAACCGGGCCTATGACCTCGGATCGCTGTCGAACCCGGTCTTTCCCGAAGTCTATCGTCGGCCCGCCACGGCGGCGGGTGGCGGGCTTCTGGCGGCGGAACTCGTCCGCGACGGCGGCACGGTCTACAACCCGGGCGGCGGCACGCATCACGGGTTGCCGAACCGCGCCAACGGGTTCTGCTATATCAACGAACCGGTTCTGACGATCCAGCGCCTGCTGGCGCAGGGCCTGGCCCGTGTCGCCTATGTGGATATCGACGCCCATCATTGCGACGGCGTTGCCGAGGCCTTTGACGGCAGCGACCGCGTGCGCATGATCTCCGTCCACGAGGATCGCCGTTGGCCCTTCACCGGGGCTCTGACCGATACTGCGGGCGGCGCGGCGATCAATATCCCGGTGCCCAAAGGTTTCAACGACACCGAATTCGACCTGATCCTGAACGAACTGATCCTGCCCGCGGTTGCGTCCTTCCGGCCGGATGCGATTTACCTGCAATGCGGCGCCGACGCGGTGACCGAAGACCCCCTGTCGCGCCTGATGCTGTCCAACCGGTGCCATCTGCGCGCGGTGACGGCCCTGCGCGCGTTGACATCGCGGTTCATCGTGTCCGGTGGGGGCGGTTACAACCCGTGGAGCGTGGGGCGCGCGTGGTCCTGTGTCTGGGCAACGCTGGCAGGGCATGAGATCCCCGACCGCTTGCCCGATCACGCGGCGGCGATCCTCGAAGATCTGTCCTGGACACGGCGCGCGCAGCCCACCGCGCTGCTGCTCCAGACGCTGCTCGATGCGCCGCGCCCCGGACCGATCTCCGAACCGGTGCGCGATGCCGTGCGCTTGCTCAGGCCGTTACACGGATTGACGGCTTAGCGGCAGGTGCACCTCAAGCATCGTGTCATCGTGGGTGACCGTGGGGCTGCAACCGGCCTCATGCGTCAGTGCCGCAAGAAGACCGAACTGGACATG
The DNA here is from genome assembly GCA_964476315.1 of uncultured Rhodobacterales bacterium. Lineage (GTDB taxonomy): Bacteria > Pseudomonadota > Alphaproteobacteria > Rhodobacterales > Rhodobacteraceae > Marivita. Next base: position 7,369 of record CAYZAD010000079.1, read on the forward strand.
GGCGGGCCGCAGGTCACCGGGCGTGCCCTGACACGTCTTGGTCAGCCGCTGCCAAAGCGCGTCTTCGCAGCAAACCCTTGGGCCCGTGGCGGCAATGTGAACCCCCCGATCATCACGCGACACGGCGATCGCGCCCCCTTGGGGCAAGGCCGATTCGGCGCACAGCACCGACAGATAGGCCAGTTGCACCGTGCTGCGGGGCAGGTCGGTCGTCATGCGCCACTCGGGTGCGATGCGGGTTCCGGCAAAATGCTGCTGCAGCGTCATGCCCGCCTCGGATACAGGAACGGGCCGCCTGTCCCCGGCGCTGCCAAAGGCGATGCGAAAGAACCGGATGCGCGCCGCCGCGTTGTCGCAGCTTTGCTGGATCAGCGTCATTTCCGGGCTGGCCGGCGCTGGTGTCGACAGCGAAACCAGTTCCAGACCGTTCGATATCGCGCCGATCGGACTGATCAGGTCGTGACAAATACGCGATCCGATCAAAGCGGCAAGTGACGTCTGGTCCTGATGCATTACATTCCCCGGTAGCCTGATAGGAGTTGTCTCATGTCCGACCTCAACGGTTTGCTGGAACCCGGATCCCTTGTCCGCCACCCGGATCAACCGGATTGGGGGATCGGCCAGGTCCAATCGAATATCGGCAGCCGCATCACCGTGAATTTCCGGGAAGTCGGTAAAGTGGTCATAGATGGGTCACGGGTCGCCTTGCTGCCTGTCTTCGATACCTAAACTCTCAACCAAAGGTTGATAAAGCCTTAATTCGTGTAAAATGCGTGACGGTCGGCGTCACATCGACGCCGTTGCGCGTCATCGGCCCGCGATTTAGAGTGCGTCTCGCCAATGCCCCGGGGGGACCATGCTTGCGGATGCATCATCACTGCACGTTTCCGTTGCCACGTCCGAAGACGACATCCGCGCGGCGCAGCGCTTGCGGTATGACGTGTTCGTCGCTGAACTCGGCGGTGACGGGCCGCTGGTGGACCACCGCAACCGGCTTGAAATGGATGCGTTCGATGCGTTCGCCGATCACCTTGTCCTGAAAGACGACAGCCGCCGGGACGACGCAACACGCGGGGTGGTCGGCGTCTACCGGCTGATGACCCGCCAACATGCGGCGGCGGCTGGACGGTTCTATTCCGAAAGCGAATTCGATCTGTCGATCCTGAAATCCAGCGACAGACACCTGCTTGAACTGGGCCGCACCTGCCTGCACCGCGACATGCGCTCTGGCGCGGGGTTGATGGCGCTTTGGCAGGGTCTGGCAGATTACGTGGCCGACAGGTCCATCGATCTCCTGTTTGGCACGGCAAGCTTTCATGGAACGGACCTTTTGCATTTGCAGAATGCACTGTCTCACCTGCATCACGGCTATCTTGCGCCGCCAGACCTGCGCGTGACATCCCGAACGCCGGACGCGCTGGCCGTGCTGCCCGCTGACCGGATCGACCGCAAATCCGCCATGCGGACCACGCCGGCGCTGATCAAATCCTACCTCAGGCTGGGCGGCTTCATCGGGCAGGGGGTGTTCGTCGATCACGCCTTCAACACGACCGATGTCTGCATGCTGCTGGAAACCGGAAACCTGCGCGATGCCGCCTTTGCGCCCAACCTGCGGCCAACCCCATGAGCCCAACCTGGGACAGCAAAGACCCGGTCGAAGACGTCCCGATCTCTGCGTTTGGATGGCTGCGCGTGATCCGGCGGGGCGTGGTGCTTGGCACGGTGGTGTTCAGCGGGTTGGGGCTGTTGCTGTTCATCCGCCTGTTCGAACGCCCGATCTTCGGCACCGACCGGCCGATCACCCCCTACATCACCCAGGCCGTCTGCCGGTCTGCATTGTTCATCATGGGCATCACGCTTCTGGTGCGCGGACCCCGGTTGAAAGTGCACGGGGCCGTGGTGGCAAATCACGGGTCCTGGATCGATATCTTCGCCCTGAACGCACGCAAGAATGTCTATTTCGTCTCAAAGTCCGAGGTCGCGTCCTGGCCCGGAATCGGCTGGCTGGCGCGCGCGACTGGCACGCTTTTCATCCGCCGCGACCCGCGCGAGACGAAAAACCAGGTCGCCGTGTTCGAAGAACGGCTCAATCACGGGCATCGCCTGCTGTTCTTTCCCGAAGGCACGTCATCGGATTCCATCCGTGTGCTGCCGTTCAAGCCAACGCTCTTTGCCGCGTTCTTTTCCGACAGGCTGATCCACGCCATGCACATCCAGCCGGTCACGGTGATCTACCACGCCCCCGAAAACCGCGATTCCCGTTTTTATGGCTGGTGGGGGGACATGAGCTTTGGCGGGCACCTCGTTACCGTGCTTGCTCAACAGAGACAGGGCAAAGTGGAACTGGTGTATCATGCGCCGGTCCGTGTGGATGATTTTGCCAACCGGAAGTCGCTGGCAAGCTATCTTGAATCGCAGGTGCGTGCGGCACATACCCGGCTTGAGGCCTAGGCTGCCGCTCTCCCTCGGATCGGATGGCGGATTGGCGGCACAGCCCCACAATCCCAAACGTGACAAAGCCGATCTGGATCAGGAAAGCCCCAAGGTTGAACGCCCCCACAAGGCTGATCAGAACCAGCAGCGCAGCCAGGATCTTGCTTGCGGAATAGACCGCGCCATTGCCACAGGCCCGCCCGTACTGCACCAGTGCGAAACCGCCCACATAGATGATGGACCCGATCACGCCGCAGGCCTCAAGCAAGGTCGGATAGGTTCGCATGTGTTCGAAAAGGGTGTTCATCAAGTCAGCCACAAAGAGCCTTTTGGGAAATGCACCCGACCGGCTGGTCAGACCAGCGGTCGGGTGTTGGTTCTGAAAATCGGAATGCCAACCGCGGATGAGGGCCGCCGCCGACACAAATTTGAAAATGCGTTTTTTGAAACCACTCGGACCAAAATACACACCGCCACGTCACGTTCAGGCGATTTGAAAAGCACAGCATGGAGAAACAAAGTGCTGGCCTCTCAAGTGGTTAAGACCGCGTCTTGTCCCAACCAACCTGCGCGTTACCCGACGTAAGCGTAAGTCAGAGGTACCAGATGCCGGGCCGTGACGGGCGTGAATTAAGTGTGAAAGTCGTGTCGCCCCTGTGCCTTTTGCGTGATCTGTCGTGCGCGCGTGCCTCGCATAGGGGCAAAACGTAACGCAAAAATGAAACGGCGCGGGGAATGTCCCAGCGCCGTTACCAAACCGTGTTCGCGCGATGTGAAGGATCAGCCGTCTGCGGGCCCGTCGGCATCTTCGCCCTGATCCGCGATCCACGCCACGGACACCACTTCTTCATCCGTGCCGGTGTTGAACACTTTCACACCGCCTGCACTGCGCGACCGGAATGAAATTCCGTCGACCGGCACCCGGATCGACTGCCCCTTGGAGGTCGCCAGCATGATCTGATCATCCATCTCGACCGGGAAACAGGCCACCAGCGGCCCGCCGCGCATCGCCTTGTCGATGGCTTGCACCCCCTGGCCGCCACGCCCGCGCACGGGGTAGTCATGCGACGACGACAGCTTGCCGGCCCCCTTGGCGGTGATGGTCAGGATCAGGTTCTCGGCTGCCGACATTTCGGCATAACGCTCCTGCGTGATGCTGCCGGGCGCGACCTCGTCATCGTCTTCCGTTTCCGCGTCATCCGCCAGACCGGCCACCGCGCGGCGCATCTTGAGGTAGGCTGCCCGTTCCGCCGGATCGGCCTCGAAATGACGGATCACCGCCATGCTCACCACGCGGTCGCCATTGCTCAGCCGGATGCCCCGGACACCGGTGGACTTGCGGCCCTTGAAGACCCGGACATCGGTTGTCCGGAACCGGATGGCCCGGCCTGCATCGGTGACCAGCATCACATCGTCATCCTCGGACGCGATCCGCGCGTTCACCAGTTCCACGCCCTCGGGCAGGTCCATCGCGATCTTGCCGTTGCGCATCACATTGGTGAAATCCGACAGCGCATTGCGCCGCACATCGCCCGCGCTGGTGGCAAAGACGATCTGCAGGTCGTCCCAGTCGGTCTCGTCGCGATCCACCGGCATGATCGCGGCAATCGACACACCCGACGGGATCGGCAGGATATTGACGATGGCCTTGCCCTTGGACGTGCGCCCGCCCTGCGGCAGACGCCATGTCTTGAGCTTGTAGACCATGCCTTCGGTGGTGAAAAACAGAAGCTGCGTGTGGGTATTGGCAACGAACAGCGTCGTGACGACGTCGTCATCCTTTGTTTGCATCCCCGACAGCCCCTTGCCGCCGCGCTTCTGCGCGCGGAAATCGGCCAGCGGCGTGCGCTTGATATAGCCGGACTGGGTGACGGTGACGACCATGTCCTCACGCTCGATCAGGTCTTCGTCCTCCATGTCGCCCGACCAGTCGACGATCTCGGTCCGGCGCGGCACGGCGAACA
>CAYZAD010000080.1:0-11513 GCA_964476315.1 uncultured Rhodobacterales bacterium
GCTCGGCCACCATCGGGTGATGCTTGAAGCGCTGGAACTCCATGTAGGGGTAGAGGTGCGGGTTCTCGTAGTTCAGGTGCACCACGAAGCCGACATAGACCTGGTTGTTGTCGAGGTGGTAGATGAACGATCCGCCGCCAGCATTCTTTTCAAGCGGCCAGCCCATGGTGTGGGTGACAGAGCCTTCGCGGTGCTTGGCGGGGTCGATCTCCCAGATCTCTTTCATGCCAAGACCGAATTTCTGCGGGTCCTTGCCTTTCGACAGGTCGAACTTTTCGATCACCTCTTTCGACAGGCTGCCGCGCACACCTTCGCCAAGGAACACGTATTTGCCGTGCAATTCCATGCCCGGCTCATAGCTTGGCCCCGGCGTGCCATCGGCATTCTTGCCGAACTCACCCGCGACCACGCCTTTGACCTCGCCATTGTCGCCGTAGACAATTTCGGAACAGGCCATACCGGGGAAAATCTCGACCCCCAGTTCCTCGGCCTGTTCGGCCATCCACCGGCAGACGTTGCCCATCGACACGATGTAGTTGCCGTGGTTGTTCATCAGCGGCGGCATCGGGAAATTGGGGATTCGAATCTGGCCCGCTTCGCCCAGCATGTAGAAATTGTCATCCTTGACCGGCACGTTGAGCGGCGCGCCCTTGTCCTTCCAGTCGGGGATCAGCGCATCAAGCCCGCAAGGATCAAGCACCGCGCCCGACAGGATATGCGCGCCCACTTCCGAGCCCTTTTCCAGAACGACAACGTCAAGGTCCGCGTCAAGCTGTTTCAAACGGATTGCCGCGGAAAGGCCTGCCGGTCCTGCTCCGACGATGACAACATCATACTCCATCGCTTCGCGCGTGTGTTCGCTCATGATTGGCTCTTCCCTTGCTGGCGTCTCGAAAACCCTGACGGGGGAGGTAACCCGCACATCTCAAACGGTCAATTGCGACACCGCGTTACAGACCTGTTTTGACCGGAAATGCCCTTTTTTCATGCGCCACCCCCTGCCGACACGCTGCTGCCCCCTTGCGTTTCTCTGACGGGTCGGGTCACTCTTGTACGCAAGACGCACACATGATTAGAGCGCGCCACATGTAAGGTGCACGCGCCCTGCACTGACGACCAAAAGGGAAATGCCCCATGGAAAAGCTGCCGATGACCCGCGCGGGCCATGCCGCGCTTGAAACCGAATTGAAAAAGCTCAAGTCCGAAGAGCGCCCCGCCATCATTCAGGCGATTGCGGAAGCACGCGAATTGGGCGACCTCAAGGAAAACGCCGAATACCATTCCGCGCGCGAAAAGCAGGGCTTTATCGAAGGGCGCATCAAGGAGCTCGAGGGTGTTCTGAGCCTTGTCGAAGTGATTGATCCGGCCAAGCTGTCCGGCGCGATCAAGTTCGGTGCAACCGTGACACTGGTCGATGAAGACACGGATGAAGAAAAGACCTGGCAGATCGTTGGCGAACACGAAGCCAATATCGAAAAAGGCCTATTGAACATGAAATCGCCGATTGCACGGGCCCTGATCGGCAAGGAAGAGGGCGACAGCGTCGAAGTACGCACGCCGGGCGGCGAAAAATCCTACGAAGTGCTGAAAATCGAATTCGTCTGACCTGTTGGACACAGCCATGACACAGAAAAACGACGCCCGCTCCGGATCGAATGTCGGCCTGACCCGCGCCTCCGAAGCAAATGGCGGGTTCAGCGGCATTGAATGGACCGCTGCGGCGCTCAGCGTTGTGTGGTTGGTCGTCTCGGCCGCGTTTTTCCTGTTGTCCGACAACGAGGGCGCCGACGGTCTGCGGTTCCTGCTGGTTGCGATGGTGGTTTTCTTTCCGGTCTGCATGATCTGGGTCGCCGCGCTCGGGGCGCGCTCGGCCCGCATCATGCGGGAAGAAAGCGCGCGCCTGCAAACGGCCATCGACGCGATCCGTCATGCCTATATCACGCAAAACCAGGCGGGCGGGCGGGATCAGCATCCGCACCCGTCCATCGTGAAAAAGCTCGAAGAGATCGCCGAGGCGCAAAAGAAAGCCGAAACCACGCTCGCGATGTTCACCTCGACCCGGGCGGCGCAGATCGCGGTGCAAGCCGCCGCGCCCGATCCCGAAACCGGGGACCAGCCGGTGTTGGCACTGGGCACACCGGCCGAAGCGCTGCAACCGCCGCTGTCAAATGCGGATTTCGTGCGCGCCTTGCACTTTCCCGAGACGGCTGACGACCAGGAAGGCTTTGCCGCCCTGCGCCGGGCCCTGAAAGATCGTCCTTCGGCGCAATTGGTACAGGCCGCGCAGGATGTGCTGACCCTGCTCAGCCAGGACGGGATTTACATGGACGACCTGCGCCCAGACATGGCCCGCCCCGAATTGTGGCGGCGCTTTGCCAAGGGCGAGCGCGGGCGGACCATTGCGGCCCTGGGTGGCGTGCGCGACCGGTCTTCACTGGCGCTCGCAGCCGGCCGGATGAAGCAGGACCCGATCTTCCGCGATGCGGCGCATCATTTCCTGCGGCTTTTCGACAAGGGCTTTTCCAAGTTCGAAAAAACCGCGACAGATGCCGAGATCTCGGATCTGGCGGGCACGCGCACCGCAAGGGCCTTCATGCTGCTTGGCCGGGTGACCGGCACGTTCGATTAGAACGTTATGTTAACGCTGTCCCAATAATTACTGGGCGGGGGCGAGATTTTTCGTACGAAAAATCTCAGCCGCCTGAATAACCGAACGACGCGTAAGGGATGTATCTGACCGGATCGCCCGGCTGCACGTGAACAGCGCCATCCGGCAATTCGACAAGCCCCTCGGCCCAGCTAAGCCCACTGATCCGCCCCGAACCTTCCGATTTGAAGACCTCTGCACGGCCATCTCGGACCCGGGCCCGCAGATATTCGCGCCGCCCCGGTTTCTTGCGTTTCTCAAACGCTGCCGGAACGGTAAAACCCTGCGGCTCCGTCCAACCCGCGCCCGCAAGGGCCCCCATCGCGGGACGCGCGAAGATCAGCGTACAGACCAGCGCAGCCACCGGGTTTCCCGGCAGGCCGAACACCGGCACCCCCTGCCACACGCCCAGAGCCAGGGGCCGCCCGGGTTTCAGCGCGATCCGCCATTCCTGCATGGCCCCGCTTTCTCGCAGCAGCGCAGACATATGATCCTCATCCCCGGCAGAGGCGCCTCCGGATGTCAGGATGACATCTGCCTGTTTCGCCGCCCGGTCCAGATACCCGCGCAGCGCTGCACGATCATCGGGCGCCCTTCCCAGATCAACCGGCTCAAACCCAAATCCAGCCACCAGGCTCAGGAGCATCGGGCGGTTCGCATCGTAAATCTGCCCGGCACCCACCCGGGTTCCGGGTTCCGCGATTTCGTCCCCGGTCGACAGCACGGCCACACGCAGGCGCCGGTATACGGACACGTCCCCATGTCCGACCGCAGCGGCCAGCGCGAGGTCCGCCGGTGTCAGCACGCGGCCAGTCACAAGCGCTGTGCCGCCTTCAGCGATGTCTTCCCCGGCTCTGCGCGTGTTCGCACCGACCTTCAGCGGCCCGTGAAAGGCAACCTGCACCTCGTCAGCGCGCACGTCCTCGTCCAACACAACCGTGTCCACGCCCTCTGGCAAATCCGCACCGGTCAGGACGCGGATGGCATGGCCAGACGGGACCGTCCCGGCATATGGCCGTCCGGCTGCCGCGCGGCCCGCCACCAAGGGCAGAACCTGCGGACCATCCCCGATGGCCGTGCCGGCAAAGCCGTATCCGTCAACGGCAGTGTTCGGATGCGGCGGATTGGACCGCAACGCCACGACATCCGCCGCCAGAACGCGTCCGGCCGCCTGCATCAAGGGGACCGCTTCAACACCGACGACCGGGGTCATGCGATCACGCAACAGGGCCAATGCGTCGTCCACCGGGGTCCAATCGACACCTGCCGGCAGGGCAAAACAGTCGTTGCGCAAGGGCGGCGGCGCCAATGCCACCGGGGCGCGCGCAGCGTCGATCAGTTCGGCCTGATACCCGGCCCCCAGAATCCACGCTTCTTCAGAGGCCGCCTTTCCGACATCCGACAGCATCTGTTTCAACCGGTCCGCCGACACCCCCGCCAAGGCACGCGCCAGCAGGCGCACCTGAACCCGGTCGCGAATATCCCCGCCGGTTTCCGCCCGCACAGCCGGTTCGATCAGCCCAGGCCAGATCTCGACCAGAAGCGCCCGGGCCTCGGACGCGTCTTCGAAAGGCCATACCTTGACACCGTCGCACCGCCGCAACCGCGACAGCATCGGCAAGCCCATGAGAGACTGGCTTCCCACGGTCGGATTGAAGAACAGCTGAAAACAGCTTGATGACGCGTTCGCGGCCAAATCTGCGTCGCGCCGCTCGGCACAGGCGGTAAATTCGATCCCGGCCTTACGGTAGGGCACGTCGGGCCATCTGTCCGGATCGGGCTTACCCCAGAACGGTCCCGAACCATCGAAAAACCGGTTCAGTTCTTCGGCCACCTCGAACCGGTTGTTCTGCCCCGTATCATCATCCGTGATCCGTGCGGCGAGCCAGTCCCAGAATTCAAGCGGATCGTCTGACCCGGTCACGGTACGCACAAAACCGCGCGGATAGCCGAATGGAAAATCGAACCCGACCAATGCGCGCCGCCCGGCATCCGCCTCTGCCTCCAGAAAGGCGGTAAGCCACGCTTCCGCATCGATCCGAGACCGGCAATAGACCGGCTCCAGTTCCACACCGGCCTGCACAATCCCGATCCAGATCGCATCCTTCGAAGGCTGTCGAGGCGCCCTTTTGCCAGCCGACCAATCCACGACGACAACGGTATCGAACCCGCTCACAGCCCAACCTCTTTCAGGATGAAATCCGCAATGGCACGCGTGTCGTTCAAATCGAAGACCGGGCGATCCAGCGTCAAAGGCGTATCGCTTGCCACCGCCTTGATCTGCGCATCCCGGGGTGCGATCAAATCATGGCCCGCGTCGGCCCGGTAGGCTTCGATCTTGGGATGGGCTTCCCGCTTGTATCCCTCGACCAGAACGAGGTCGACCGGTGCGAGCCTGGACAGAAGCTCTTGCAAGGGTGGTTCGTCCTCATTGCGCAATTCATGCATCAGGGCAAAACGTCTGGCCGAGGCCAGCATGACCTCGGTCGCGCCCGCCAAACGATGGCGATGGCTGTCGGTGCCGGGCTGGTCCACGTCGAACACATGATGGGCATGTTTGACGGTGGATACGGAAAAACCGCGCCCGGTGATATCGGCCACGAGCCGTTCCATCAGGCCGGTCTTGCCCGCGTTTTTCCACCCCGTGACGCCATAGATCCTCATAGCATTGCCCGCGCCGCTTCCAGGTCCTCGGGCGTATTCACATTGAAAAACGGATCGCCCGCGTCAGTCGGGAACACCGCTTCGCGCCCGCCATGGCGCTCTGTCCAGATCACGACCTTGCTGATCCCTTCCTCCAAGGCCGCACGCAGATCATCGCGCAGTGCCACGGGCCAGAGGCCAAAGGTCGGGTGACGGATCAGGCCGGATTTGCTCATCGACTTGGTTTTTTCCTGTCCGCGCGGCGTGGCTGCAAGCACAAGCGGATGGTCCATCCCATCCGCCACATCCTGCAGATGCGCCACCAGATCGGTTGGAAAAAACGGCGTGTCCGCCGCCACCGTGACAATTGTCTCGGCCCCTTTCCCGGCCGCCCAGTCAAGCCCGGCCAGCACACCGGCAAGGGGGCCGGGAAAACCGTCAATGCTGTCGGGGACAACAGGCAAGCCAAACGCATCGAAGCGGGCCGGATCGCCATTGGCGTTCAACGCAATCGCGTCCACCTGCGGGGACAGGCGATCAATCACACGATCCAGCAGCGTGTCTTCGCCAAGAGGCAGCAACCCCTTGTCGCCACCGCCCATGCGGGTCGCCTGCCCGCCTGCCAATATCACGCCCAAAGGTCGCGTCATTGCGCGCTCTTCCTGCGGGATTTCCGGCTTTCCTCGGGCACCGTGTCCGGGTCCATGTCGCGCACGACGCGGTCTTCCCCGGAAAGACAGACAAAGCGTTTGCCGCGCATGCGGCCGATACAGGTCAGCCCCACCTGCCGCGCAATCTCAACCCCCCAGGCCGTGAACCCGGAGCGCGACGCCAGTACGGGAATGCCCATCAGCGCGGTCTTGATCACCATCTCGGAGGTCAGTCGCCCGGTGGTATAGAGCATCTTGTCCGAGGCTCCGACACGTTCGAGGAACATCCAGCCTGCGATCTTGTCGACGGCGTTATGGCGCCCGACATCTTCCATGTAGACAAGCGGCTTGTCCCCCTGACACAGCACGGTGCCATGGATGGCCCCCGCCTCCAGGTAAAGCGACGGCGTCGTGTTGATCTTGTGCGCCAGCGCATAAAGCCACGAGGTCCGCAGTTCGACCTGCGGCAGCACCACCTTGTCCAGCCCCTCCATCATGTCGCCAAAGACGGTGCCTACGGCACAGCCGCTGGTGCGCGTCTTTTTCTTCACCTTTTCTTCGTAGGTCGTTTGCCGCTCTGTGCGCACGACAACCACCTCAAGATCGTCGTCATACTCGACCCGCGTCACCACGTCGTCGTCCCGCAGCATCCCCTGGTTGCGCAGGAACCCGACGGCCAGGTATTCGGGATAATCCCCGATGGTCATCGCCGTCACGATTTCCTGGCTGTTGAGAAAGATGGTCAGCGGGCGTTCCTCGACCACACTGATCTCGGTTTGCGCACCAGTATGGTCCGTACCCACGACCCGCCGCGTCAGACGCGCCGCATGCGGGTCAGGTGCAATCAGGTAACCGTGTCCGCCATCATCTGGCATTTGTTGCAACTCCTCTCGGGTCGGGATACGTCCCGCCGGGCATGAATGACAGGAGACAGTGATGGCGGGGGGCGGCGTAATGTCAAGCTACTGGCGCGGCGTCCGGGATGGGGTGCCGTTTCTGTTTGTCGTCGGTCCGTTTGGCCTGCTTTTCGGCGTTCTGGCCAGCGAAGCGGGCCTTGCCGTGCATGAAACGCTGGCCTTTTCCGTGGTGGTCATTGCGGGGGCCGCGCAATTCACCGCGCTTCAGTTGATGACCGAAAACGCGCCAACGCTCGTGGTGATCGCCTCGGCTTTGGCGGTCAACATGCGCATGGCGATGTATTCGGCTTCGATCACGCCGCATCTGGGCGCCCTGCCGCTTTGGAAACGCGCGATCACCGCGTATTTCCTTGTGGATCAGACCTATGCGGCATCGGTGCTTGAGTATGAAAAACGCCCCGATCAGCCGCTGGATCAGAAATTCGCCTATTTCCTCGGGGTCATGACCCCGATCTGCCCGCCCTGGTACGTGGTGACAGTGATCGGCGCAGCCCTCGGGGCACGCATCCCGCCCAGCCTTGGGCTCGATTTCGCCCTGCCCATCGCCTTTCTCGCAATGATCGGGCCTCTGTTGCGGACACCGGCCCATCGCATCGCAGCGCTGGCCGCGGTCATCCTTGCGCTGGCCTTTGCCTGGGTGCCCTACAACCTTGGCCTGATCATCGCTGGCCTTGGCGGCATGATCGCGGGGGCACAGGCCGAGGTCAGACTGGGGATCAAGCCATGACGGATGCGGCTCAGCTCTGGATCATCATCATCGCCCTTGGCGCTGGCAGTTTCGGCCTGCGCTTTGCCTTTCTCGGGCTTGTCGGCAACCGCGCCTTGCCGGACTGGCTGCTGCGCCACCTGCGCTATACTGCCGTGGCGATCCTGCCTGCTCTGGTCGCGCCGCTCGTGGTCTGGCCCACCGCAACCGGCGGAGACCCGGACCCGACACGCCTGACTGCGGCTGTCATGACCTTTGCCATTGGGTACCTGACAAAGAACGTCTTTCTGGCGATGGGGACAGGGGCGGCGGTCCTGGTCGGCGCCAGCCTCCTGACCTGAGCGTTACTGCGTCGCCAAGGCGCGTTCGAACTGCGCCACCGCGACGGCCTTGTCGTCCGAGTCGTTTTCGAAAATCTTCGTCGTCTGCACACCGGGCAAAGCCTCGAAGCTGTTCATCAGACGACGCGGGAACCATGTCGACGAGATCGATTCGAAACCCGGCAATTGCCGCAGGATCGCTGCCGTCGCCACCGCGCATTGCGCCGAAGCAACTGATCCGCGCGCCATCGCCAATTGCAGCGCCTGTTCGGCAACCGCAGGCGGCACTTCGATCCGCTGGATCACAACATGAAACGTCTCGCGCGCATGGGCGCGGGCATAGAAATCCGCCACCGCCGGGTTGACCCCGTAAAGCACATCCCCCCGTTCGGGCACAGCGCTCAGCCGCACGGTGCCCGCCGGGTCAAAGATCACGCGTTGCGAGGCATTGATCATCAGGCTCGTATGCGCCCCGGCACCCGAACGGTTGTTGATCATGGTGTACAGGGTCAGCGCCGTCGGCCCATCATGCCGGTACGACGCGCTGCTGATCACCTCGAGCGAGGCGTCCGGCCTCTGGTCGACCCCACCTCCACACCCTGCCAGGATCAACACCGCAACAACGGCGATCATACGCGACAGTAGGGTCATATCAGCCTCCGTGACCGGCTGTCAGGAATTGAAGATCGCCAGGAAAACGATGATGCCGATGGAAACGGCCGCAACCCGGATGCTCCACTTGATGAAGCCTTCGAATGTCTTTTCATGAACGGTTGTGTCCATGCTGCCATGCTTGTGTTCAGCCATCTGCGTGACCTCCCTACCAACTGAATTTACGCGTCGATAGCGGATCTGCCTTACCCTGTCACCCATGCCAAGCGCGCAGTGTGTCGCGGGCTAATCCGACTGTTCCAGATCTGCCGCAAGCTGAAACCCGATCCGGCGCGGCGGGTCTTCGGGTTTCGGGATCGGCAAGGCCCGCAAGGCCACGTTCATCTGAGAGACGTGCTGGATCAGCTGCATCCGGGCCCCTTGGGCGTCGGTTCCGTAAAAGGTGACGATGTCGGGGTCGAAAAACCCCAAACCTTCGATCCGCAACACGCCGGTTGCGTTTCCGGCAAAGCCCATCGCCACCTCGTGGTCATTGTCGAGCTGTTTCTCAAAATTCTGGATGTAGAGAATCAACCGCTCATAGGCCCATTCCGCCGCGCTTTTCTGTTTGATCGGCTTGCGCTTGACCGCAGCCGGCAGCGGTTTGTCACCGCTTTCACCCGCGCCTTGCGCATGGACCTCGTGCTGGCGGGGCAGCGCATCGCCCTCTGCGTATTCTGCGGCTGTCCTGATATCGTCACTCATATGGCACCCCGGACATCGCCACCTAGACCGGCAGCGCTGTGGTTTCCTTGATCTCCTCCATAACAAAGCTGGCCGAAATATCCGAGAGCGGGATGCGCGCGATCACGCGCTTGTAAAACGCGTCATAAGCCGGAACGTCTGCAACCCGCACCCGCAACAGGTAATCCAGATCGCCGGTCATCCGGTAAGCCCCCACAACCTCGGGCATGGCGCGCACGGCCCGGTGAAACGCCTCCAGCCAGTCGGCATCATGGCGTCCGGCACGGATCATCACCATCACCTCAAGCGGGCAGCCCAGATGCGCGGGATCGGTCAGCGCGACCCGCCCGGTGATGACCCCCGCTTCTTCCATCATCTTGATCCGTCGCCAACAGGCATTGCGCGACAGTGACACCTGCTCGGCAATTGCCTCCACGCTTTGACTGGCATCCCGTTGCAGCAGCCTCAAGATTGCCTTGTCAAAATCATCGAGAACAGAAGGTTTCATAAGAATTTTTCCCAAACTTAGCCTGTCTTTACATGAAAATTGGGAAGAAGACACCGGTGAATTCAGGCATTCTGCGGTCACTCACGGAACGCACCAATACGAGGGCAGATCAATGGCAGACACAGGTTCCTTCCTGCACCGGGTATTCATCGAACACCCTGAAACAGTGGACGAAACCTATTTCGAACATATGCGCTTTGCCGCCGGTTTTGCCTTCTGGCTGTCGGTTGCGGCAGGCGCGGCAGCCATTCATGCCCTGATCCCGGCCATGTGCGAAACCACCGCAAGCCGCATTCTCAAAAGGCTTCACGCCAAGATGGAACGCCGCCACTGATGTGTCGCCTCGCCGCGTATATCGGGCCTCCGGTGGCTCTTTCGCATGTCATCGTCGAACCGTCCCATTCGCTGCTGGAACAAAGCATCCACGCGACCGAGGCGAAACTCGCCGTACAGGGCGACGGGTTCGGGTTCGCGTGGTATGACCACGAGCAGCACATGGGCCTCTATCGCGATGTGCTTCCTGCATGGTCCGATGGCAACCTGCTCAGCCTGTGCAGGATGATCCGCTCTCCCCTGTTTCTGGCGCATGTTCGCGCATCCACGTCCGGGGAAACCTCTCGGGTCAATTGCCATCCCTTCGCGCATGGGGACTGGTGCTTCATGCACAATGGTCAGGTGCCACGGATCGAACATATCCGTCGCCCCCTGGAATCCACCCTGCCCGACGATCTGTATGCGGCGCGCCGGGGAACAACGGATTCCGAACTGATCTTCCTGCTTCTGCTCGCAAACGGACTGCGCGAAGATCCCCTGAGCGCGGTGCGCACGGTGATCGACCTGCTGCACAGCTTCAGCCTGGGGCATCCTGCGTCAGACGCGATACGGATGACCTGCGTTCTCAGCGATGGCGAAACCCTTTACGCCTTTCGCCATGCCAGCGACATGCGCGCGCCGACGCTGTATTTGAAACAGCTTTGCGATGGAGGCCGCATCCTTGCGTCCGAACCGCTGGAGCCGACACGCGACGGATGGATCGCTGTTGGGATGGATCAGTTTGTCACGATCACGGGGAACGATCCCGAGTTTGCAGACATCTTCGGCGCACGTGCCGAGGTCGCGTAAAGCCAAGCCTTAACAAATAGTTAAAAGGTCCGAAGTGGACCTAATGTTTCGCGCGCGAAACATTATGAGCCGGTTTCGCCTTTGGCGAACACACCGTCCGGGGGATGGTTTGGGGCGAGAACGCGCGAAGCCCCTGGTACGCTTTCTGACCTATTCTCCCGGCGGCTTGGCCAGCCGCACAACCGGGCTCGGTTCTTCCTTGGCCAACTCCTCGAAATCGAAATTGTCCAGCCTGCGCGCCCGACGCCCTGCCTTGTCGGCGCTGATCTTGATATCCGCGATATCTTTCGCCGCCTGCCCGAAATGACGATCCAGATTGTCCACCCGGCTGCCCAGCCGATCCACATCCGCATACAGCAGATGCAGCTCCTTGCGGATCGCCCCCGCCTGTTCGCGCATCCGCGCATCCTTGAGGATCGCCCGCATCGTGTTCAGCGTCGCCATGCAGGTGGTCGGAGACACGATCCAGACCCGCGCGTTGAACCCCTCGCGCACCACCTCGGGAAAGTTCGCGTGCAGTTCCGCATAGACCGCCTCGGAGGGCAGAAACATCAGCGCGCCGTCGGCGGTCTCACCTTCGATGATGTATTTCTCTGAGATGTCCTTGATGTGCTTTCGCAGCGAAAGCCGAAGCTGCTGCGCCGCGCGGTTCAGCTGATCCTGCG
>CAYZAD010000081.1:0-11255 GCA_964476315.1 uncultured Rhodobacterales bacterium
GCGGATCTCTCTGGGGGCGCTGATCATCGCGATGGGGATGCTGGTGGACAACGCCATCGTGGTGGCGGAGGGCATGCAGATCGCCATGCGGCGTGGCAAGGACAGCCGCGCGGCTGCGGATGAGGCGGCGAGCAAAACTCAGATTCCCTTGTTGGGCGCGACGGTGATCGGGATCATGGCCTTTGCCGGCATCGGCCTCAGCCCGGATGCGACGGGGGAGTTCCTGTTTTCGCTCTTTGCCGTAATCGGGATTTCGCTGCTGCTGTCCTGGGTGCTGGCGCTGACGGCGACGCCTTTGCTGGGGCATTACTTTTTCAAGCGCGGCAGCGGTGAAGACGACGATGCCTATGGCGGGGCCTTGTTCCGTATGTATGGGGCCACGTTGCGCGGCGCGCTCAGGGCGTGGTGGCTGGTGATCCTTGGGCTGATCGGGATCACGGTCATGTGTTTCATGCTGTTCGGCCAGATCAAGCAGCAGTTCTTTCCTGACAGCAATACGCCGCTCTTTTTCGTGCACTACAAACTGGAGCAGGGCGCGTCGATCCACGAAACCTCGCGCGACCTGAGGGTGTTCGAAGAGTGGCTAGCGGAGCAGGATGATGTGGTCGCGGCCTCGGCCTTTGTGGGGCGTGGTGCGGATCGCTTCATGCTGACCTATCAGGCCGAAGACCCGAACCCTAGCTATGGCCATATCATCGTACGCACCGAAACGATCGACCAGATCGCGCCGCTGATTGCCGAGCTTGAGACCTTTGCCGCCGAGACGCTGCCGCAGGGTGAATTCCGCGCGAAGCGGTTGGCCTTCGGTCCGGGCGGCGGTGATCCGATCCAGGTGCGGTTCTCGGGGGCGGACCCGGCTGTGCTGCGCGATCTCGCGGATGAAGCGATGGAGCGCTTTGTTGCGGCGTCCGAGAATATCGTGGCCCCGCGTATCGACTGGCGCGAGCAGGAACTGGTGCTGAAGCCGGTTTACGCCACCGACCGTGCACAGGAAGCGGGGATCACCCGTGATGACATCACCAGCATCCTGCGCTTTGCCACAACCGGTATCGATGCCGGGGTCTACCGGGAAGGGGATCGGCAGATCCCCATCGTGCTGCGCGCCGATCCCGATGCGGGCCTCGCGCTGACCGATCACGTGGTCTATTCGCAGAACGCGCAGAGTTTTGTGCCGGTCGAGCAGGTGACCGACGGTTTGACCTTCGAAGCGCAGAATACGCTCCTGATGCGGCGCGACCGGCTGCTCACGATCACGGTGGGGGCCGATATCGTCAAAGGGCTGACCGCTGCGCAGGTGCAGGCCGAGGTAACCGACACCATCGAGGCGATGGAGCTGCCCGCCGGTTACAAGATGGAATGGGGTGGAGAGCTCGAAAGCTCGTCCGACGCTCAGGCGAGCCTGGGGCGGCAATTGCCGATGAGCCTGATCATCATGGTGGTGATCTCGGTTCTGCTTTTCAACGCGCTGCGGCAACCGCTGATCATCTGGCTGCTGGTGCCGATGTCGGTCAACGGGGTGAGCCTCGCGCTGCTGGGCACCGGGTTCCCGTTCACCTTTACGGCGCTGCTGGGCTTGTTGTCGTTGTCGGGGATGCTGATCAAGAACGGCATCGTTCTGGTCGAAGAGATCGACCTTGTGCGCGCCGAAAAGCCGGATCAGGATCTGAAGGCGTCCATCGTGGAGGCGTCGACCTCGCGTCTGCGTCCTGTCGTTCTGGCGGCGGCCACGACCATTCTGGGGATGTTGCCCCTGATCTGGGATGCGTTCTTCCGGTCGATGGCGGTGACGATCATGGGCGGTCTGGCCTTCGCGTCGGTCCTGACGCTCGTGGCGGCCCCGGTGTTTTACTACGCGTTCTTCCGGCGGGATGCGGACAAGCCGCAACCGGTTGCGGGGTAGTTTCGTGTTTGGATAACGCACCGGGTTTCCGGTGCGATCAGCCTTTTTCGATGGGTTTCAGCGCTGGCAGCCTGAGGTCTGAGTGAATGCGCACGTCGCCCTCTTCGGACATGGAGACCACGCGAAGGTAATCCGAGCCCGCTTCGGGATGGTCGGCATGATCGGTGGCGATGCCCGCAACCACAGCCCCGTATCCGGGGTTTTCGGCATAGTTTTGTGCCAGCCGTTTTCTGAACGCGCACTGGAAGCTGTTGCAGATATCGGCGCGGATCGGACGGTTCAGGGTGCAGCCCTTGTCGCCATGGTAGACGCAACTGTCCCTTATGCTGCGTTCCGGCATGAATGACAGGTACATGTCGATCATGTCCTCTGGGTCCAAGTCGGGGTGGCTCCAGCGGACATAGTTGATGGTGTCCTTGGTCAGAAAGGCGTGGGTCTTGTTGCCTTGCAGGCAGCATTCCCCCTGGCAGGCGATGCAGGCCGTATCGAGGATCTTGTGCTCGGGGGCTTCGTATTCCAGCCGTTCGGCGTAATCCGGGTCTTTGTCAGGGGGCGGTGGCGGTGGACCGTCGCCCGGCGCGGCGGCAAAGCTGTCTTCGATGATCTTGCGCAGATGCGCCACGAATTCTGCCCGGCGGGCGTTTGGCAGGGGAACGGCAGGCACGTCGATATACGGGGCAAGCCCCGAGGCGATCCTTGCTGTCGCGGCGGTTGCGAGTTCGCTTTTGGCCTGTTCGATGGCGTCTTTCGTCCGCTCTTCGGTGGCTTGCAGCCACGCATCCCTGTCGGCCTGCACGGCGCGCGCCAGTTCCGCAGCTTTCTGCATGTGCCGTCTTGTGTGGCATTCCTGACGCGAACAATACTCGGACCGGGCAGGGTCGTCTTTAAGCAATGGGCGTCTGCAGGCCTGGCAAAGCCCGGCAAAGGCGCCGACGTTTGGCTGAAAAGGGTGGGGTCTCAAGAGTATGGCACCTGACGAAAACGCGAAAAGGGTCTGCTGCTACCCCGAGCCTAAGCGCGAAGCATCACGGCTTCTACCCTTTTTCGCCTTGCGTCCGTGACAAAAAAACCGGCCCTGAGGCCGGTTTTTGTGCTGATTTGCAAGCGGTGGCGATCAGAGGCCCCACTTTTCGGCGGTGGCGTCGAAGAAGCCCTGCGCCTTTTTCAGTTCGATCCAGCTGTTCACGTAGTTGATCCAGACCTGGTCATCCTGCGGCAGCAGCATCGCGATGGGCGTCGGGGCGCGCGGGCCGTCGGTTTCGATCTGGCGCAGGTTCGGGAA
The DNA here is from genome assembly GCA_964476315.1 of uncultured Rhodobacterales bacterium. Classification (GTDB taxonomy): domain Bacteria; phylum Pseudomonadota; class Alphaproteobacteria; order Rhodobacterales; family Rhodobacteraceae; genus Marivita. The sequence continues at coordinate 3,183 of CAYZAD010000081.1, forward strand.
TTTGGTGAGCAGCGTCGAGCCTTCGATGTTGGAGGTCACGAACACGTCGGACCGGGCCGACAACACTTCCTGGAAGCCACGGGCCGGTGCTTCGACGACGGTGATTTCCGCGTTCGGGAACCAGTCGCGCACATTCTTCTCAAAGGTCGTACCCAGGGTGGTGGCGACTTTCACGTCGGGCTGGTTGATCGAGTCCCAGCCGGAGAAGCGGTCGATCTTGTCTGCGGTGGTGAAGGGGTAAATCTCGACTGAAATGTAGCTGTCGGAATAGCCGGCCGCCTTGAGGCGCGCGGGGCTGATCGAAGCAGAGCCGGTCATGTGATAGTTGCCCGCAACCACGCCGTTGACCAGTGTCTTCCAGTCGGTTGGAACGAATTCGAGCTCGACCCCGAGGTCTTCGGCCAGCTGGGTCATGACATCGACGTCATATCCCTTGTAGGTGTTGGTGGCCGGGTCGCGTACGCTCATCGGGTTCCAGTCGCCGGTTGTGCCGACCTTGAGAACGCCTTCGCTGAGGATTTCCTGCAATGCGGACTGGGCTGATACGGGAGCGGCGAGCAAAGAGGCAGCAAAGGCCGCGGCAATCCCGATAGATTTTAGAAAACGCATGGTTATTTCCTTTTCGTGGGTGTCTTGGTCAGGTTAGATAGGACAAAAGCTCCGACGGCCATCACATCACGCCAACTTTACTGCGCGCGCGCTAACCGAGAGCATCAGGGTTGGATCGGAGATTAAAATGTGTGCAGAACGCATTATTGAAATAACGGCGTTGGACAAGTCATTCGGTGATTTCCAGGTTCTGAAGAACGTCAATCTGGACGTGGACCTTGGCGAACGTATTGTCATTTGCGGACCTTCGGGTTCGGGCAAATCCACTCTAATCAGATGTGTCAATGGATTGGAACAATTTGATTCCGGTTCGATTTCCGTCGACGGGATCAACCTATCCGAACCGGGCGGCGTGGATCGCGTGCGCGCCGAAGTCGGCATGGTGTTCCAGCAATTCAACCTGTTTCCGCATCTCAGCGTTCTCGACAATCTGACGCTGGGTCCGATGAAGGCGCGCGGCCTGCCACGGGCCGAAGCCGAAGCGCTGGCGATGCAGCTTCTGGAGCGCGTGCGCATTCCCGAGCAGGCGCGCAAACGTCCCCGAGAGCTGTCGGGCGGGCAGCAGCAAAGGGTGGCGATTGCACGATCCTTGTGCATGAAGCCCAAGATCATGCTGTTCGACGAGCCAACATCGGCGCTTGACCCCGAGATGATTTCAGAAGTGCTCGACGTGATGGTCGAGCTTGCCGAAGAGGGCATGACCATGCTGGTGGTCACCCACGAGATGGGTTTTGCGCGCAAGGTGGCCGACCGGATGGTGTTCATGGATGGCGGTGAAATCGTCGAGACGGGCACCCCTTCGGCGGTATTCGAAGCGCCCAAATCCGAGAGGTTTCGCGCCTTTCTCGACAAGATCCTGCAGCATTGAGGCATTCGACATGACACGTTCCATCAAAGTCTGGGTGCTCTTGTGCGGTGTCCTGTTGGTTGCCGGATGCAGCGGCGGAGGGGGCACATGGGGCTGGTACGTGATCGACCCCAGCACCGAACAGGGCATGTCCAACATCCGTTTCCTGCTTGGCGGTTTCTGGGCCACGATCCTGCTATCGCTGATCGCGGCGTTTCTTTCGATGGTTATCGGTTTGCTTGTGGCGCTGCCGGGCATGTCGTCTAACCGCTGGATCCGGCTGCCCAGCCGTATCTATATCGAGTTCGTACGCTCCATTCCGTTGCTGCCGATGCTGTTCTGGGTGTTCTACGGGTTGCCGGTGGTGATGCGGTCGCTGGGGATGCCGATCACCATTGACGCCTTCTGGGGGGCGATCATCACCCTGGCGATTTCGGATTCGGCCTTTACCGCCGAGATCTATCGCGCTGGCATCCAGTCGATTCCGAAAGGCCAGACCGAGGCGTCGCGCACGGTTGGGCTGAGTTATAGCCAGACCATGCGCTATGTCGTGCTGCCGCAAGCGATCCGGCGTATCCTGCCGCCGCTGGCGAACCAGTTTATCTATATCGTGAAGATGTCCGCCTTTGCGTCGGTGATCGGCATGCAGGAATTGACCCGGCGGGCGAACGAACTGGTGGTGACGGAATACCGGCCGCTTGAGATTTATACGCTTCTGATCCTCGAATACCTTGTGCTGGTTCTGATCATCAGCTTCTTCGTGCGGTGGTTGGAACGCAAAATGGGCGCGGATGAAAGCCGCTAGGGCAGACAGGGCTGGCCCCGAAAGGAGAACGTGATGAGTTGGTCGGATTTCATGGACGACACGGTGAGCCGTATCGCGGTGCTGCAAAAGGAAACGCCCGAAACGATGGCGGGCTTTAACCGGATGGGCAAGGCGGCCAAGACCAACGGGGCCTTGACCGAAAAGACCAAGGAACTGATTGCGCTGGGCATCGCCATTTCCACGCGCTGCGAAAGCTGTATCGCGTTCCATGTCAAATCGCTGGTCCGGCTGGAGACCACGCGGGACGAGTTTTGCGAGGCTTTGGCGATGATCGCCTATATGGGCGGTGGTCCGTCCGTGGCGTTCAGCGCCAAGGCACTGGAAGCCTATGACGAGTTCACCGGGGGCAAAAAGGGCACGTCGGTCTGAACCGGGGCTGCGACTGGCGGGTACGCGCTAGGTGACGGATTTGCGCACCATGTCCCAGTAGATTGACTGCACCTCGGACCGGGACAACCGCCCGCCGCTGCGGTACCACGTGTTGACGCCGGTCAGCATCGCAATGATGGCAAGGGTTGTGATCTTGGTGTCGGCGACATGAAACACGCCCGCATCCTGTCCGCGCCGCAGGATATCCTCCAGTTCGCTTTCGTACTGGCGGCGCAGACCTTCGATCACGGCAAAGTTTTCCGGCGAAAGGTTGCGCAGTTCCATGTAGGAGATGAACACCGCTTCTGGCCGTTCGAGGTGAAAGGCAATGTGAAAGCGGGTGAACTCCTCAAGCTGCTTTTCCGGGTCGGCGGGTCGATCCTTGGCCTGTCGCGCGGACATGAGATCGTCCATGTGGCCTTTCAGCAGGTCGAACAAAAGCGACTGTTTGTCCGTCGTGTAGTTGTAAAGCGCGCCGGCCTGCACGCCGACGGATTTGGCAATCTGGCGCATGGAAACGGCGGCATACCCATGTTGCGCAAACAGATGCAGCGCTGCCTCGCGAACGCGCGGTCCGGTGATGTCAGAATGTGAGCCTGCGGTGCGCGCCATGCGCAAAGCGTAACTGAACGAGCGTTCAGATCAAGCCTGTGCTTGCGCACGCGGTTCTGCTGCGGCATCACACGGGCAGAAACGGGAGTGGCGTCATGTGGCGTGCGTGGATCAGTTTGGCTTTGGTCGTGACCGCATGTGCGGAGTTTCCCGAAGTTGACGCCGCCTTGTCGCGCGGCGATCCGCAGGAAGGCTACCCCGATCTTTTGCCGCTCGAGGCGCTTTTGTCTGCAGACGACCCGCGCATTTCAGAGACCGATGACAGGGCGCTTCTTGCGCGGGCGGCCGCGCTCAGGGCGCGGGCCAACGCGTTGCGCCGTCCGGTGATTGACAGGCAGACACGCAGCCGGATGGAAGATGGTGTGACGCTTCCATAACGCACGGCGTTGCAGCCTCTGGCGCAAGAGGTTATTGCGGGCAAAACGACCCATCAGCCCAAAAAGGAACGCCTTATGACCAAACCTTTGCGCCTTGGAATTGCGGGGCTGGGCACCGTTGGTGCAGGCGTCGTCAAGATCGTTCGCCAGAAGGCGGCCCTTCTTGAAGCGCGGGGCGGTCGGCCCATCGCGATCTCTGCCGTATGCGCGCGCAACCGGGTCAAGGACCGGGGTGTGCCGCTTGACAGCTACGGGTGGGAAGACGATCCGGTTGCCCTTGCGCAGCGCGACGACGTGGATGTGTTCGTCGAACTCATAGGCGGCAGCGATGGCCCGGCCAAAGCCGCAACCGAAGCGGCCCTGCGGGCGGGCAAGGACGTGGTGTCCGCGAACAAGGCCCTGCTGGCCCATCATGGTCAGGCGCTGTCCGAAGCGGCCGAGGCGGTCGGCGCCGTGCTGCGCTATGAGGCCGCCGTCGCGGGCGGCATACCGGTTGTGAAGGCGCTGACCGAAGGTCTTGCCGGAAATGATATTCAGCGCGTGATGGGCGTGATGAATGGCACCTGCAACTATATCCTCACGCGTATGGAATCCGCCGGTCTGAGCTATGACGAGGCTTTTGCCGAAGCGGATGGCCTGGGGTATCTCGAAGCCGATCCGAACCTTGATGTCGGCGGGATCGATGCCGGGCACAAGCTTGCTCTGCTGGCCTCTGTCGCATTCGGAACGAAGGTGGCATTCGACGCGGTCGAGCTTGAAGGCATTGGCCGGGTGAGCATCGAAGACATCCGCCAGGCCGCCGACATGGGATACAAGGTCAAGCTGCTGGGCGTGTGCCAGTTGACCGGTCGGGGGCTCGAGCAGCGCATGTCGCCTTGCCTGGTGCCCGCAACATCGCCATTGGGCCAGTTGGAAGGCGGCACCAATATGGTCGTCATCGAAGGCGATCAGGTTGGCCAGATCGTGCTGCGCGGCGCAGGTGCGGGCGAAGGGCCCACGGCCAGTGCCGTTCTGGGCGACGTGATCGATATTGCACGCGGCACCCGCGTTTCGACGTTCGGGCAACCGGCCAGCAGCCTGGTCAAGGCAGAGCCGGCCAAGACCGCGACACCGGCCCCCTATTACCTGCGGTTGATGCTGCTGGACAAGCCGGGCGCCCTTGCCAAGGTTGCCGCCGTGCTGGGAGAGGCGGGTGTGTCGATCAACCGGATGCGCCAGCGGAGCCATGACCAGGACACCGCACCGGTGCTGATCGTGACCCACAAAACAACCCGGGCGGCGCTTGACGAGGCGCTTGCCGCAATGGTTGGCACAGGGGTTGTCGAAGGCGAACCGGTTGCGTTGCGGATCGAACAGGTCTGACGCCGATAGCGCAATCTGACTTGTCAGCCTGCCGATGCGTGCGTAACACGCTAGGCAACACGCATGTATTGACCGGAGATTATTATGACTGCGCGCCCTGACTTTAACGACCGGATGCTGTCACTCGGTTTGGCGCGGGTGGCTGAACAGGCCGCGATCGCCACTGTTGACCTGATTGGTCGTGGCGACGAGAAGGCGGCTGACCAGGCGGCTGTCAACGCGATGCGCCAACAGCTGAACCTGCTTGATATTTCGGGTGTCGTCGTCATCGGTGAAGGCGAGCGCGACGAGGCCCCGATGCTCTATATCGGCGAAGAGGTCGGCAGCGGGGACGGTCCGGGCGTGGATATCGCGCTGGACCCGCTGGAAGGCACGACGCTGACGGCCAAGGACATGCCCAACGCCCTGACGGTCATCGCGATGGGGCCGCGCGGGTCGATGCTGCACGCACCTGACGTCTACATGGACAAGCTGGCCATCGGCCCCGGCTTTGCGCCGGATCTGGTGACGCTGGACATGTCTCCGCGCGAGCGGGTTGCGGCGCTGGCCAAGGTGAAGGGCTGTCGGGAGCGGGATATCACGGTTTGTGTTCTCGAACGTCCACGCCATGAGGACATGATCGCCGAGATCCGGTCGACCGGCGCGTCGATCCGTTTGATCACCGACGGCGATGTGGCCGGCGTGATGCATTGCGCAGAACCCAGCCAGACCGGGATCGACATGTATATGGGCACCGGGGGCGCACCCGAGGGGGTGCTTGCAGCGGCTGCTCTGAAATGCATGGGCGGCCAGATTCAAGGCCGGTTGCTGTTCCGCAACGAGGATGAAAAAGGCCGCGCCGCCAAGGCCGGGATCACCGATCTCGACAAGATTTACAGCCGTGACGAGATGGTGACCGACGATGTCATCTTTGCCGCGACCGGTGTCACGAGCGGGTCGCTCCTGGCCGGGATCAAGCGCGAGATTGGATATTACACGACCGAAACGCTGCTGATGCGGTCGAAGACCGGATCGGTCCGGCGGATGACGTACCGGAACCCAAAATCCTGACGGGGGTGACGTGACCGGATATCTTGGGGTTGACGCGTCCCTGACCGGTCGTCGGTGGATTGGGCCGACCGCAGAGGTGGAGCGCCTCAGCGAAGCGCTGTCGCAGAGAACGGATCTGCCCCCCGCCTTGTGTCAGACGCTTGCGCGTCTGGGTGTTACCCATGACGAGGTCGATACCTATCTGGCCCCCACGCTGCGCGACCTGCTGCCGGACCCCCGGAGCCTGCGTGACACGGAGATAGCGGCGAAACGGCTTCTGGCCGCTGTCGACGGGAAGGAACGCATTGCGGTCTTTGCGGATTACGATGTCGATGGCGGCGCGTCTGCCGCGCTCTTGATCGATTGGCTGCGCCAGGTCGGGCGGCGTGCCACGCTCTATATCCCTGACCGGATTGACGAAGGGTACGGCCCGAATGAACCCGCGATGGCGGCGCTTGCACGGGATCACGACCTGATCATCTGCGTGGATTGCGGAACGCTGTCGCACGGGCCTATCGCCGCTGCACAGGGTGCCGATGTGATCGTGCTGGATCACCACCTTGCGGGCGAAACCTTGCCACCGGCCCATGCCGTGGTGAATCCCAACCGGCAGGACGAAGACGGGTCACTGGCGCATTTGTGCGCCGCCGCTGTCGTTTTCCTGACGCTGGTCGAAGCCGGGCGGCAGATGCGGGACGCTGGGGCAAGCGGACCTGACCTGATGTCGATGCTCGACCTTGTCGCGCTGGCCACGGTGGCGGATGTTGCGCCTTTGAAAGGTGTGAACCGCGCCCTTGTTCGCCAGGGGCTGAAAGTGATGAGCCAACGGGCGCGCCCCGGTCTTGTTGCGCTGTGCGATGTGGGGCGGCTGGAAACAGCGCCGAAATCCTATCACCTCGGATTTGTTCTGGGACCGCGAGTCAATGCGGGCGGTCGGATCGGGAAGGCGGATCTTGGGGCGCGGCTTTTGTCTTCGACCGACCCGCACGAAGCGAAGGCCATGGCCGAACGGCTGGACGCGCTGAATACTGAGCGGCGCGAGATCGAGGAAGCCGTGCGCGCGCAGGCGCTGGAGCAAGCCGAGGCGCGCGGGCTGGATGCGCCCTTGGTTTGGGCGGCTGGCGAGGGCTGGCATCCCGGTGTTGTCGGCATCGTGGCCTCGCGTCTGAAAGAGCTGACAAATCGCCCCGCTATCGTCATCGGGTTCGACGGGGAGGACGGCAAAGGGTCGGGTCGGTCCGTCAGCGGGATCGACCTTGGCGCGTCGGTTCAAAGACTGGTGGCAGAGGGGCATTTGCAGAAAGGCGGCGGGCACAAGATGGCGGCCGGTCTGTCGCTGTCGCGGGATCAGCTTGAACCGGCGATGGCCCGTTTGACGGAATTGCTTGTCAAGCAAGGGGCGCATGCTTTGGGCGCGTCGGACTTGCGCCTGGACGGGCCGCTCATGCCGGGGGCGGCAACACCTGAGCTGGTCGAACAGCTCGAGGCGGCCGGTCCCTTCGGGGCCGGGGCACCGGCACCGCGGTTTGTGTTCCCGGATGTTCAGATCGGTTTTGCGAAACGGGTTGGCACGTCGCATCTGAAACTGGGGTTTGGCGATGGAATCGGCGCGCGACTGGATGCGATTTGCTTTGGTGCGTTCGATGGCCCGCTTGGCCCGGAACTCGAGCAACATGGCGGCGCGCGATTCCATCTTGCCGGCAGATTGGAGATCAACGAATGGGGCGGGCGCCGGTCTGTGCAGCTTCGCCTTGAGGATGCCGCGCGATCCGCTTTTTAAGCAATTGAAAAGAAGTGATTTTTTCTTCGGATTTCCTGTCGCGCCGCGATCTGCAAAAATCGCCGTCCGGACGTGAATTTCTGCTTGCAAGGCTCTGCTGCTTTGCCTAGATACACCCCACGCCAGCGCATGGCCCGTTCGTCTATCGGTTAGGACGCCAGGTTTTCAACCTGGAAAGAGGGGTTCGATTCCCCTACGGGCTGCCACTTCTTCCCCGATGACATCTTGCAAATTCAGGCACTGCCCGACATATCCCCGGATA
>CAYZAD010000082.1:0-11162 GCA_964476315.1 uncultured Rhodobacterales bacterium
GGGTTCGGTGGCAATCGCCTGCATCAGGTTCTCGTCCACCTCGATGCTGTCGATGGAGCTGATCCTAAGGCGCGGCAGGTCTGGCACCAGCTTGAGGATGCGCATCACCAGATCGCCCAGCTTTGGCTGCGCGGGCAGGTCAGCACCCCAGGAGGTCAGATCCACCCCGGTCAGCACCACTTCGTTGAAGCCCTTGTCCACCAGCCGCTTGATCTGATCCACGATCACCCCGGCCGGTACCGAGCGAGAATTGCCGCGACCGTAGGGGATGATGCAGAAGGTGCAGCGGTGGTCGCAGCCGTTCTGGACCTGCACATAGGCGCGGGACCGCGTGCCGAAACCGTCGATCAGGTGCTGCGCGGTTTCCGTCACCGACATGATGTCGTTGACCTGAACCGCCTCGGTCTGGCCGATGAAATCCGCCGCCAGACCTTTCCAGGTGTCCGGCGTCATCTTCTCGGTATTGCCGATCACCGCATCGACCTCGGCCATCTTGGCAAAGGTTTCGGGTTCGGTCTGTGCGGCACAGCCGGTCACGATCAACCGCGTGTTGGGGTTCTCACGCCGTAGTTTGCGGATTTCCTGCCGGGCCTTGCGCACGGCCTCGGCGGTCACGGCGCAGGTGTTGACCACAACCGCGTTCTCAAGCCCGGCCTGCGCGGCAAGGTCTTTCATCGCTTCGGTTTCATAGGCATTCAACCGACAGCCCAGCGTGGTGAATTTTGGCGGAGTCATCGATTTGCCTCCAACCAGTCTGCGGTCAGAGTGCCCGTGAACACATGCGCGGTGGGACCGGTCATCCAGACGCCATCGTCGCGCCAGTCAATGGCGATCTGCCCACCGTCAAGATCAAGGATCACCGAACGCCCCGTCAGGCCACGCCGCGCGGCAGCAACTGCTGTCGCGCAAGAGGACGACCCGGACGCCAGTGTCACACCCACGCCGCGCTCCCAGACCCGCATCCGCAGGTGGTCTGGCCCGAGCACGCTGGCGAATTGGACATTGGTGCGCTCCGGGTAAAGCGGATGATGCTCCATTTCCGCGCCACGGGCTTCAAGATCGACGGCTTCGGCATCTTTTACGAAGAACGTGCAGTGCGGGTTCCCCATGCCGGTTGCCGTGGGCGCGCCGTCGATGGGCAGTTCCAGAGTGTCCATCTTTTCCGCCAGCGGGATATCCTGCCAGTCTAGCTGGGGATGCCCCATGTTGACCGCGGTCAGACCGTGGCCTTTGTCCTGCGTGTAAAGAACGCCCCGGTCGGTCGTCAGCGTGACATCACCTGCACCGGATTCGGTCATCAAATGCCGCGCGATACAGCGCGTTGCATTGCCACATGCCGCCGAGGTCGACCCATCCGCATTGTAAAACACCAGATGCGCATCTGCCCCATCCGTCCCGGGATTGATCGTGGCAAGCTGATCGAATCCCACGCCGCGATGGCGGTCGCCCAAGGCGCGCACAAGGTCAGGCGTCAGGTCAACCGGGTGCACGCGTGCGTCCAGAACGACAAAATCATTGCCGAGCCCATGCATCTTCATGAAAGAGACGCCATCTGTTCCGTAATCCGCCATGCGCGGGCATATACGCCTCTCGCATGCATCTTTCCAGTACGGTCCTGCCGGCGCGGTGAAGCAATTCTCTGAACTTAAGCCGCATTGTGGCTTTTGGGGGTTGACCCGTACCCGCCCTCTTTCTAGATAGCGCGCCAGTGGGCCGTTAGCTCAGTTGGTAGAGCAACTGACTTTTAATCAGTGGGTCGCAGGTTCGAACCCTGCACGGCTCACCACTGAAATCAATGACTTTGACATTCCTTTGGTTTTGCAGATTGTTTTCTGCCGATTGGGCTGCGTAATTCGCGTACTTCCCGTCCGGACGCTGACACAGTCCTCGGAATCAACGTCTATACGGTCGGCGTTACGCCTGGCCTGAGAAACTTTTGAAACTTAACTACCCGCATGTGCGAGCGATCAGGCGCAGATCGAACGGCTGTCTGTTTCCTGACCTCTGCGAGACAGGGTGCGTTGTGGGTCAAATCGGCTGGAGAACAGGCTAGCCGTTCAGCCGGTCTTTTCGCGAAAGCAGGTCAGCGCTTCTGCTCTTGGTTTGTCATGGGCGCTCACGCATGGCGTCGCATCCATGCGAGGGTGCCGATGATCAGTTGCCCAGAATCTGTGAAGCAGCGAACAAGATGGTGATAGAGCGGGAAAGTCTCTGGGCGTGGTCAATGGCGCATTTGTCCTTTATTTCGACGAGATATTAATGGTTACATAAAACTGTTGTCAGACAACTTATGATATGCTTGACTGAACCGCATACGTTTGAAATCACCGAAATCGAAGGAAGGTGCCGAATGGGTAGCGCTGAAATTTTTGGGACGATTGAGCGGCCTCGTCGACTTCCGGATGAAATCGCTCAGACCATCATGTCGGCCATTTCGTCAGGTGAGCTTCGAATCGGAGACAAGCTTCCCAGCGAATCTGAGATGTCTGAACGCTTTGGCGTCGCACGTACGGTGGTTCGCGAGGCGGTGTCGTTGCTCAAGTTTGACGGAGTCGTCGACGCCAAGCGCGGGGTCGGCGCCTTTGTTGCCGATCGCAGCGAAAGAACATCATTTCGGATCAGTCCTGCTTGTTTCGAGAAGCGGCGCGAGATCGTGAAGCTGCTTCAGCTTCGGACTTCTGTGCAATCCGGGGCCGCTGCGCTTGCCGCGGAATTTCGCAGCGATGAGCAGTTCGAAGTCATTGAATCCACGTTTGAAGAGCTCGTGAAAGCAAATCAGCGGGGTCCGGAAAAAGCCGTTGAGGAGCGTGTTGACGCAGAACTGCGGCTTTACAGACTGATCACTGAAGCCTCTGACAATTCGTATTTCTGCGACGTCGTCAGTATGATCGAGGCGAATATCCAGACGCACCTTCGGTCGGCCTTTCTCAAGAACACCGCAGCTTGTGAATTCAAGGACTCGGTCATCGAAGAGCACCGGGCGGTGGTCAAAGCGATCGCCGAGGGCGACGCAGAAAAGGCACGTATCGCAACGCGACGCAGGTTTGCCAACGCGGCGACCAGTCTTGCCGAGCGCAAAGACTTCGCCTGAACGAGTATCAAGCAGAAGAAGAGGCAATATGACAAGGCACGGCGGCGACGCGCTGGTCGCGTCCCTGCGTGAGCAGGGCGTTGCGCGCGTATTCAGCATACCGGGAGAGAGCTTTCTGGCGGCACTGGATGGGCTTTACCAGTCAGGCATTCACAACGTGGTTGCGCGACAGGAAGGCGGTGCGGCGATGATGGCCGAAGCCTATGGCAAGCTGACGGGGCGGCCGGGTGTGGCCTTTGTCACGCGCGGACCGGGCGCAACCAATGCGTCTTCGGGTGTCCATGTGGCGTTTCAGGACTCAACGCCGATGATCCTGTTCGTGGGGCAGGTGGCAAGCGACCAGCGCGACCGGGAGGCGTTTCAGGAAGTCGATTACCGGGCGATGTTCGCACCGCTTGCCAAATGGGTTGCCGAGATCGATCGGGCCGACCGCATCCCGGAATACGTTGCACGCGCTTTTCAGGTCGCTCAGTCAGGGCGTCGCGGCCCCGTTGTCCTGGCGCTGCCGGAAGACATGCTGTCGTCCGGTTGCGATGTGCAACCCGTTCCAGCGGCAATTCTGCCATCGGGATTGGCCGCCTCGTCTGACGTGGCAGCCGTCATTGAGCAACTCGACGCCGCGGAACGCCCGCTTGTCATTCTGGGTGGCGGCAACTGGTCGGCATCAGCGGCCAAAGCCATTGCCACGGTGGCCGAGAAACTGGACCTGCCCGTCGGGGCGTCCTTCCGGTGTCAGGACTTTCTCGACAACCGACATCCGAATTACGTTGGCGATATCGGCATCGGCGTAAATCCGAAGCTGGCGCAACGCGTGCGCGATGCCGATGTCATTTTCTGCCTTGGCGCCCGCCTCGGAGAGATGACAACGAGCGGGTACACACTGGTCGAGCCGCCTGTTCCGGCCCAGAAGCTGATTCACATCCATGCCGATCCGGAGGAGCTTGGCCGCGTTTATCATGCAACCGTCGCCGTGGCTGCGGATGCCGGGAAATTTGCGCAAAGCATGGCGCAGGCACTTGCTGAGCGTGCAACCAGGCCTTCACGGGATTGGGTCCGGGACGCCCGCGCGGATTACGAGGCGTGGCAGGTGCCAAGGGAAACGCCGGGAGATCTGAAGCTTGAGCAGGTGATCGCGCATCTCAACGAGGTGCTGCCAGAAAACGCGATTGTGACAAATGGCGCAGGCAATTATTCGGCGTGGCTTCATCGCTATTACCGGTACCGCAGTTTCCGCACGCAGCTGGCTCCGACGAGCGGTTCGATGGGATATGGTTTGCCCGCAGCCGTGGCCGCAAAGATCGAGCGCCCGGAGCAGGAGGTGATTTGCCTTGCGGGTGACGGCTGCTTCCAGATGACCATGCAAGAGTTCGGCGTTGCCTGCGAGCAGGGGGCGAACATTATCGTGCTCATTTCGAACAACGGGATGTACGGCACCATTCGACTGCACCAGCAAAAGAAGTATCCGGGTCGACCCAGCGGCACCAAGCTTTTCAATCCCGACTTTGCAGCACTGGCCCGCAGCTATGGTGCTTTCGGGGCGACGGCGACGACCAACGCCGAGTTCGAAGCGGCTTTCGCCGAGGCGCGGAGGGCTGGAAATCCCGCCATCATCGAGTTGCAGATATCGCCGCAAGCGCTTGGCCCGATGGTCGAGCTGGAAAAGATGCCTGACTGACCAACCGCAACACCGGAAGACATCCAAAATGACCTATACAGACGTAAAAATGCTGATTGACGGTGCGTGGACCACGGGTTCTGGCGGTGACGAGCCGATCATCAACCCCGCGACGGGAGAGGAGATCGGGCGGACGCCACATGCTTCGTCAGCCGATCTGGATCGCGCCCTTGATGCGGCCGAGCGGGGCTTCAAGGATTGGTCTGGACTATCTGCGCACGCGCGCCAGCAAGTGATGGAGCGCGCCGCACGCAACCTTGAAGAGCGCAAAGCCGAGATTGCGGCATGGTGCACACAGGAAATGGGCAAGCCATTGGCAGAGAGTATGGCCGAAATGGATTTCGTCATCGGCGTGACCCGCTGGTGCGGAGAGGAAGGGCGACGCGCCTATGGTCGCGTCATTCCGGGCCGCGCGTCGGACCATCAATATCTGGCTCTTGTCGAGCCGGTCGGCCCGGCCTGCGGCTTTGCGGCGTGGAATTTCCCCGGAACGAACGTGATCCGGAAGATCGCACATGCCCTGGGGGCGGGATGCTCGATGCTGCTCAAACCGTCCGAGGAGACACCGGCGACGGCGATGGCGATTGCCGCGGCGTTTCATGATGCAGGTGTGCCGCCCGGTGCGCTGCAGATTGTGTTCGGCAACCCGCCTGACGTGTCGAGCCATCTTCTGGCCTCTCCTATACTTAAAAAGGTTTCGGTGACCGGCTCGATCCCTGTCGGGAAGCTCTTGGTCAAGCAGGCGGCGGACACGTTGAAGCGTACAACGATGGAGCTTGGCGGCCACGCGCCGGTCATGATCTTCGCCGATGCCGACATTGAGGAGGCAGCAAAGATGTTTGGTGCTGCAAAGTTCCGGAATGCCGGTCAGGTGTGCATTTCGCCGACACGGTTTCTTGTCGAGGAAGCGGTGTACCCGCAATTCGTGGATGCGCTCACATCTGTTGCCCAAGCGCAGGTCGTTGGTAATGGCATGGACGAGGCAACAACGATGGGTCCGCTTGTCGCGGAACGCCGGATCGGGGTCATGCAGCGGCTTGTTGACGATGCGGTGTCGCATGGTGCGCGCGTGACGACCGGCGGTCAGCGCGTTGGCAATGTCGGGTCGTTTTATGCACCCACTGTTCTTGCGGATGTGCCCGACTCTGCGGCGATCATGAACGAGGAACCGTTCGGACCGCTTGCGCCCGTCTCTTCAGTGTCAGGACCCGATGAGATGTTCGCGCGGGCGAATCGTCTGAACGTCGGTCTGGCGGCATATGCCTTCACTAAGGATGCCGACATTGCGGCACGGTTGCGACGCGAAACGAAGGCCGGGATGACGGGGATCAATACTGCCATGATTTCGCTGCCGGAGACCCCTTTCGGAGGTGTCGACGAATCCGGCTATGGCCACGAGGGCGGTATCGAAGGTCTGGCCGCCTATCAGCAAACGCGCCTGATTGCCGAACGCCGCTGAAGCCCGGAAGGAATGTGGGAATGGTCACGCGATTTGCGATTTTCGAAGGCAAAGTGCGCGATGAAAGGACCGCGCAGTTTCGGGGGTGCCGTCGTCGAACGCCGCCTTTCGACCTGGAAGGTGTTTCCCGGCAACGAGTGTGTCCGGGTGAATGTCACGGACCCTGCGGACGACGGTGCGCCCATATTCCCGCTCATTCTCGCCGTCGCCCATCCAAGCGTCGCCGCGATGAACGACGCGCGCGCGTCACCGGCCGTAAAGTTATCGAGGGGAATGACCGCCGACGTCATGTCGGAATTCTTTGACGGTCAAATTCATTGCGATGTGGCGGCGCGTTCTTCTGATCGGGCTCCGGGCGGTTCGACCGAACGGGTCCGGATCAGTCGCTTTGCACCTGCTGAATTCGGGGGGCAAGGCGCTGTGACCAGGGGAATAAGTTCACGTGGAAACTTCATAAAACAGGTTGTCAGACAACTGTAAATGTGTTTGGCTGCAATTCAGGGAGGAAGTTCGAATGTCTCAGGAACGAATTGGGCTTATTGGCTTGGGCGGCATGGGGCGCGGCCTCGCCAAGAACCTTCTCAAACATGGCGCTGATCTGTTGGTCGCCGATCTGGACCCTGACAAGGTCGCTGTCGCAGTCGGGCAGGGCGCCACAGAGTGTGCCGATCCCGTCGAGATGGCGGGTCAGGTGGACATCCTCGCAGTTTGCATCACCACTGCGGAAGCTGTGCGCGCGCTGGCATTGGGGCCGGATGGCGCGATAGCTGCTCTTAAAGACGGCGCGGTCTTTCTAGACCATACAACCGTATCCGCTGAACATGTGGACATCATGCGCGATGCTTGTGCCGCTGCCGGCGTCGCCTATGCCGAAGCGCCGATGACGCGCACACCGGCGCATGCGGATCGCGGGGAGGTCAACATCCTTTTCGGCGGCGAAGAGGCCCTTCTGGAAAGGCTGCGACCTGTTTTCGATACCTACGCCGAGAACATCTTTCATGTCGGTCCTGCCGGCCACGCGATCAGGCTGAAGCTCATCCATAATTACATCGCGTTTGCGAACGTCGCGTCCTGGTGCGAGGGCTTTGCGCTCGCCGCCAAGGAGGGCCTCGATATGTCGAAGGTGATTGGAATCATCTCTGCGGCCGGTGGCAAGTCGGGCATGATGGACCTCTATGGCGAACTGACCCTGCGCCGCGATTTCACCCCGCATATGTCGCTCGCAAACGCCCAGAAGGATGTCCGCTATTACGCCGAATGGCTGGAGAGCGCGGGCCTTCCGGCTTTCATGGCGCAGTCCGTCAACCAAACATATGCGCTGGCCTCGATCATGGGGCATGGCGACGAGGGCTGCACAGCCGTCATCAAGGCCTACGAGCAACTTACAGGCGTCGAGGCGAGCCTGCCGGAAACAACCGAAAACTGAGTTCGATCAACGGCCATCCCCGTCGTTTGGGAAGGCAAAAACAGCATCTCTGGGAGGAAAAAATGCTGAAAACACTTTTGACAACCACGGTTATTACTACGCTTGCGGCGGGTGCCGCGCTCGCACAAGATGTTACGCTGCGACTTGCCCATTTTGCTGCTGACACACATCCGGGCCATCTTGCCGCTGAGCAATTTGCCGAGCGGGTTGCTGAGCGCACCGACGGAGCGATTGCGGTAGAGCTTTACCCGGCCAACGAATTGGGTTCGCCGCCTGAGCAACTGGAACAAACCATTCTCGGCGCAATCGAGATGAACCTGCCGACGCAAGGGGCGCTCGACAAGTACGAAAAGGCCTTCGGTACGGTCATGACACCGTTTGCTTTTTCAAGCTACGAGCATGCACATGAAGTCCTGGACGGGCCCTTCACAGACTGGGCTGCGCCGAAGCTGGAAGAGCAGGGGCTGGTGATGCTGGCCAACTGGGAATACGGGTTCCGCAACATCACGAACTCGGTGCGCCCGATCAATTCCCCGGCCGATGTGGAAGGCCTCAAACTGCGCACGCCGCCCGAGCTTCAGATCGTCGCCGCCATGGAAGGCCTGGGCGCAGCAACCACCCAGATCGCTTTCCCGGAGCTGCCGAACGCGCTCAATCAGGGTGTTGTGGATGGCCAGGAAAACCCGATCGGCGTGATCTACCACTTCAAACTGAACGAGTTCCAGGAAAATCTCGCACTGACGCGGCACGTCTACAACTCGATGGTGCATGTCATCAATAAGGACGTGTTTGACGGGCTTACCGAAGAACAGCAGCAGATTCTTCGTGAAGAGAGTGCTGCCGCCGGCAAGATGATGCGTGAAGCGGTTATCGCTCAGGAAGAAGAAGAGATCACCGCGCTCGAAGCCGCCGGAATGACGGTGACCCGGCCGGATCTTGCCCCCTTCGCCGCGATGATGGGCCCCGCGCGTGAGCGGGTTGCTGAATACAGCGGCGCGGAGAACATGGAAACCTTTCTGAGTTTCCTGAAGTAACCTCCCTCGGGCTCGCACGCTTCGGCGTGCGGGCCCAGTATTGGCAGATCTGACATGGTTACCTTCATCATCCTGCTCATTCTTGTGCTGCTGATCGGGCTTGGCCTGCCTGTGGCCGTCTCGCTTGGTCTGACAGCCGTCGGGTTCTACGCACTGCAGGGCGACATGCGGATCCTGTCGATGCTGCCGCAGCGCATGTTCTCGGCCACAACGGGGTTTACCCTCCTGGCTATTCCCTTCTTCATTCTTGCGGGCAATTTGATGAACACTGGCGGGATCACCCACCGGATCTTCCGGTTCGCGGATGCCTGTGTTGGGCATGTCCGGGGCGGGCTGGGGCAGGTGAACGTGCTGGCATCGCTTCTTTTCTCGGGCATGTCGGGCGCCGCGGTCGCGGATGCGGCGGGCCTTGGCCAGGTCGAGCTGAAAGCCATGGCTGACAAGGGCTATGATCCTGATTTCTCGGCAGCCATCACGGCGGCCTCTTCCACCATCGGGCCGGTCTTTCCGCCCTCCATTCCCTTTGTGCTTTATTCCTCGATCACCGGCGTTTCGGTTTCGAAGCTCTTTCTTGCCGGCGTCGTGCCCGGCCTGCTGATGGCGCTGGCCCTGATGGCGGCTGTCTGGATCGTGGCATGGCTTCACAAGATGCCGCGGCGCGATCACATCGCATGGCGCGAGATCGGCGCGAGTTTCCTCGATGCCGCGCTCTCCCTTCTGACGCCGATCATCATCATAGCCGGTATTTTCGGCGGGTTGTTCACGCCGACGGAGGCTGGCGTCGCAGCGAGCGCCTACGCCCTGATCCTGTCCATGGTGGTCTATCGTGAGATCAAGCCCAGCCAGCTCCCCCAAATCCTCTGGGAGACGCTCCAGCACACCATCCGGGTGATGTTCGTCATCGCTGCGGCGGGCTTCTTTGGCTGGATGCTGGTGCATCAGCGTGTGCCAAACCAGCTTGTCACCTCGATGCTGGAGCTTTCGGAGAACCCTGCGGTCCTCATGGCGATTGTCGTGCTCGTCCTGCTGATCCTTGGGCTATTCCTTGAGGGTATCGCCGTGATCGTGCTCACCGTGCCCCTGTTCCTGCCTGTCATGACCGAAATCGGCGTCGATCCGGTGCAGTTCGGGGTCATCATGATCATGTGTTCCATGGTCGGGCTTCTGACCCCGCCTGTCGGTATGGTGTTGTTCGCCGTCTCTTCTGTTGCGGGGTTGTCGGTCGGCCGCCTGTCCAAGGCGCTGATGCCCTATCTTCTTGGGATTGTGTTCGTTCTCCTGCTTGTCGTGACAGTGCCTTCGGTTTCTGTCTGGCTGCCCAATCTGGTGATGGGCCCATGACAAAGCTCGCGCAAATCGACCGCATCGCTGGGCAAGTGCTTCGCGGTATCCCCACCGTCTGCCTCTCTGCTCTCTTTGCGTTGCTTTTCATCAACGTCATCGCCCGTGTCTTCAAACTGGCCGGTTTTGCCTGGTTCGATGAGATCGTTCAGGGGCTGTTTGCCTGGATGGTGTTTTTAGGCGCGGCGGCGCTTTGGCGCGAGAAGGATCATTTTCAGGTGGACTGGCTGCCGATGGCGCTGCCACCTTCACAGCGCCGCATCCTGCAAATCCTGACAGGCCTTCTGTCACTTGGCTTCCTTGTTGCGATGACGTGGTACGGGTTGCAACTCACCATGAAAGCCACCGCGCTGACGCCGATCCTCGACCTGCCTGTGCGGCTTTTCTATATCGCCATCCCGCTCTCTGGCGCGGTCATGCTGATTTACACACTCGCGGATTTGATCCGTCTCATTTCTGGAACCCCAGCCTCGGAGAGCTCTCATGATCTTTGATCATCGCACGTATACCTGCCGACCCGGCACAATCAAAAAGCACCTGAAACTATATGCCGAGCATGGTTTCGGGCCGCAAAGCCGTCATCTGGGCAAGCCGCTTCTGTATGGGATCGTCGAGACGGGCGACGTCAATTCCTATGTCCACGTATGGGTCTACAAGGATGCGGCAGACAGGGCAGCCCGGCGAGGCGCAATGGCAGCGGATCCGGAATGGCAGGCTTTCCTGAAGCTCAGCGCCGAGGCAGGCAACCTTGTGTCACAGGTCAATCAGATCATTTCCCCGACCGAGTTCTACGACATGCCCGAGGTCGGCTAGTCTCCGCGCCCGTCGGTTCGCCGGGGTCTGCGGGCTGCGAAACAGTCCGACTTTTGAGAAGAGACACCGTCGCATTTTGCTCAACGCTCGCCATCGCGGTGATTGCCGCTTCGCCTGTCTTGGCGGATTTCCCTGAAAATGACATCACGATGATCGTCCCTGGATCTGTCGGCAGTGGTATGGATACGATTGCCCGCGCGCTGGGTGCCAATGCAGCCAGGTGCCTTGGTGCGAACGTGGACGTCGTGAACCGAACCAATGCCGCCGGAGCGACGGGGGTCGGAGCCCTTCGCCGCCGCGCGGGCTGACGGCGATACGATTGG
>CAYZAD010000083.1:0-10986 GCA_964476315.1 uncultured Rhodobacterales bacterium
ACCCACATCGGTCCTTTCTGATCGAATTGGTTGATCAGGATGATGACATGACCATGCCCGAACTGGCGGATGCGATCAGCGCTTATTAAGATGACGCCTGGAATGGGCCGTAAGTAACGCTTGGCAGGGGTAACCAAAGCGCCGGAGCCGGGGCGCAATGCGAACAGCGCCCCGGGGTCGGGCTTTCGGAACTCAAACGACCGTGACGGTCAGCGATCCGACGCCCTCGATGGTTGCCTCCATCACGTCGCCCTTCACGACCGCGTTCACACCCGACGGGGTGCCAGCCATGATGACATCCCCGGCGGCCAGCTCGAAATATTCCGACAGGTAAGAGATCATTTCCGGTACCTTCCAGATCATCTGGTTCAGGTCACCTTCCTGGCGCAACTCGCCATTCACGGTCAGCGCGATGCGCCCCTGATCCGGATGACCAACCTCGGAAACTGGCAATAAGGGACCAACCGGACCAGACCGTTCAAAGGCTTTGCCGATTTCCCACGGACGTCCCATCTTTTTCATTTCGCCCTGCAGATCGCGCCGTGTCATGTCCAAAGACACCCCGTAGCCCCAGACGTGATCCAGCGCCTTATCCAGCGGGATGTTGGTGCCGCCGGATTTCAAGCCAACCAGAAGTTCGACTTCGTGATGCACATCCGAGGTGTGCGGCGGATAGGGAAACTCGCCGGACGCATCGAGATTGTTGGGGTTCTTCTGAAAGAAGAATGGCGGCTCACGGTCGGGATCGTGGCCCATCTCAACAGCATGGGCCGCAAAATTTCGCCCGATGCAATAGACCCGTCTGACGGGGAAGGTGCCTCCGCCCCGAGTTGGAATGACGTGCACCTGCGGCGCGGGGATGACGTGATCTGACATCGCTTTCCTCCTGAGCGTTTTTTGTTGCAAAGGGACCGAGCCGCAGCGCTATGACGCTTCAAACGCTTCCCTTACGGCCCAACCAACCCGGTCGTGCCGACGCGTGTGTAAACACGAGGTTCCTGGGCATTATGCAAGGTGTCAGGTTGACCCGCTTTTCAACCATTTTTTGAATTGGTTGGCGTGTGCGGCTTTCGCGCCGACGGTATCCCCTGGGGCAGCACGCGCGTGTAGACCGATTTGAGATGCGAGTGCATCGCCTGTGCCGCCAAGTCTGCATTGCCAAGATCAATCGCGGAAAGGATGACGTCATGTTCATAAAAGCTGGAGTAATCCTCAGGCGGTTTTCGGGTCATGCGTGGTTGCCCCCAAACGATCGACCGCCGCACGGCGTTCAGCGTTTCGAAGAAATAGAGGAACAACTGATTGCGGGTCGACCGGGCGATGGCGTGGTGCAGATTGTTGTCCCAAGCCTCGTAGGACCGCCAGTCGACTGCCTCTCGGCAACGTTGGGCGCAAAGCCGCATTTGCTTGAGATCTGAATGGGTTGCCTGAAGCGCTGCCAGGCGGCAAAGCTGCGGTTCAATGGTGAACCGGACTTCCACGACTTGCTCTGGTTTGATCAGGTCACCCAGATAGGTGACATCCTGCAGGTTCAGTACGGGGCGCGACCCAACGAAGGTACCCCGCCCGACGTGCCGCCATATGCGCCCCTGCGCCTCAAGCTCGGCTAGAGCCTTGCGCAATTGGTTCCGCGTGGTGCCGAGTGCCTTGCACAGCTCACGCTCTGGAGGCACGCGATCATTGTGCCGATATCCTGCCGTATCGATCAGGTCGCGCAGTCTTTGCACGAGGTCGGTGTCCGGTGTCATGGCTTACCCAATTCAGTGATTGGTTGGTTGAACCGAACCGTAAGTCGGCAAACCATGATTGGAAAGAGAGAAGAGACATGTGTCGGTGAGTCGCAGCACAGCAGCGCGGAAGGCACATGGCACAAGCACGAGGGAGGAGTGCCGAGTGCGATTGGCAACTGTTTCTGTGGATGGCGCCCCCATTTGCGTCGCGTATCTGTCGGACGGCAGAGCGCTGAACATTTCTGAGGCTGCAAAGTCGATGCAAGCGCTGATCGAGGGCGGGCAACCGGCGCTCGACGCTGTGCGCAGGTTCGTCGCAGAGGCCGAAGACGGCCAGCATCAGGACAGGATTGTCGGCGAGGGCGCACTTCCAATGGCGCCCATCCCGAACCCGCGGAAGAATATCTTCTGTGTTGGGCGCAACTACGCCGAGCATATCGCCGAAGGTGACAGGGCGCAGAACCAGAAAGTCGGCGTAACCGAACACCCCGTCTTTTTCACCAAGCCGCCGACCGCAGTGGTGGCACCAGAGGGTGACGTTCTGCTGTTTCCCGAAGTGTCGACATCCATCGATTACGAGGTCGAACTGACCGTGGTCATCGGCACACCGGGCCGGAATATTTCCAGGGCGGACGCGATGGATCACATCTTCGGATACACGATCCTGAACGACATTTCCGCACGCGACATCCAGCGTCGCCATGGCGGACAGTATTTCAAGGGCAAAGGGCTTGATGGCTCTTGCCCCATCGGCCCGGTGATCGTCACCGCCGATGAAATCGATGACCCGCACGCCCTGTCCATCGGACTCACGGTGAATGGCGAACAGCGTCAGGACGGGAATACGAAGGATATGATCTTCGATATTCCCACGCTGATCGCATCCCTGTCAGAAGGACTGACGCTCGAACCCGGCGATATGATCGCCACCGGCACACCGTCAGGCGTTGGCTATGCGATGGATCCGCCGCAGTTCCTGAAAGACGGCGACACCGTGGTTTGTGAAGTTTCCGGGATCGGTACGCTCAGAAATACTGTGCGCTCCGTATAGCGACCACGCCGCCGGGGAGAGCGGCGGCACTGGTCAGACACGATTGGGAGGAGAACCATCATGATCAACAGAAGAACATTCACCGCCTCGTTGCTTGCCGCTGTGCCGGCCACGAGCCTGTTGGGCAAATCGGCACTCGCGCAAAGCATGCGAGACATCACTTTTGTGCAGCCCAGCCCGTCGGCCATCAACTCGTTCCCTGTCTTCGTTGCGATTGGCGAAGGCTTTTTCGAGGAAGAAGGCCTGAACGTCACCGTCGAGGCGATCAACGGGTCAGGCGCGGTTCTGCAAGCCCTGTCCGCCGGACAAGCCCATTTCGGCCGCCCCGGTCCCGGTCCGCTCATTGCGGCACAATCACGTGGGGTCAACGCGGTGCACATCTACAACGTGGCGGCCCGCAGCAACTTTGGCATCGCAGTCCAGCAGGATTCCGACATCCAGAGCATTGAGGACCTGCGCGGAAAGGTGATCGGCACCGGCACCGCCGATGGTGCCGAAGTTGGCTTTGCGCGAAACGTCATGACAGGCGCAGGCATGACAGAGGGCGAGGATTACGAATTCCTGACCGTCGGTGACGGTGGACCCGCCACAGCGGCTTTCCTGAACGGCGAGATCGATGCCTATTCCGCATCGACGGCTGACACGGCCATCCTCAACCAACGCGGCATGGCCGTGCGCGACATCACCCCGGCCGAGTTCGGGCGCTTCTTTGGCAACGGCATTGCAACCATGGCGGACACGATCGCGAACGACCGCGAACTGGTCGAAGCCTGGAGCCGTGCCTTCGCCAAGGGCCATGCCTTTGCGCTTGACGATGCAAACCGCGACGCGGTCCTTGCACATCTTGCGGCAGGCAACCCGCAAGAAGGCGAAGACAAGGAATTCCAGTCCGCGTTGTTCGACGCGGTGCGGTCCAAGACGATCCCACCAGAAGGCAGCCCGCATCTTGGTTGGTATCCCGCAGAGGTCTGGGCCGAATGGCAAGACGCGCTTGTCGCGGGGGGCGAGATCGCGGCACCGCTTGAGGATCTGGGAGCGATCTGGACCAACGAATTCGCCGCTCTCGGAAGCGAGGCCGCAGGCGGATGAGCACGGCCGTTGCACACGACTATTCCGGCGCGCCACTTGGCGCGCCGGTCTACGAGTTGACAAAGGTCAGCAAGACTTATGCGCGCAACAAGGTGATTGCGCTTGAAGAGGTCAGTCTCACCCTGCGCAAAGGCAGCTTTACCTCGGTCATCGGATCCAGCGGCTGTGGGAAGTCGACACTGCTCAAGATCATGGCCGGGCTGATCCCGCCCACCAAGGGCCGGGTCATCCTTCAGAATCAGCCTGTCAAAGGGCCGCGTCGGGACATCGGTATGATGTTCCAGCAGGCAACGCTATTCCCGTGGAAGACTGCCGTGGAAAACATCGTGCTCCCCATCGAGATCCGCGATGGCAAGGCCGCCGCCAAAAAGGCGATGGACAAGGCCCACGAGCTTCTCGAAATCGTCGGCCTCAAGGGGTTTGAAAACGTATACCCGAATGAGCTGTCGGGCGGCATGGCGCAGCGCGCTTCGATCTGCCGGATGCTTATCACCGAACCAGCCGTTCTGCTTCTGGACGAACCGTTCAGCGCGCTTGATGAACTGTCGCGCGACATGATGAACATGGAGCTTCAGCGGATCTGTCGCGAACAGGAGGCAACGGCCTTCCTCGTGACCCATTCGATTCAGGAAGCCGTTATCCTGTCCGATGAAATCGTGGTGATGAAACCGCGCCCGGGGCGCATTGCCGAGATCGTGAAAGTTGATCTTCCCCGGCCACGGACGCTCGACATGATGACAACGCCGAAATTCGGCGAAATCGTCGATCACATTCGGGGCATGCTGGACAAGGGAGAAGACATGTGACCGAGTATCAGACAAACGCCACGTCAGAGTTGGATACAGGCGAAGACACCGTCTGGGAACAGGAAGTCGCGTTCATCGACTCCGTCCCGCGTTGGATCGCCATGACGTTCGTGTTCGTGGTGTTCATCGGAATCTGGCAGTTCGTCACCAGCTTTGGCCTGGTCTCTCCGATTATTCTGCCGACGCCGTGGGAAACGCTCAAAGACATGATCTTTGTCGGACAGAACCTGCTGACAGGCGGCTATATGCTCGGCGCGCTCTGGATCACCATAAAAGAAGTGATCTACGGCTTCGCGCTGGCCATCGCCATCGGCTTCTCGCTTGGTGTGCTTGTCGGGGAAACCGCGTTCGGGGAAAAAGCGGTCATGCCCTACCTTGTGGCCATCGACACCATGCCCAAGGTGGCATTTGCCCCGCTGTTCGTGGCGTGGCTGGGGTTTGGGATCGAATCCAAGGTGGCCCTGGCCGCCTTTATCGCAACCTTCCCCATTGTTGTGGGAACGGCTGCCGGGCTGCACGCGGCGGATGAAAATGCACGCATGCTGTTCAAGACCATGGGCGCCAGCCGGATGCAGACGCTGATCAAGATGAAGCTGCCCACCGGCCTTCCGCAGATCTTCACCGGCCTCAAGATCGGTGCGGTCGGCGTGATGGCCGGCGCGATCACCGGCGAATTCCTTGGCGGCGGCAAAGGCTTTGGTGAATTGATCCGGGTCGCGGCATCGCAACTCAATACGCCGCGCGTGTTCTCGCTCATCCTCTATCTCAGTGTTGTCGGTCTCATGCTCTACCTGATCGTGCAGTGGACACAGCGCAGGATCGTCTTCTGGCAGAAAGAAACCGTCGGAGCCTACGATGGCTGACCCCGCTGCCATAGCGATTGAGGACCTGATTGACTTTGTCTCCCGGGCGCTCATGGCGCACGGGGTGCCAGAGAACGACGCGGTCAAGGTCGCAAGCCTCATGGTCGAAGCGGATGTGTACGGCTACGGCACTCACGGCGTGTTCCGCCTGCGCCAATACCTCGCGCGGCTTGACGGTGGCGGGTGCAATCCAACGCCCAAGGTCACCATCGCGCAGGATACCGTGGCCACGGCGGTCGTGGATGGCGACAACGGGCTTGGTCATCTGGCCATGGCCGCCGCCCGAGACCTTGCCATGGAGAAAGCGCGCACCGCTGGGATAGGCTGGGTTGGCGTAAGGCGCGGCAATCATGCCGGACCCTTGGCGCTTTACGTGCGCCCGCAGGCCGAGGCCGGATTGCTCGGCATGGCTGCTGCCGTGGGCAGCGCCAACCACGTGCCACCTTATGGCGGCACGGACCTGCTGCTTGGCACCAATCCAATTGCCTTTTCGGCCCCGATTTCCGGCCCCGATCCCTTTGTCTTCGACATGGCCACAACCGTGGCGGCGATGGGCAAGATCAAGACGATGCTGCAGCAGGGGCAGCCCATGCCCGAAGGCTGGATGGTCGGGCGTGACGGCAAACCGCTCACCGACCCGGCGCGCAAATCCGAAGGCTACCTGTTGCCCATCGGAGGGCCCAAAGGGTTCGGCTTGTCGGTGACAATCGGGTTGATGGCCGGAGTTTTGAACGGTGCTGCGTTTGGCTCGGACGTGGTCGATTTCACGCAGGATACCTCTTCGCCGACCAACACCGGACAGTTCGTGGTTGCGATTGATCCTGCGGCCTTCGGTATCGGGGATGATTTCGCGGAACAGGCTGCCCGCGTTTTTGCCGAGATGCGCGCCTCACCGCCTTTGCCCGGTCACGACCCCGTTCGCCTGCCGGGCGATGGCAAGACGGCGATGGCAGAGGCGCGGCGCAAAGAGGGCCTGACACTCAATCCAGCACTGCGAAAAGACCTCAATGCCCTTGCCGCTGATTGTGGATTGGCAAGCCCCTTCATTGAAGACTTGGCAGACTGAAACAGCGTTACAGCCCGATCACGTTCATTCTGCGTCCGGAGGTCCGTTGCTGAACGACACCGGCCTTCGCAGTGTGTCATCCTCTAAGCCGCGCGGCGGATCATGCCAGACCGGATCAAGCACCAGCCTGCACGTGGCTCCGTTGCGGTACCCTTGTCGGGGGAGCGTCAGGGCGTTCGGGTAGCACCGATGAAGCACAGCGCCGCATCGAAAGCGGATGCCGACGCAACCGCGTCTGTATCCTAAAGAATGCCTCTGTAAATTATGCATGTTCCTGCAATGGGCGAATTCACTAAAAACTGCATTCATCGAAGCAAAGACCGAATTTTGGCATGGATTTCAGCCTTGAACTTCTGTTTTCAAACTGCATAGCTATCGAAAACAGCGTAAATTATGCGAACAGGGGGAGAATTTGCAAAGCATCGGAGACGCCTTTGGTCTCGCTTTCGCGCTCGTGCTCTCGGGTGATGCCGACCTGATCGAGATCGTCCTGCTGTCGCTGCGCGTGAGCCTGACCGCCACTGCGGTGGCCTGCCTGATCGGCTTGCCGATCGGAGCCCTGGTCGCCATCGGGCGTTTCCCGGGGCGGAACGCGGTTTTGATTGTGATGAACGCGCTGATGGGTCTGCCGCCGGTGGTGGTCGGTCTGCTGGTCTATCTGCACCTGTCGCGCTCCGGGCCGCTGGGGTTTCTGGGGCTGCTTTACACGCCAACGGCAATGATCATTGCCCAGACGATCCTGATCGCGCCCATCGTGGCCGCTTTGTCGAGGCAAGTGCTCGAAGACCTGCACAGCGAATATGCGGAACAGTTCCGGTCGCTCTGTCTGACCCGGCTGCAAACCATGCAGGCGCTTCTCTGGGACGCCCGGTATTCATTGCTGACGGTCGGCCTCGCCGGGTTCGGCCGCGCTGTCGCAGAGGTGGGCGCGGTGATCATCGTCGGTGGCAATATCGACCATCTGACCCGCGTCATGACGACCGCCATCGCGCTGGAGACGTCAAAGGGCGACCTGTCCCTGGCGCTTGCCCTCGGGATTATCCTTCTTGTCATTGCGCTTGGCGTGAACGCGGCTGTGCAATCGGTGCGTATGACAGCCGCGAGGCAGGCCTATGTCTGACGCCACGGCCTCGATCCACATGCCGACGCGCGCCGCGCCCGCACGTTCGCCGCTTCTGCCACTGGAAGTCCGGGACCTGGGGCTGCGCTTTGGCGAAGCGACCGTGCTTGAAGGGCTGGAACTGACCCTTGGCCCAACCGGCTGCACGATGATCATGGGGCCAAACGGTTCGGGCAAGAGCCTGTTGCTAAAGCTCCTGCACGGGCTGATGCGGCCAACCGCCGGACGGATCGACTGGGGCGGGCAGGGGCCTGAACAGGCCACGGGACGTCAAGCGCTTGTGTTCCAGAAGCCGGTCCTTCTGCGCCGGTCGGTTGCGGCCAATATCGACTTCGTCCTGAAGGCGCGCGGCAAGGACACCGCGCGCCGCGACGCCTTGCTTGACCATGTCGGGCTGACCCACAAGGCCAGTCAGCCCGCGCGCCTGCTGTCTGGCGGAGAGGCGCAGAGACTTGCGCTCGCCCGGGCCTTGGCGACGGACCCGGAAGTTCTGTTTCTCGATGAGCCCACCGCAAGCCTTGATCCGGCATCGGTCCTCGCCATCGAAGGGATCGTAAGCGGCGCGCGCGCCCGGGGGGTCCGCATCATCTTCGTGACCCACGATATGGGGCAGGCCCGCCGCATGGCCGATGACGTCGTGTTCCTGCATCGCGGACGAATTGCAGAGCACAGCGCGGCGTCAGACTTTTTCCCCAAGCCCCGATCACCCGAGGCACGGGATTACCTGAACGGCAGAATTCTTGTCTGAGACAAGCAAAACAAGGGAGAGATCATCATGCATGCACGGAAACTGACTACGACGGCGTTTGCACTGCTCATCGGCAGTGCCGCCTGGGCGCAAGACCAGTCGATTATCGTCCAGTCCACCACGTCGACGGCGAATTCCGGCCTCTACGACTATCTCCTGCCGATTTTCCAGGACAAGACCGGCATCCAGGTGAACGTCGTGGCCGTCGGCACCGGTCAGGCAATCAAGAACGCCGAGAACTGTGACGGCGACGTATTGCTGGTGCATGCGAAGGCGTCAGAGGAGAAATTCGTCGCGGATGGCTTCGGCACTGAACGCACGGACTTGATGTATAACGATTTCGTTGTGGTGGGCCCTGCCGCCGATCCGGCAGGTGTCGCGGGCATGAACGACGTGCAGGGTGCCCTGTCGCAGATCGCAGAGGCCGGAGCGCCGTTTGCATCGCGCGGCGACGACAGCGGGACCCACAAGGCGGAAATGGCACTCTGGAGTTCCGCAGGTGTCGATCCGACCGGGGCGTCGGGCGACTGGTACCGCGAGACGGGATCAGGCATGGGGGCGACGCTCAACACGGGCATCGGGATGGGGGCCTACGTGATGACGGACCGCGCGACCTGGATCAGTTTCGCCAACAAGCAGGACTACAGCGTCGTCGTCGAGGGGGACGAGGACATGTTTAACCAGTACGGCGTGATCCCGGTCAACCCGGCCAAATGCCCGTCTGTGAACGTGGACGCTGCGCAGACCTTTGCGGACTGGCTCGTTTCGGATGAAGGGCAGGCGGCCATCGCGGGCTACAAGGTCAACGACCAGCAACTGTTTTTCCCCAACGCACCTGACAGTTGATGGCCGGACCGGGGCGGCAGATCGCATGCCGCCCCGACACGCCCTCGCGGTGCCGTGCAAGGCTTCATGAACTGGCCAAAATGCGCGACATCGACTTCTCGCAGCCTGTTTTGAGGCGCCGCCAGGGAAACTCTTGGTATTTCTGTTTTGTTGGGGCTGGGTACTGCACCGATCATGCAAGGGCGCAGGGCTGTTACAACATTGAAATGCCTGGCGCGGTTGTCCGGAACGCGTGACGGTCGCAGCTCTTTTCCAGACAACCCGCAATAATGTCCTGCCCGTTTTGTCTTGGATGAAAAGCGTTTTCCGGTTTTCGGCGGATTGCATTTTGCAGTGTTTGGTATGGTCGGCCCGGGTCTGCCTGCGTCCCGTTTCGGTGTTTCCAAAGCACCCAGAGGGCGCGAATAAACAGCTTTCGTTGAAAAATGCCGGAGAATCCGTTACCGTCGGAATATTGAAATAAGCGCAACTCGCGTTTGAAAGTCCATTACACGCCTTTCGAACGCTTATCGAGGGGGGCTGATATTATGGCCATTGAATTGAAGGTGTTAAAGGGCGGCCCGAAGGCGGCAGAACTTACCACCGATGATATCGAGTCGTTCGCACTGAACGGCTATATCGTAAAGCGCGGCGTACTCGACCAGAGCCTTTTGACGCGATCGGAAGACCTCATGTGGGAGGCTCTTGGCTCGAATTTCGATCGCAACGACCCGTCCACCTGGCGGAGTGTCGCGACAGACTGCCTGGGCACACTTGCCGTGAGCGACCGTTACGGAAAGGTCAAGCTGCGGGAAGCGGTCTGGGGGCAGCCCGAGCTTGACGCTCTGTTGACCACGAACCCGATTGTGTTCGCGATGGTCGAACAGTTGCTGGGGGCGGGCAACGTTCTCCCGCCCGAGCGGTCCCGCGGGATCTATCCTACGTTTCCGACGCCCGAGCACGCCGACATTCCGATCCACGCCCATGTCGATCTGCCCTTGCTTCCGTTCAAGGTTGGCGCGGTGGCGTATCTTGATGACGTCCCTGAGGGCGGCGGTGGTTTCGCAGTCTGGCCGGGCAGTCACCGGGCGCTGTTTTTTGCCTGCGAAAACGACCCGTCATCGCCTGACAACCGCAAGCGGCGCGCATTCAAAAAGGTCATGCGGGACTTTGATGCGCATGAGCCTGTCGAGATCACCGGAGGCCCGGGCGATATCATCCTCTTCCATCACCTGTTGATGCACGCACCGACGATCAACACGATCGAAGGGCATGTCCGAAAAGCCGCGTTCTGCAACTATGCGACGCCAAGCTGTGCCGCCAACCAGGCCGGGCGTCGCCCCACGACGCTGTGGCACGGCTGGCATGGGATCGACGGGCTGGCATCGCCCGCCATCGAAGCCTCGAGGACGGCTGCGCCTGCGGACACCTTCGCCCGCCCGCGCGCCATCCCGGCAGGGACCGCGCGCGTGGATCAGATGCGGCGGGGTATGCGCAAGCTGGCGCTTGGCTTGAAGTTCCGACGGATCTTGCCAGAGCGAAAGAGCCTTCCCGAACAGCCATACAAGGCTGACCGCCGATAAAAGAGGCACGGCGAACAAGGAAAGGCCGCTTGGACAGCGACGGCGGCTTCGGGTCAATGCATGCAGAGCAGGTCAGTCCTGCCGCAAACCGCCTGCCTGACGGAT
>CAYZAD010000084.1:0-10821 GCA_964476315.1 uncultured Rhodobacterales bacterium
GACCGATTACGAAACCGAGGTGCGTGACGGCGCGATTGGTGAAGACCTCAAGAAGGTGCGCAATGTCAAACCGCTGTGGTCGAAATACGGCCTGACGGCATCGCTTGTTGCGGGCGGCTTTGACATGTGGACCAACACGTTCGGCTTTTCCGCATTCGGCACGCTGAGCCACGGCAAATCGGATGCCGAGGCGACCGGGGAAGCCGCAAAGTTCAAGCCGATCGATTACCCGAAACCCGACGGCAAGCTGTCCTTTGACCGCCTGACCAACGTCTCTTTCGCGGCAACCAACCACGAGGAAAGCCAACCTGCGCATCTCAAGCTCAAGGATTCGTCTGTTCCGGTGGCGATCAACCTGCCGAAATATGGCGGGCCGTCGGCGCGGTATTGCCCTGCAGGTGTCTACGAATTCGTGAAGGACGAAAAGGGCGATGACAAGTTCGTCATCAATTTCCAGAACTGCGTTCACTGCAAAACCTGCGATATCAAGGACCCAAGCCAGAACATCAACTGGACGGTGCCGCAGGGTGGGGACGGTCCGAACTACCCGAATATGTAAACTGCCAAAGGCCGGGCCCACGCCCGGCCTTGTCGTTTGGTTGCGCAGTCACATCCCCCGCGCTACCTTTTTCGAAACCGTGACTTTGGGAGACAAAGATGGTTCGTTTGAACATGAAGCGGCTTTTGGGATTGGCAGGTGTCGCGCTGTGCCTTGCGGCGCCAAATGGCGTTGCGGCCAGCAGCCTTGCGGGCGATTACCTGGCGGGCCGTCAGGCCAGCTTTGACGGCGATATCCAGGCTGCGGCCAAGCATTATGGCCGCGCGGTCATGTACGATTCTGCGAACCCCGTCATCCTCGAACGGGCGGCTTTGGCCGAGATCTCGCTTGGCAATGTCAAGCGCGCCGCATCCCTGGCGTCCAAACTGGTCAGTGACGGCAACCGCAGTCAGGTGGCGCAGATGGCATTGGTCGCCGAATCTGCCCAGACCGAAGATTATGAAGCGCTGATCGAGGCCATCAATGACGACCGCGGTGTCGGTGCCCTCGTGGACGGTCTCCTGCTGGCCTGGTCGCATCTTGGCGCCGGGGATATCACGGCGGCACTGGTCCAGTTCGATGAACTGGCTGGGCAACAGGGGCTTGCCAATTTCGCGATGTATCACAAGGCTTTGGCCTTGGCCTCCGTGGGCGATTTCGAAAGCGCCGGCGCGATCCTCGAAGACGCCGGGACCGGCGGTATGCAGCTGACCCGGCGTGGGGTGATGGCCCATGTCGAAGTGCTGAGCCAGCTTGACCGCAACGATGACGCCCTGACGCTGATTGACACGGCCTTCGGCGCAGATCTCGATCCCGGCTTGCTGGGGATGAAACAGGCGCTCGAAGCCGGAGAGGCGATCCCTTTCTCACATATTCGTGGCGCGCGCGACGGATTGGCAGAGGTCTTCTACACGCTGGCCGCCGCTTTGGCGAATGAGGCAAATGACGAATTCACGCTGCTTTACACCCGGATCGCGGAATATCTGCGCCCGGATCACGTGGATGCGATCCTGTTGTCGGCAAGCCTTCTGGATGATCTGGGTCAGTCTGAACTGGCGGTTCGGGCCTATGCGCAGGTTCCGGACGATCACCCGGCCTTTCACGCTGCGGAGCTTGGCCGCGCGGCCGCGCTGCGCGACAGCGATCGTGTCGATGCCGCGATCGAGGTATTGGAGCGTCTGACCAAGACGCATGGCGACCAGCCCATCGTCCATTCCACGCTGGGCGACACGATGCGCCAGTTGGAGCGGTACGAAGAGGCGATCACCGCCTATACCGATGCGCTGAACCTTTACGAGGTCGAAGCGCGCGCACAATGGTTCCTGCATTACGCCCGCGCCATCAGCTTTGAACGGCTGGACCGGTGGGACGAGGCCGAGGCAGATTTCCGGGCCGCGCTTGAGCTGAACCCGGATCAGCCGCAGGTGTTGAACTACCTGGGATATTCGCTTGTCGAAAAGCAGATGAAGCTGGACGAAGCGCTCGACATGATCGAGCGCGCGGCAGCAGCGCGTCCCGACAGCGGGTACATCATCGACAGTCTGGGTTGGGTTCTGTACCGCCTTGGCCGCTACGAGGAAGCCGTGGGGCATATGGAACGCGCGGCTGAATTGATGCCCGTTGATCCCATCGTCAATGACCATCTGGGCGACGTGTATTGGGCTGTTGGCCGCAAGACCGAGGCCCGTTTCCAATGGAGCCGCGCCCTGTCTTTTGCCACTTACGGCACCACCGCCGAGGATGTGCAGGTCGACCGTATTCGCCGAAAGCTCGAAGTGGGGCTGGATGTGGTCTTGGCAGAAGAGGGCGCACCGCCCCTGCAAGTGGCCAGTGAAGACAGCAACTGAACGGGCTCCGGCCAAGGTCAATTTGGCCCTGCATGTCGTCGGGCAAGACCGCAGGGGCTATCACCTTCTTGATTCGCTCGTGGTGTTCACGGACACCTGTGACGAACTGCGCGCGGCCCCGTCCGATGCCATGACGTTGACCGTGGACGGGCCGTTCGCCAACGGCGTGCCGACGGACGACAGGAACCTTGTCTGGCGCGCGGCAGAGCAGGCGGGTGTCACCCTTGACATGTCGCTGACCAAGAACCTGCCGCATGGCGCAGGGATTGGTGGCGGGTCGTCAGACGCGGCGGCGCTTTTGCGTTTGGTGGGCCGCCCTGACCTTGCCCTTGGTCTTGGGGCCGATGTGCCGGTTTGCCTGACTCCGACGCCCCAGCGCATGCGGGGGATCGGGGAACACCTGTCACCCGTGCCCGGCTTTCCAGCGCTCAACCTCGTCATGGTCAATCCCGGTGTTCATGTCGGCACGGTCGATGTGTTCAAAGCGCTGGAACACAAGACCAACGCAGGACTGTCGGACCTGCCACAAAACGGCAAGGCCGACTGGTTGGGCTGGTTGGGGGATCAGCGGAACGACCTTGAACCGCCGGCCTTGCAACTGGCCCCGATGATCAAGGATGTGCTTGGCGCGTTGCAGGATGCGCGGCTTGCGCGGATGTCGGGTTCGGGGTCCACATGCTTTGGCATTTACGACAGCCCCGACGCCGCCACGGCTGCGCAAACGCGCATCGCTTCGGAGCATCCGGACTGGTGGGTCGTGGCCTGCCAAACCATCGGGTCGTAGAATAGCGCTATGCCTGCATGACCGGCGTGCGCCGGTCCGGTCCGTTTTCTAGTTCACCCGGGCGACCACATAATCCGCCAGGTCGTCCAGCATCTCCTTGATCGGATGGTCGGGCAGGGTGGCGAGGGCCGCGCGCGCCTTGGCGATCCAATCGTTGGCATCCGCGCGGGTCGCTTCAAGCGTGCCATGCTTGTTCAGAAGCGCAATCGCATGGTCCAGATCGCCGTCCTCCTGCTTGCCCCGGGCAATGGTGCGTTTCCAGAAATCACGCTCCGCGTCATCGGCCAGCGCAATCGCCTTGATCACAGGCAGTGTCAGCTTGCGCTCGCGGAAATCGTCACCGACATTCTTGCCGGTCGCATCCGATCCCCAGTAATCCAGCAGGTCGTCCACGATTTGGAACGCAATCCCCAAGGCATCGCCATAATCGAACAGGGCCCGCACCTTGGCATCATCCATCCCGGCAATGACGCCGCCGACCTCGGTCGCGGCCGAAAACAGAGCGGCTGTTTTGCCGCGCACAACCTGCAGGTAAATCGCTTCGGTCGTTTTCAGATCCTGCGCGGCTGACAGTTGAAGCACCTCGCCTTCGGCAATGGTTGCGGCCGCGTTGGACAGGATGTCCAGCACGCGCAGGTTGCCGGTTTCCACCATCAACTGGAATGACCGCGCAAACAGGTAGTCGCCCACCAGCACGCTGGACTTGTTGTCCCACAGCAGGTTCGCCGTGGGCCGCCCCCGCCGCTTTTCGCTTTCGTCGACCACATCGTCATGCAGCAGGGTGGCGGTGTGGATGAATTCCACTGTCGCGGCCAGTTTCACGTGATCGTCGCCCTGATACCCGCACAGGCGTGCACTTGCGAGGGTCAGCATCGGCCGCAACCGCTTGCCCCCGGCTTCGACCAGGTGCGCCGTCACTTCCGGGATGCGCGGGGCATGTTCTGATGCCATCCGTGTGCGGATCAGGGCGTTCACCTCGGCCATGTCATCGGCCAGGACGTCTGCCAGACGATCATGCGGTTTGCGGGCTGTCGTGTCCAAACTCATCACCATTCCTTGTGGAAGGCTCGACAAAGCGGGCCGGGTGTTCCTACATCATGCTCATGGAAGAGCTTTTGCGGACCAACGACATAACCCTGATACCACTCGCCCGCGCCGTGCTTGAGGACGAGGGTATAGACAGCTTTGAATTGGACGTAAACATGAGCATTCTCGAAGGCTCCATCGGCATTTTGCCACGCCGTCTGATGGTGCGTCGCGACGAACTGGATGACGCCCGGCGCATCTTGCGCGAATACGGGGTCAATTTTGAGGACTGAACCGTTCTCTGACACGGAACTGACCCGCGATGACTTTCTGGGCGGTGCAGTGCGCCTGTGGCAGCCCCGCAAGGGTTATCGCGCCGGGGCCGATCCGGTGCTTCTGGCGGCCTCCGTGCCGGCCCGGGCGGGCGACAGCGTGCTTGAACTGGGATGCGGGGGCGGTGCGGCTCTTGTCTGTCTCGGGGTGCGCGTGCCGGGCATCGATGCCACCGGCGTGGAGATGCAGCCCGCATATGCCGATCTTGCACAAAGGAACCTGACAGAGGCCGGGATCGCGGGCACGATTCACTGTGCCAACCTCACGGGCCTTCCGGCCGACGTGAAATCGCGCCGCTATGCTCATGTCATCGCCAACCCGCCCTATTTCGAGACTCTCCGCGCGGTTGCGCCCCTTGCCCCGGACCGCGCGGTCGCCCGGTCGGGGGCGTTGCCCCTTGCAACATGGGTCAGTGTCGCGTCACGGCGGCTGGCCCCGGGGGGCATGGCCACCTTCATCCAGCGCATTGACCGGCTGCCGGAACTGATGAGCGCCTTTTACGCCCATCTTGGCGCAATCGAATTGTGGCCGATTCAGCCCCGCACCAACCGGCGGGCCCGTCTGTTCCTGCTCCGGGGTCGCAAAACGGCCCGCGCGGCGTTCGTGGCGCATCCGCCGCTCGTGCTGCACCGCGGCGAACTGCACGAAAAGGACGGTGATTCGTACACCGAGGCCGTGTCAAAAGTCTTGCGATCTGCCCAACCGTTGCCATTTCCCGATCAAAAGCGTCACCAGATGCGGCAAGGTTAAGCCGCAAAAACCTACAATGCGGGTGCAGCGTGACAGAACGGTAAAACTGTGATGCACTGAGACTCCATAGAGTTACAGGAGGACTACATGAGCTTGACTTCACACCTTCAGGAATTGAAGCGAAAGCACCAAATCCTGTCTGAAGAAGTGGAACAGGCGCAGCGTGCGCCGGGTGTCGACGACCTCGCGGTCGCGTCCCTCAAAAAGCAAAAACTCCGACTGAAAGAAGAGATTGAACGTCTCTCGTAAGTGACAAGCCCGGGTCCAGCCCGGGCTTTTTTCATGCCGTGGCCGGCACCACTGTCTTTTGCGGCAGATGTTGCGCGATTTTCGCAACCTCGGCATCCATCCAGTCTGCAAACATCGCGACATGCGGCTTGGTTTCGTGACCCAACGGGCAGACCAGCCGGAACTGCGCCTCCGTACTTAGCGCGATGTCGAACGGGGCCACGAGTTGCCCGTCGATCAACGCCCCGGCCGCAACCGTGCTGCGGGCAAGCGCAACCCCTCCCCCCGCGAGTGCCGCGTCAACGGCGTGGTCCGCCTGGCTGAAATGAGCCCCTTTCAGATCGGACGTGGCGATGCCATTGGCCTTGAACCACTGCGCCCAATCGGCTCTTGGTTTGATGAAATCAATGCTGTCGTCAAAGATCAGCGGAGCGTCCAGCAGTGCCTCGGGCGTGCGATAGTGTTCGGCCATCTCGGGCGTCATCACAGGTGCAATCCAGTCTTCGATCAGCAGTCGGGAATACAGCCCGTCGTCCCTGCCAGAGCCGAACCGGATCGCCACATCGATGTCGTCGCGTTGAAAGTCAAAGATGCGCAGGCTTGCGGCAAAGCGCAGGTCAATCTCGGGGTGGGTCTGAGCAAAGTCGAACATGCGGGGGGCAAGCACCTTGGCGGTAAAGGCCGGGCCGGCCGTCACGGTCAGCACGTTGGACTGTGCCTGCCTGCGCGCCGACCGCCACGCGGCGGTAATCAGTTCAAACCCTTCTGTCACCCCGCCCTGCAATGCTGCGCCCTCGGGCGTCAGTTCGACCGCGCGGTTCAGGCGGCGAAAGACCGGCACGCCCAGGTGATCCTCAAGCGATTTGATCTGAAACGACAGCGCGGCAGGTGTCACGTTCAGTTCGGCCGCCGCTTGCGCAAATGACATATGGCGCGCGGCAGCATCAAAGGCGCGCAGGGCGGTCAAGGGGGGCAGGCGTTCACTCATTTTCAGATAAGTAAAACTTAATTGAGAGAATGAAAAGTCTCGTTTGTCGCAAGCAATTCGAAGGCGCATATTCAGGACAGTTGAAATTTACAAATGTCAGGAAGGCCAAATGTTCGTGATCCCAACCAGCACTCGCCACCGCGACGCCATCCGCGCAGCCCACGAAGGGCGGGGCGAAATGATCCGCAGTTTCTTCCGCAATCTGCGCGGTTGATGAACGGGTTGACCGCAGAGTTCCTCCGCCGGTCAGCACATGAAACGCCCCCGAACCCTATGGCTCCGGGGGCGTTTTCTTAAGCGGGAATCAGGCTAGAAAGCCCTGGATGGCCATCAATTCACTCTGTGCAAGCTCGTGCCCGCCGGGGTGCCAGTGATCCGTCACCAGCGCGCCCTGCACGTTCAGATAGGACAGCAGATCACGCGTCAGCGGTGCCGGGCAAATCGGATCCCGCTCTCCTGCCGTGATCAACCAGCGTGTCCCTTTCAGCCCCGGTTGCGGTTCCGGCGTCCACGGGATCAACGGATGCATGGCGATGACATCGGTAAAGATATCCGGATGTTCAAACGCCACTGCTGCGGCGATATTCGCCCCGTTGGAATAGCCAAGCGCGATCACACGTGTGCTTTCGGTCGCGGCGATCTTGTCGCGCAGGAAGGCTGCCATGGCGTCGCGACGGGTGGCAAGATCGTCCATGTCGTAGACGCCTTCTCCGGTCCGCCGGAAATACCGCGCCATGCCGTGTTCCGACACGTCGCCTCTGGGCGAGACCACGTGCGCCTCTGCGATCAATTGCCGGGCAAGCCCATGGAACTGGGTCTCGTCACCACCGGTTCCGTGGAATGTGAAAATCAAAGGCGCGCCTGGCGCGCCATTGGTTTCGGCGTGGGTGTACTCAGTCAACGATTGGCTCAAGGTACCTCTCCTCAAGAACGCGGCGCAGATGTTCGTGCTGCGTTGGCAGTTTCAACGCTTGGCCAAGATGGGCGGTGTCTTCGTCCCGATCGAAACCGGGCTCGTTTGTCGCCACCTCGAACAGAACGCCTCCTGGTGTGCGGAAGTAGATGGCGTAGAAATAGTCACGGTCGATCACGGGCGTGACCTGATACCCGGTTTCCATGAGCGCCTTGCGCACCTCCAGTTGTTTCTCGCGGTTGTCGACGGAAAACGCGATGTGGTGCACCGAACCGGCACCCTGATCGGCCATCGGCGCATTGATCTGCGTGATGTCGATCACGTTGGCCGCATTGCCGCCGGGCACGTGAAAGCGCGTTACGTTGTCCCGGGAGTCCAGCTTTTCATACCCCATGAATGTCAGCAGTTCTGCGCTTGCCCCGGCATCCCGCAGCCGCATCTCTGCGCTGTGAAACCCGCGGATGGCCACCGCGTCGGACACGCCATTGCCGGTCCAGGGCGCGCGGTTGTCGTGATCACTTTCAATGAGGGCAAACTCGTCTCCGTCCGGTCCGTCAAACCGCAGGCGGTTCTGGCCAAAGGTGCTGTCCTCGGTCACGTTCTGCACGCCAAAGGTGGCAAGCCGCTCTTTCCAGAACGCAAGGCTGCCTTCGGGTACGGCAAACCCCGTGATGCCAACCTCGCCCGTGCCGTGTCGACCGCGCCGCGCATTGGGGAATGGAAAGTAGGTCATCACCGTTCCGGGGGTGCCTGCCTCGTCTCCATAATAGAGGTGGTACACCTCCGGAGCATCGAAATTGACGGTTTTCTTGATCCGGCGCAGGCCAAGGGTCTTGGTGAAGAAATCGTTGTTCGACTGCGCGCCGCTGGCAAGCGACGTCACATGATGCAGTCCGTTGATCTGGTTCAGCATGGTTCATCTCCCGAATGACAGGGCAATGCCCGTTGACCGGAACCTATCTATTATCATGCGCACATAAACACCATTAGGCGCGCCTATTGTGTGCGAATTTGAACAGCGCTTTGGCGTGACGCATAGGCCGCAATGCCTGCCCCGACGGTGATCAACCCCGCCGCGGCCACCAGTTGTCCTGACGCCTGTGCGAACCCTGTCACGATCAGAACCAGTGTCGACAGCAGCGGCGCCGCATAGCTTGCCACGCCCAGAAGTTGGATATCCCCGCGCTTTACGCCAATGTCCCAGACGTAAAACGCAAGCCCGACCGGGCCAAGGCCAAGGGCGATCACCGAGACCCACCCAAAGCCGCTGTCTGGCCAGACCGTTTCTTCGAACAGCATATGCGCCGGAACGGACAGGATGGCGGTGAACACGCAGAACACCGCGACCACCTCTGTGGGGGTGGTGCCAAGGCGGCGCGAGACAACGGAATACGTGCTCCAGGTCAGGGCGCACAGACCTGCCAGCATCAGCCCGGGCGTCGCTGCCGCGTCAAAGGCAAAGCCGTTGCGCATCACGATCAGCGCGGCCCCGGCGAAGGATACCAAAGCCCCAAGAATATGCCCGGCCCGCAACTGCTCTCCGGGCAGCAGGCCCGAGAAGAGGACAATGAGCAATGGCCAGAGATAGGCAATCAATCCGGCCTCGGCAGGTGGGGCCAGACGCAGGGCGGAATAGTAAAGCGCATGGTAACCGAACAAACCGGCCGTGCCAAAGGTATAGACCTTCCAGCTGACTTGACGCAGAACATGCATCCGCGCGCGGGCCAAAACCCAGACCACGCCCACCGCCCCGCCAATCGCAAAGGTCAGCGCATTGAGCAAAAACGGAGGCACCGGCGCAGAGCCAGCCGTGAACAGCGCCAGCAGCGCCCAGAGAAGGACAGCGACAAATCCGATGCTGGTGGCGATTGAACGGCTCATGCGCCCGCGTACTGGCTTGGCGCGCAAAAGAAAAGGCCCGCGCGATGGCGGGCCTTGTCAAACCGGTTTGTGCCTGGATCAGACGAAGAACTGCGCCCCGTTGGCCGAAATGGTCGATCCATTGATGAAACCCGCATCGTCAGAGGCGAGGAAGGTCACGCAGCGCGCGATCTCTTCCGGCTCACCCAGGCGGCCTTCCGGGATCTGCGGGATGATCTTGGTGTTCAGCACCTCTTCGGGAATCGCACGCACCATTTCCGTGCCGATATAGCCCGGGCAAACAGCGTTGGCGGTGATGCCTTTTGCGGCACCTTCCTGTGCCAGCGATTTGATGATGCCCAGATCGCCCGCCTTGGTCGCGGCATAGTTGACCTGGCCAGCCTGACCTTTCTGACCGTTGATCGACGAAATCACGATCACACGGCCAAAGCCACGCTCGCGCATGCCGGGCCATACGGGGCGGACCGTGTTGAAGACGCCGGTCAGGTTCGTGTCGATGACTTTCTGCCACTGCTCGGGTTTCATCTTGTGAAAGAACCCGTCCCAGGTGATGCCCGCATTGGCAACGACCACGTCGATCGGGCCAAGGTCGGCCTCGACCTGTGCGATGCCCGCTTCGGACGCTTCGTAACTGGCGACGTCCCATTTGTACGTCTTGATACCGGTCGCTTCGGTAAAGGCGGCGGCTTTCTCGTCGTTGCCGGCATAGGTCGCCGCGACGTTGTACCCTTCTGCCTTGAGTGCTTTGGAAATGGCTTCACCGATACCGCGGCTGCCGCCGGTGACAAGTGCTACACGGGCCATGAGGGCTCCTCCGATTTGCAGTCTTCTTATGTGGTTAGCGGCGGGGTGCTCCCGCCGCCTTGATGCAGGTCATTCAGTGGGTTCAGCGCTCAACGCACAGGGCCACGCCCATGCCACCGCCGATGCACAGGGTCGCCAGACCCTTCTTGGCGTCGCGACGCTGCATTTCGAACAGCAGCGTGTTCAGAACGCGGGCTC
Organism: uncultured Rhodobacterales bacterium; assembly: GCA_964476315.1. GTDB lineage: Bacteria > Pseudomonadota > Alphaproteobacteria > Rhodobacterales > Rhodobacteraceae > Marivita. The sequence goes on from CAYZAD010000084.1 coordinate 10,291, forward strand.
CGGACGCGCCGATCGGGTGGCCAATGGCAATCGCGCCGCCGTTGACGTTCACGATGGCCGGGTCCCACCCCATGTCCTTGTTCACGGCACAGGCCTGTGCGGCGAAGGCTTCGTTCGCCTCCACAAGGTCCAGATCGCCAACCGACCAGCCGGCCTTGTCCAGCGCCTTGCGCGATGCGTAGATCGGGCCGACGCCCATGATCGACGGGTCCAGACCGGCGGTTGCGTAAGACGCAATGCGGGCCATCGGGGTAATGCCGCGCTTTTCCGCGTTCTCTTCGCTCATCAAGAGCACGCCAGCCGCGCCGTCGTTCAGACCCGAGGCGTTGGCCGCTGTGACCGACCCATCCTTGGTGAAGGCAGGACGCAGTTTTTGCATCGCTTCCATGGTAGCACCATGGCGGATGTATTCGTCCTTATCGACGACGATGTCACCCTTACGGGTTTTGATGGTGTAGGCGATCACCTCGTCATCGAACTTGCCCGCCTTCTGCGCCGCTTCGGCCTTGTTCTGCGAGGCAACGGCAAATT
>CAYZAD010000085.1:0-10794 GCA_964476315.1 uncultured Rhodobacterales bacterium
CGGTTGATCTGGGCCACACGATCCACCCGCACCCGACCCTGTCGGAAACGGTGAACTTTGCCGCCGAGATGTTTGAAGGCACGATCACCGACCTGATGCCGCCGAAGAAGAAAAAGGCGTCGTAGGGGCGTGGCAAAAGGCCAATAAGAAAAGGGAGGTTCGCCTCCCTTTTTTTGCTGCGCGCAGGGTAGGGTGCGTCCCTCTCCCTACCGCCCTTTACCCTGAAGCGATTCTCTTCCGGAAAGGTTTCGCCCGGTTGGGCCCGCTTGGGTGTCGTGCCCGCCACGCCTCGAGACGGGCGATCCCGTCGCCGGACGTCGATTGCTTCGACGCGCTATTTCAGAAAGACGCGCAGAATAGCAAAGACGACGGCAGTGACGGCCATCGCGGCGAAGATAAAGGTCAGCGGCAGAAACAGGCTTTCACGGAGAATGCCGTTTTCGTCAACGCGTCCTGAAAAGAACACTGCTTCCACGATCCCGCAGATCCCTGCCAAGAGTGTGAACCCGAAGGCCAGTTTGAGGATCGGTCCTGGCGTCATATCGAAAGGCTCCCGCAGTTGCGAAGAGCGTCAAGCGTCATATGCCAAGAAACGGTTGCGCCATGCGCGGCACGAGGCCTTTGAACTTCAAAGGGGCGTCCGTGACCGCGAGACAAATGCAATCTTCCGAAATGTCTGCAACCGGTGTGTGGTGCACATCTTCGCTCGCAATTTCGATATCGCCCCGGCCAAAATACCCGTCTTCATCCTGGAACGCACCTTGGAGGACAAGCGTCAACTCCATGCCGGTATGTCCGTGATCCGGGATCGCGGTGCCCGCCGGGATATACAGCAAACGCGCGCTGGCCTCGGACGAGGTATCGAGCACGGCTTGCTTGACACCCATGCCGACGGACCGCCATTTCACGTTTTCCAATCCGCCTGCAACGTATTCGGCCAGCGGTGCAGGCAGCACGCTGTCCTTGGCGGGCGCGGGTTCCTGATCGCGGTCGGTGACCTTGTTGTCCTGCGCATGGATCATGCTGAGAACCGAATTGAGGCTGTCCGACGACAATGCAACGCTGTCACATGTATCGAGAACCGCCCCGCCGACTGCATCGTAACTGTCCAGAGCCGCGCGACATTCGTCACAAAGCGATATGTGGGTTGCAACGATGAGGTTCACGGCTTCGGGCAGATCGCCTGCAGAGTAGGCCATCAGGAGATCGTCCGTGAGGTGGTGTTTTACAGTCATGGCTTCGTCACTTCATTGAGTGGCGCAAACGTTCAAGCGCCAGTCGGATGCGGGATTTGATCGTGCCCAGGGGCAGTCCTGTCTGCGCGGCGATTTCGCTGTGCGACAGATCGCCAAAATAGGCCTTTTCGATCAGTTCCCTCTGTTTCTCGGGAAGGTCGCGCAAAGCACGACCCAGTTGTTCGCTCTCCTGTTGCAACCCGATGATGTCCGCCTGATCCGGTTCCGCTTCGGGACCCCAGGGCAGGTCTTCGGGTTCGGGACGTTTCTGCTTGCGCAGGACGTCGATTTTCTTGTTCCGGGCAATGGTGAAGATCCACGTCGATGGACTTGCCCGGGACGCATCGTACAGATGCGCCTTGTTCCACACGGTTACGAGCACCTCTTGGGCGCACTCTTCGGCGAGTGCAGCGTCCATGCCCGTCCGCATCAGGAATGCCTTGACGCGCGGGGCGAAGTGCTCGAACACCTTGATAAAGGCGGCTTCGTCCCGGTTATCACGAATGCGCAGCAGGTCTTCGACCCATTGCACCACGTCTGTCTGCATCCCGTCAGTCAATGTCTTCTGTCCGTCCACATCCTTTCTCTTGGAGTCGCCCATTTCCATCCCGCTGACAACGGGCGTGGGGTCGCACTCTGATGAAAGAGTTGTGGACGTGAACATGTGGTGGTTACGGCACGCAGGATGCTTTGGATCACAGAAATATATTTTTTCTTTTTGCATCCGGTTTAGACCTCAAACCGTAAACCAAACTAGACACACCAACAAGCGAGACCACATATGCCATTCGAAGCCCGCGCCAGCGCCCCCAAGAAGATTGCCGTTATTGGCGCAGGGATATCAGGGATGGGGGCCGCGCATATGCTGTCCGAGGACCATCATGTCACCCTGTTCGAGGCCGAGCCGCGCCTGGGTGGGCATGCGCGGACAAAAATGGCAGGCAAGAATGGCGATCAACCCGTCGATACCGGGTTCATCGTTTTCAACTATGCCAACTATCCGCATCTGGCTGCGCTGTTCAAAGCGCTGGATGTGCCGGTGACAAAAAGCAACATGAGCTTTGCCGCCAGTTTTGACGACGGCCGCTTTGAATACGCGCTGGCGACGCTTGGGTCGCTTTTCGCGCAGAAACGCAACATCGTGAACCCGCGCTTTCTTGGGATGCTCAAGGATATCGCGAAATTCAACAAGCGCGCGCTGGACGCGACGCGCGACCGCAGCCTGAGCCTTGGTGCGTTTCTTGAGGAATTGGGCACCGGCGATTGGTTCCGCGATTATTACCTGTTGCCCTTCACCGGGGCGATCTGGTCCACGCCAACCGAAAAGGTCATGGAGTTTCCGGCCCATGCGCTGGTGCAGTTCATGGAAAACCATGCGCTCTTGTCAGTGACGGGGCAACACCAGTGGTACACGGTTCAGGGGGGCTCCATCGAATATGTGCGCCGGCTTGAGGCGTCGTTGAAGGCGCGGGGCGCGACCTTGCGCCTTGGCGCGCCGATTGACGCCGTGCGCCGCAACGTGATGGGTGCCGAGGTCAAGACGCACGGTGCGGAGTGGGAACAGTTTGACGAGGTGGTTTTTGCGACCCATTCCGATGACAGCCTGCGCCTGCTGTCGGATGCAACGCAGATGGAAAAGCGGGCCCTTGGCGCGATCCGGTATCAACCGAACCGGGTCGTGCTGCATGCCGATCCCGCAATGATGCCCAAGCGACGCGTGTGCTGGTCGTCGTGGAATTACACCGAAAGTGCGCGCAAGGAGATGAACACCATCGACCTGACCTACTGGATGAACAGCCTCCAACCGATCCCGAAGGACGATCCGCATTTCGTGACGCTCAATACAACGCGTCCGATCCGGGAAGAGCTGATCTATGACGAATGCACCCTGCGTCACCCGGTCTATGATCTTGAGGCGCTGGCGGCACAGCAGACCATGCGTGACATGAACGGCACGCACCGGACCTGGTTCTGCGGCGCGTGGATGAAGAATGGCTTCCATGAAGATGGCTTGTCCAGCGCGGTCGACGTGGTCGATGCGATCCGTGCGCGCAGTGCCGTGGCCGTGGCGGCCGAATGATGGCTGTCGTCGATCATATCGTTGGCCACACCTATCACGGTCGGAAAGGCAGCAACGACAACGCGTTTCGCTATTCCATCGACTACGTGATGCTGGATGCCGAGGCCGAGCCGAAAACGCCGTGGTTCTTTTCGCGGAACGGAAAAAACCTGACCAGCCTGCACGACACCGATCACGGCGGTGCGCCAGGCCAGGGGGCCGGGGCCAAATGGGCGCGCGACGTGCTTGAAGCGCACCAGGTCCGTGCAAAGGGGCGGTTGATGCTGCTGGCCCAGCCGCGCGTGCTGGGTCATGTTTTCAACCCGGTTTCATTCTGGCTGGCGCATGACGAGCGCGACAACCTTGTGGCCGTGATTGCCGAGGTCACGAACACCTACGGCGATCGTCATTCGTATCTGTGCCGCAAACCCGATGGATCATGCATCACGTCGCAGGATCGCTTGCAGGCGACCAAGATTTTCTATGTCTCGCCGTTTCAGCCGGTCGAAGGCGGATACGAGTTTCGGTTCGATATTCGTCCCGACAGGATCGGGATCTGGATCGACTACAGCCAAAAATCCGGCGGTCTGATTGCGACCCTGACGGGGCCACGCAGGTCGATCAGCAACACCTCGATCCTGCGGTCGCTCATCCGGCGGCCATTCGGCTCGCGCCGGGTGCTTGCGCTGATCCATTGGCAGGCGCTCAAGCTGTGGTGGAAAGGGTCTCGGTTCCGGTCGCGGGTCGATCCGCCGTTGGAAGAAGTGAGCCAGTAATGGATGCGCAGGGGCAGCGACTGGGTGGCTATGCCATCTTTGCGGCTGTCCTGGCGGCTGCGGGACTGCCGATCTATATCCACGCGCCCAAATTCTATGTCGACGAGTATGGTGTGAGCCTGGCCGCGCTGGGCACGGTGCTGTTCGTCCTGCGCCTTGTCGACGTGGTTCAGGACCCGCTGTTGGGCAAACTCGCCGTTGCCGTTCGGCGCTTTCAACGGGAAGCGGTGGCGGTGACCCTTGCGATCATGGGCCTGGCGATGCTGGGGTTGTTTGCCATGACGCCCCCCACAAACCCTGTGGTTTGGTTTGCCGTGATGCTGACGCTGGTGTTTTCGGCATTCAGCTTTCTGACCATCAACTTTTATGCCCGGGGCGTGCAGAAGGCCGAGGCGCTGGGCAACGACACCGGCTATCTGCGGCTGGCGCGCTGGCGTGAAACCGGTGCTTTGCTTGGGGTCTGTGTGGCTTCGGTGATGCCGTCCGTATTCCTTGCGCTGGCCTGGCCCGAGTTCGTGGGGTATGCAATCGTGTTCGCGGTGGCCTGTCTTGTCGCCGGAATTGCGATGCACACCGAATGGCGGGGCGGCACCACGCAGGCATCCGCCGGCTTTGGCGTGGTTCTGAAAGACCATATCTCACGCCGCTTGCTGTTGATCGCGTTGGTCAATGCGGCACCGGTCGCGGTGAGTTCCACGCTGTTTCTTTTCTTTGTCGAAAGCCGTTTGAACGCGCCCGGCTGGGAAGGGCCGCTGTTGCTTTTGTTTTTCGTCGCGGCTGCTGTTGCGGCGCCAATTTGGGGCAGCCTTGCAGAGCGGATCGGGGCCAAGCAAACGCTTTTGGCGGCGATGGTTCTGGCCATTGTCGCGTTCAGCTTTGCAATGATGTTGGGCTCCGGGGACACGATGCTGTTCGCCGTTATCTGTCTTGCCTCCGGTGCGGCTGTCGGGGCCGACCTGACGCTGTTGCCCGCAATCTTTGCGAAGCGGATGGAAACCGTTGCGCCGAATGCCACCGAGGGTTTTGCGCTTTGGGGCTTTGTCTCCAAGTTTACATTGGCGTTTGCGGCCATCGCCCTACTTCCGATCCTGGAAGCCAGCGGTTTTGTCTCGGGACCAGACAACTCCGAAGCCGCCCTGCGAACACTGACTCTCCTTTATGCAGGCGTGCCCTGCGCTTTGAAACTGGTTGCGATCAGCCTTCTGGTCGCGACCCCACTTGGGAAGGAATGACGTCATGGAGACTGTCTTTCTTGTGATGATCGGAGCAGCCCTGATGGCCGTCTTGGGCTATCTCAAGAACCGGTATTTCGGGTTCGTGGGCCAAACGCCGGGTGACTATGCCAATGCCGAAGGCGAACAGTTCGATCTTCGGGCGCATCTGAACGGACCCATCGTGTGCGAAGGGGTGATCTACGGGCCAACCGGTCGGGTCACATCGCGGTTCGTGGGCGATTTCCAGGCCGAATGGAATGGCAATCGCGGGGTGATGAAAGAGCATTTCACCTATTGCAACGGCGAGGAAGTGCACCGCGAATGGAACCTGACGCTGGGCAATGATGGTCGGATAAGGGCAACGGCTTCTGACGTCGTCGGCGAGGGCCAGGGCGTTCAGAGCGGGCCGTCCGTGCAGCTGAAATACAAGTACAAGTTGCCTGACGCGCAAGGCGGTCATGTGCTGGATACGACAGACTGGATGTATCTTGCGCCGAACGGAACCATTGTGAACCGCAGCCAGTTTCGTAAATTCGGGATCAAGGTGGCCGAACTCGTGGCCACGATGCGACGGAAGGAAGCTGCGTGAACGATTGGGCGGGTAAGAAATATTGGTTGGTCGGGGCCAGCGAAGGCCTTGGCGAGGCGTTGGCACACAAGCTGAGTGCGGCAGGTGTGCATCTGGTTCTGTCCGCCCGAAACGAAGACAAGCTCCACGCTCTGGCAGAGGCGCTTCCGGGGCGTGCCGATGTGGTCCCGATGGATGTCTCTGAGTCCGCGTCTGTCAAAGCTGCAGCAGAGCGTGTTGGTGACATTGACGGGGTTGTGCAACTGGCCGGTGTTTACTGGCCATTCGGCGCGAAATCATGGGACGCCGATCAGGCGACGGCGATGGCAGACATCAACTTTACCGGCGCCATGCGTCTGATGGGCGTGGTTGTGCCGAAATTCGTGGAACGCGGCACCGGCCATATCGTTTTGACCGGGTCTTTGTCCGGCTTCCGGGGCCTGCCGAATGCCGCGGCCTACACATCTTCGAAAGCGGGGGTCATGACGCTGGCAGAGTCGTTGTACGCCGACCTGCACCGCACCGATGTAAAGGTCCAGTTGGTGAACCCGGGTTTCATCAAGACCCGCCTGACCGACAAGAACGATTTCACAATGCCGTTCATCATGGAGCCGGAGGAAGCTGCGCGGGCGTTTTTTGAACATATGAACACCGACGCATTCAAGCGCAGTTTCCCGACCGTGTTTTCCTGGGTTTTCCGTGGCAGCCAGTTCTTGCCCGATTGGCTTTACTACCGGCTATTTGCGTAAGATCAAAGCCGACGGTCCCGTCTTAACCGATGCTGGATGGCAGGATATGGGAGAGTCGGAATGGAAAATATCAGTCCCCGGAAAGTGGCTGCCGTCATCGTGATGGCACGCGAACTCGATCGAGCCGAGGGCGAAATGCGCGCCTTCATCGACCGTATGGATGAAGAAGAACAAGCCGCCCTGGTGGCCATCATGTGGATCGGACGCGGCGCGTTCGAGGTCGAGGAGTGGGACGAAGCCTATTCAACGGCCATGAACGAGGCAACCACACCGACTGCGGATTACCTGATTGGAACACCGCATCTGGCCGACCATCTGGAGGCCGGTCTCGATGCGCTGGGCATTTCTGCCGTGGACGAGGAAAACCAGTTGATGTGATCCCTGACGCGGCCTAGCGCAAGGCCCGTCCCTTCAGAATGGCGTCCGGTCCGAACCGGTCCCGGATCGCGTCTGTCGCCCGTTCGGCGCGGGCGCGCTGTACGCCTTGCGGGTCAAGCAGATCGCCCGACACATCGGCCCCGTCCGCCGAACTGAGGTCGCTGATGCCAGCACCCAGCAGGCGGTACGGCCCCTGATCCCCAACCTGATCGAACAGGCCCCGGGCGGTGCGGTAGATGCGGTCGGCGATCTGGGTCGGGTCGTTCAGGGAGGTGCGCTTTGTGACAAGTGCAAAGTTCGAGCGCTTCAGCTTCAGGGTGACCACCCGTCCGGCCAGCCCCTTGGCCTTGGCCCGGTCCGACACCTTTTCACACATCCGCCAAAGATGACCGTCCAGAAGATCGGGATCGTTCGTGTCTTCGTGAAACGTGGTTTCGTTCGAAATGGATTTCATGGGCGCATGGGCCGACACGCGCCGCATGTCCTGACCGCGTGCAAGATGCCAAAGGCGGTCGCCCATGCTGCCGAATCTTGCTGTCAGGTCTTGCTTGTCCCAGCGCAGCAGGTCGTCAAAGGTGCGTATCCCGGCTTTTTCGAGCGCTTCCTGGGTGGCAAGGCCGACCCCCCATATCATCCGCACGGATTTCGGGCGCAGGAAGGCTTCGGTCTCGGCCCGGCCGATTACGGAAAATCCGCGCGGTTTGTTGAGATCGGAGGCCATCTTGGCCAGAAATTTGTTGTGGCTCAGCCCGATCGAGCCGGTCAGTCCCAATTCGTCCTGCATGCGCTTGACCAATCGTGCAAGCATCACGGCAGGGGGGTGCCCATGCAGGCGCGCGGTGCCGGTCAGGTCAAGAAAAGCTTCGTCCAAAGACAAGGGCTCGATCGACGGTGTGAGTTCTTCCATCAACGCGCGAATGTCTTTGGAGGCTTCTGCATAGGCCGACATCCGCGGTTTGATGATCACTGCATCGGGGCACAGCTTCAGGGCCTGGAACATCGGCATCGCCGAGCGCACGCCCTTGATCCGCGCCACGTAGCATGCGGTTGACACAACACCGCGTCGGCCGCCGCCGATGATCACGGGCTTGTCGGCAAGCGACGGATCATCCCGTTTCTCGACCGAGGCGTAAAACGCATCGCAATCCATGTGCGCGATGCTGAGGTCACCGAGTTCGTCATGTGCCACGACGCGCGGGGACCGGCACGCCGGACAGCGCGGTGCGGTTTCAAATTCGGTCAGGCAATCGCGACACAGCGCTGGCATGATCTTGATTCGTCGCAAGGAATTCGCACATATGCTACAGCATATAGACACCCGAGGGATCGGTTTCTCCCCCGGACATATAAGGATCAAGCCCTTTGGATATCGAGACTGTTCTGACGCAAGTCACTGGTGGGGAAGTGGTGACGTTGTTTCTTGCCGGATTTATCATTCTTTGCGTCTTTCTGGCCATTCGGATCGTTCCGCAAAGCGAAAAGTTCGTGGTCGAGCGGTTTGGACGTCTGCGGGCGGTGCTTGGGCCGGGCATCAACTTCATCGTGCCTTTCCTTGACCGCGTGGCACACCAGATTTCCATTCTCGAGCGGCAATTGCCGAACGCCACACAGGACGCGATTACCAAGGACAACGTTCTGGTGCAGATCGATACGTCGGTGTTCTATCGCATTCTGCAGCCGGAAAAGACTGTGTACCGCATTCGCGATATCGATGCGGCGATTGCCACGACTGTTGCCGGGATCGTGCGCGCCAATATCGGCAAGATGGACCTCGACGAGGTGCAATCGAACCGTGCGCAATTGATCGCGCAGATCAAGGAAAGCGTCGAAGACGCCGTTGACGATTGGGGGATCGAGGTGACGCGCGCCGAAATCCTGGATGTGAACCTCGATCAGGCAACCCGCGATGCCATGTTGCAGCAGTTGAATGCGGAGCGCGCCCGCCGGGCGCAGGTGACAGAGGCCGAAGGCCAGAAACGTGCGGTGGAATTGCAGGCGGATGCCGATCTTTACGCGGCCCAGAAGGACGCAGAGGCGCGCCGTGTTCTCGCAGACGCAGAGGCCTATGCAACGCGCGTCGTTGCGGATGCGATCAAGGAAAACGGACTGGAGGCAGCGCAGTACCAGGTGGCGCTCAAGCAGGTCGAGGCCCTGGCGAAGATCGGGCAGGGGCAAGGGTCGCAGACCATCGTTGTGCCCGCAGATGCGGCGGATGCGTTTGGCAAGGCGTTCCAGATGTTGAAGGGGCGGAACGCATGATCCTGTGGACGACATGGTGGATCTGGGCCATCGCTGCCATCGGGCTGGCGGTGCTGGAAATCATCGTTCCGGCTTACCTTTTTCTGGGGTTCGCAGGCGGGGCTGCGATCGTTGCGCTGTTGTTTGGTTTCGGTGGTCCGATGGCCGTCTGGATGGCAGCCTCGCTGCCAGTGACGCTTCTCATCTTTGCCGTGGTCTCTTTGGTGACCTGGATCGCGCTGCGCAAGGTTCTTGGCGTGCAACGCGGGCAGGTCAGAACCTTTGATACCGACATCAACGACTGAGTGAGCAATCCCGCGGATTTTAACGGGGCCAAGGTTTTGCTGTTCATCGGCGCGGCCCTTGTCGTGCTGCGGCGCGATGACAAGCCCGGCATTCCCTGGCCGAACGCGCTGGACCTGCCCGGAGGAGCCCGCGACCCGGGCGAAACACCAGAGATGTGTGTCCTGCGCGAAGTGAGCGAAGAAATCGGATTGTCGATCAGCCCGGGTCTTTTGCGCTGGAAACAGCGCTTGCGCCGGGACTGGATATTCGCAGCCCATCTGCCAGCGGGCACAGAGCGGCAGATCGTCTTTGGAGACGAAGGCCAAGGCTGGTGCCTCATGCCACCGCAGGATTATGCCACACACCCGGAGGCGATTCCCCATTTCGCCTCGATGGTGCGACGTTACCTGAAGGAAAAAGCCTGAGCGCGGATCCGGCGGCAGCGTCTCAGGTTGCTGAGTTCCCCTGAAGGGATTGGATTTCGGACACGATCGCCTGTGCTGCACTGCGCGGGTCGTCGGCCTGCCAGACAGGACGCCCCACAACGATGTGATCGGCGCCGTTCGCAATGGCATTCGCCGGGGTTGCGACGCGCTTCTGGTCGCCAAGGTCCGCCCCGGCAGGCCGCACGCCCGGGGTCACGATCAGGCGGTCGGCCGCCTCTGGCAAGGCACGGATCATCGCGGCTTCATTCGGGGAGGCGATGACACCGTCGGCGCCTGCTGCGAACGCGCGTGCGGCGCGTTCCGCCACCAGGTCGGGGATGTCGCCATCCCGGATCAGGCTGTCGTTGAGATCGGTGCGATCCAGTGACGTGAGGATGGTCACGGCAAGGATTTTCATATCCGATCCGGCAGCGCCTTCCTTTGCGGCGCGCACCACGTGCGGGTCACCATGCACGGTCAGGAAATCCAGATCGAACTGGGCCAGCCCGCGTACGGCGGCCTCGACCGTTGCGCCGATGTCGAAAAGCTTCATGTCAAGAAAGATGCGTTTGCCGTGGTCCTGCTTGAGCTCGTTCGCGAGGGCAAGTCCACCGCCGGTCAGCATGCCAAGACCAATCTTGTAGAAAGACACTGCATCGCCAATCCGGGCGGCCAAATCCAGACCGGCAAGCGCGTTGGGCACGTCAAGGGCAACGATCAGGCGGTCATCGGCAACAGTCATGGTCACTCCTTGGCGATTTGATGTGTCATAGGCGTGGGACACAAGGACAGCAAGGCATGATCCGCCTGTTCCATTGCGTGGCAGAGGACATTGGAAAAGCATCCGGGCTGACTTGAATCACGGAC
>CAYZAD010000086.1:0-10779 GCA_964476315.1 uncultured Rhodobacterales bacterium
TAATGGATCACCTGCGACGTTCCGCAAGTCACCACCCGGAGCATAACGGCCTGTTAAGCTCCGGGTGCGAAAAGAGGGCATCAATAGGGCAAACCCCGCCCATTTTGTCATCCGGTGAAAGGTGCCCTGTCAGATGCCCGCAATGCTGTCCATCCTTCAACTCTTTCGGTTCCTGTCTGCCACTTTGCGCCGGGTTCTGACGTCACATCTCGAACGGGGTGTCCCCCAGCCCGACAAGCTGCATCAGGAAGCCGCCATCGTCCCCGTTCAGGACCGCATCGTAGTAGACATCGCTTTGCGCGATCCCGGCCCGAAGGCTGGCGGTGCTGCCGTCGAACCCCTGCATGACATCGCGGGCATCCGACAGGTCGGACATGCCGCGCGTGACCGCGAAATGGCCCCCCAGCATGACCTTGTTCGCGAGGTATTCCGCATCTCCCGCACCGCCGCTCTCGGCCTTCGCTCCCGCGATGATCGCCTGAATGAAGGTTGCGGGCGTCACGCCGCCGCCCGCCCCGAGCACATCCAGCCAGTACGCCATGCCGCCCGCGTCAGGGTCGCGCCCCAGCACGTTCTGATAGACCGAGGTCACGAACCCCGCCGTATCGTCGAGAGAGCCGTAAAGCGCCCGTGTCTCCGGCTGGTCGAAGAACGCTTCGGCTATGCGCGTCAGGCTGGTGCCCTGCGCAAGCTGGTCACCCCAGAAGAACAGGCCAACCGCATCGGGCGCACGATTGAAATAGGCGATGTAGAGTTCGGTCAGCGCCGCGATGGACGTGCCATCCAGATCGGCCATCCCGTCAAACATGCGCAGGTCCATCCCCGACGATCCGGTGCCGGGCAGTCCCTCGCCAAAATCGAGCCGTTCCACGTTCCACAATCGGGTGACGGTCTCGGCTGTTTCGGCGCGCCTCTGGATCTCGATCGTGTCGCCGCCCAGGAAAAGCGTATAGCCAGAGGATGGGCCGTCCAGGTTCACTGTGTCAGTGCCGCCGCCGCCATCGATGTCGCGCGTGCCGCCGTGCCCCTGGAACACGTCATCTCCATTTGAACCCGTCAGAACCGTTGGTCCGGTGTCCGGCCCGCCTTCATCCGGCATATCGGGGTTATCGTTGCTCTGATCGGGACCATCCCCGTCAGAGCTTTCCGAAAAAGGATCGACAAGCGGGGCTGGAAGGCTTGAGCCCTGCCGGTCTGCAATCCAGTTTGCGATCGACGTGTAATTGGCGGCGACAGCCGGATGCACAGTGGACGGGATATCGACCGTCGTTGGCGGTGCCTCTCCATAAAGTGTTGCGAAATGGATCATGGAGGACAAGAAGTACATCGTGGGCGTTCCGTGCGGCCCGTCATCCTGGAAAAGATCCGTCGGGGAAAGATTTGACAGTCCGAGGCTGCTGTCGCTCAGCATCTCCATGATCTGGGGGCCGACATCCACCAGCCGGACATTGAGGTCGGGCCGCGCGTCCCGGATCATATCGGTCAGGGACACCCACCAGGCGTGCCAGTCGCCCATGAGATAGCTTTGCCAGGCGTCAAATTCCCCGGCACTGGGCGGGAAGGTTGAAATGAATCCCTCCATCTCGGGCCATGTTTCGTAGATATTGATCGTGGCCCCCGGTGCGTTGGTGTCGGCCCATGCGATGATCCGCAGCGCGGAGTCCAAGGGCGATGTGCTCGGATCGCTCCAGTAAGGGCTGTCCGGTGATTGGTCCTGGACAAAATTCACCGCAGACAGTGTGATCTGGTTGAAGCCCGCCTGCGCAAAACTTTGCCCGCTGTCCGGATCCCACGCTTCGGCAACGCCATCGATGTAGATATGCGGGTTTGCCGGCAAGTCGTCATGTCGCGTCAGCATCCCGGTTTGCATGGCGGCGGAATAGGTATTGCCCGACGCCTCGGCCAACGTATTCATCCAATAGGCGACAGAGAGTTCTGGGTTACCGGTGGCCCAGACATACAGGGTGTTTCCGAACACGTATTCCGTCACATCATCCGATGCCGGGGCCGGAGCGGGATTTGGGCTCGGCGTGGGCGCGGGCGTCGGTTCCGGTGTCGGGTCGGGACGCGGATCGGGCTGCGGATCCGGATCCGGCTGCGGCTCTGGCGCAGGTTGGGGGGCGGGATCCGGCTCTGGCGTGGTGTCGGGCTCCGGATCGGGGGGCGGGCCAAAGTCCTGTGGCTGCGAATTCCAGTTGCCGTCTTTCATATGCGCGGGCGCTGGATGCGAGACCATGAAGTCGACGATGGCGTCGTGACGCCCGGTCGTGTCTTCGAGGTGACGCAACGACCCCCAGCTGCCCCATTTCGAGGGCTCGGCCACATCGACGAAAGCATTGAAGAGGGTTCCGCCCGCAGCTTCCCAGCCGTCCAGGAGTTCGCGGTACAGTTGCCCCATCCCGTCGGAATAGTTCAGGTGTGTGAAGAAGTCGGTCAGCGTGTCATTGTCGACCCAATGGCCGATCCCGACGACATGCGTTCCGCCTTCATACATGACGAGGTCAAGACCGTGCGCATCGGCCACGGATTTGTGGTAACGAAAGAGTTCGAACAGCCCTTCCAGGGAATCCTCGCCATTGCCGGTGACCGACCCGTCGCGCAATTCGCGCAGGGCAAGGGTCGTGGCAAGATCGAACCGGTGTTCGGCAAAATACGCCTCGGCGGCGGATCCGCTGAGCCCGCGCGCAGAAGCGTCGGCGCGCGCCTGTGCCTCGCTGTCCGCGATCCATTGCAGCACCGTGCCTGCCTTTTCATCGGTGCCAAGGCTGTTTCCGAAATATCCCGTGATCGCATAGGTGTCGAAGGACAGGAAAGGCGCGTCATTCGCGCTGCTTTGGGCCTGCCAATCGGGGGCCTGGAGAATGGCATCTTCCAGACCGGGCCAATAGGTGTGCGTGGACAGCACCTTGACCAGCTGGTCTTCCGAGCCGGCATACACCTCGTCGAGGATGCGGGCCATTTCCGCAGACCGCGCGCCGTATTCCTGCACCCAGCCATCGCCAAGGTCCTGACCGAACCGGGCCTGCGCCGCCTGTGCCGCATCCTGCGCCTGATCGAACATCCAGTTCCAGACTTCGTTGGACAGTTCGATATGCGCGCGCAGATCGGGATTGAGATTGTCGCGCACATAGGTCGCGAATTCGCGGATGAACGTGTCAGAGGCGTTCCATGGAATGTTGAACCACGCATCGGTGCCTGCCGCATTGGCCAGCGCCACCATCACGTCGACGGGCACGCCGCCATGATAGGTGTAATCGTTCACCTGTGGCCGGTCGGACCAGTTTTGCAGGGTGGAATCGTTCGTTTCCTGCCAATCCATGAACCGCACCGCGTGGGCATCGTCGATCACGTCGAGCCAGAGCGGGTTGAAAAGCTGGCCCGCCTCGTGCGCCGGGATATGCTCTTGTTTGACGACTTCGATGTTGCGCAGGTGGTTGCCGGTGTTCTGCGGGTCCGTGCTGCTGATCGAAATGGTCACCATTCCGTCGCCGGTGGGCCGATAGTCGAACCAGATTTCGCCCGCCCCGCGCGATACGATGTCCGCACCGTAAACGGTGATGTCGCCCGCCCCGTCATAACTCAGGCGATAGAGACCGGCGGTATAGGTCGCCTCGACCGGCATCTCGGTCAGGATGAAGGTCTCTATGCGCTCCACACCGGGGGGGATGTCGGTGATCCATCCGTTTGCATCCAGCGCGTTCATGGCTCTCAGGTCGTCGGCCATGTAGGCGCCCCATTGGGCGTCCGTATGCGCGTGCCAAGGTCTTGCCGTCTTGAACACGTCGAGAAAGGGTTGTTGTACGCTCCAATCCGAGACCCCCTGAAGTCCAAAGGCCATCGCTGCCGCAGAGGTCTGCGTTCCGAAAACGTCGGTTACGGGGTCCATGTCCCACTCCCATCACACTCTGCCCCCGCGACATGGCGTAGGTGTGAGAGTCTGAACGGGCGCTTAATGTGAAAATTAGAGAGGTTGTCGGGGTGGCAGGGCAGGACGTCTGCTGTGACCGCCTGCCTGACCCCGTGTCATGCGGAAAAGCGTTGGAACATGGGGCATTGCGCGGGTTTGGGCGTCATGGATGCGGGTGCGCAAAGCCCCCGCGCAGGGCTGCGTCTTTTGTGCTGACGATTTTATCTATCCGCCGCGTGCCATCACCAGCAGGCCGAGGATGATCAGGCCGATGCCGATCAGGCGTGTCGGCTGGACCGGTTCGCCAAGAAACAGCATGCCGGAGCCCGCCACCATCACAAAGCTCATCGCGACAAACGGGTAGGCGAGCGACAGGTCCAGTTGGCGCAGTGCAAAGAGCCAGAGCAGCGTCCCCACGCCGTAGAGCGCCAGCCCCAGCAGCACCATGGGCGAAAAGAGCATCGCAAAGGCCTTGGCCCAGATCGCCGCATCGACACCGGTCTGCGCCCGGACCACGCCCATCTTGAACGAGGTCTGCGCGATGGCCGACAGGGACACGCTGGCAAAGACAAGCGCAAAGGCCCCCCAGGTCATGGCGTCAGCCCCGGCATTTCGATGAGCCGGGCGGCCCCCATGATGAGGAGCACAAGTGCCACACAGAGCCGGCTGATATGGTCCTTGATCGCGAACAGCACGGGATCATCGCCCACCTTGCCACGGCTGGCCCATGTCCAGCTGCGATAGGTCCAGTACATCATCACAGGCACGATGAGCCAAAGCAGGAGCGGGGCGGAATAATGCTGCACCACCGCTGCGGTATTGACGTATTGCGCCAGTGTCAGAACCGACAGCGCCCCGTTCGCGATGCCAAAGGCCATGACCAGTTGCACGTCCGAGGCATAGTAATTGCGGGACGGCAGCTTTTCATCGGTTTCGCCCGCGCTCATGCGGTCAAGCTCGATAAATCGTTTCATGTAGGCAAGGCTGAGGAAGAAGAACAGCGAATAGCTCAGGAGCCAGGGGCTGGGCACCAGATACGTCGCCGCAGAGCCCGCCAGAATACGTACGGTGTAAAGCAGGGATAATGCGATCACGTCCACGGTGGAATAGGTTTTCAGCCAGAACGTATAGGCGGTTGTCAAAATCGCGTATCCAACCAGCACCGCGCCGAATATCGGGTTCACGAAGGCAAAAGCCGCCAGGGCCGATCCACCAAGCAGGACACCCGCTGCCACAAGGCCGCGCCTGATCGACAGGTGACCGGCGGCGAAGGGGCGGGACTTTTTGGTTGCATGCTGGCGGTCTGCCTGAATGTCGATGATATCGTTCAACAGGTAGACGCCGGATGCACAGAAGCTGAAACACAGAAAGGCCAGGAGCCCGGCCAGAACGGTGACCGGGTTCGTGTATTCATGGGCGAAAAGGATCGGGACGAAAATCAGCGCGTTCTTCGACCATTGATGCGGGCGCATGGCCTTTATCAGTGCCTTGGCCGGCGACATCTGCCGGGACACGTGGAGCGACACGGACCCCGCGTCCTGCGCCATGTGTTTGCGCGCGGCCGCACTTGGCACGATATAGCCCGATTTCGCGGCGGCCTCCCAGATCGGCACATCCGCCGCGCTGTCGCCAAGATATTCGAATTCCCCCTGTGCCACTTCCTGAATGGCGCGCAGCTTTTCCGGCCCCTTGAGGTTTCGGCCCGGAACGCTGGCAATGACACCGTCGAAGAGGCCCAGGTGATCGGCGACGTCGCGCGCGACGCGGTCATCCGCCGCCGTTGCCAGAAACACGCGGCGCCCTTCGGCCCGGGCGGCATGGATATAGTTCAGCACTTCGGCCCGGTAGGGCAGTGTTTCCACGTCAGGCGGTGCCGTCTCCGCAAGACTGCGTTTCAACCCTGACAGACCCTGCGCCGAATAGGCACGCAGGGAGGCCCGCAACGCCCCCGGAACCCGCGATGCCCGCGCCAGTGATTCTTCTGCGATATCCCCGGCAATCAAGGTGCCGTCGAGATCGACAAACAGATCCATGGCGACGTTGCCCGCCGTATTGGAAACGATCGAAGGCATGACGTTCATTTTATCCAGCTTTCTTTACCAATCTTGAAAATATGTTGAAAACAGGCGCCAAATTCCGTCTGTTCTTTGGGCGCTTGGCTTTTCGGTTACTCATGTTGCAGCGTGGTGTGGTTTATTTGGTGAGGTCAGTAGTTGGTAATGGTTAATTTCGGCCAAAAAACGGCACAGATCGCAATATGTCTGGCCTTGTTCGCATGCGCTTTGTTTTTCCGGGCATCGGGTGTTGATTACGGAATGTTCAACGGGGACGAGCGGATCAACGACGCCGCGCGGTTCCTGGCCGGAGAGTTGATCCCGACGCAGCACTTCTATCCGCCGTTCTTCAACTACCTCAACAGCATCGCCCTGGTGGGGCTTTTTGGGTTCGGTTTGCTGACTGACATGTGGGCCAGCACCGGTGAATTCCGGCATGCCTATTTCACAGATCCCATGCCCTTCTATCTGGCGGCACGGTATCTGACTGCTGCGATTGGCGCGTTGATCGCACCGATCTTCTATTTCTGTGCGCGTCGCGCGGACCTTGGCATGGGGTTGTCCATCGGCGTCGCCGCGATGGCCGCAGTGTTTCCGATCGCCGTCTTCATGTCGCATACGGCAAAGGGCGACACGGCGCTTGCGGTGGCGTGCCTTGCCGTGTGCCTGGCTTTCCTGATGCGGATCGGAGCCACAAAGACGACACGCTGGAACATCATCATCGGCATCGCGGTCGCCTTGGCTTTCGGGTTCAAGCAATCGGCGCTTTTGGTGCTGGGACCCCTTGCGCTGGCGATGCTGGTGGTCCTGTCGCGCCGGGAAAGCGTGTCTTCGGCGCTCACGTCTTTCGGTGTGGCGGTGGCGGTTGTTGTCGTTCTGTGGCCGATCATGAACATCGGTGTGCTGCTCGACATTGACGGTTTTCTTGCGTTCCAGAAAATCCAGACCGTCATGTCGGTGCGCGAACAGGACGGGTTCGGTGCCGGTCTGCCCATCACCCTTGCCATCCTGGGCGATGCTGTTGTCGGATTGAACCCGGTGCTTTTCGCGATGGCCTGCGTGACGCCGTTCTGGCTGGCCTCCAGTTCCTGCCGGTTGCAGTTCAAGGACGTTCTGCTGGGCATGTGGAGCGCAAATGCCGTATCGACCATCAGTATTTCACTGATTGTGGGCACGCGTCAGCCGGAGCATCTGTTCCTGCCCAATCTCTACATCTTTCTGTTGCTGACTGCGCTGATCCTCGCGGACATGTTGCGCGTCTATGTGCGGCTTCCACGGATGATCATCGCGGTCACGAGCCTTGTTGGGTTTGCGTTGTTGGCTGCCGGGGCGGCGAACGTTGTCAGGCAGGCCAAAGCGACGCCTGCGGCCGTTGATCTGGCCCGGTTCCTTGCCGAGGAATACCCGGATGCGCGGATTCAGACCGGAGTGGCGCTGCCTGTTCCCCAAACCGTTGCCGCACAACGCATGGAGTTCGATCGCTGGGACCGGCTGGGTGCGAAATACGATGTCGTCATGCCCGAAATTGCGCCAGAGCGTATCCTGACCGAAGATGCGGACGACGCGCTGTTCTGGATGAGTACGCCGCTGGTCATGTCCGGGTTGGAAGGCGACAGCGTTCAGGATGCCGAATTCGAGGTTCAGCCCCATGCATGGCCGGTCCAACCCGAAGAATGGCTGCTCGACACCTGGCTGGAGGCGGGTTTCGAGGTGATCGTGGTCAACCACTTCGACTATTTTCTGAACGACAGCCTGTCGTCGCACATCCGGGCGTACCATGCGGAATTGATCGAACGCTGCGAGATCGTGCAAGAATACGAGGCTCGCAAGCCGCTTTACCTGGAATTCGATATCACGGTGTTCGACTGCGCGGGTGCCTGACCGGTCAGGTCTTGCGCAGTTTGATCACGACGTTGACGCTTGATATTTCGGCACCGTCCGGCGGTGAGGGTATCCGCGAGATCTCAAGCTGTTCTGCCGGGGCGTCGGTCAGCCGCCCTTCATCTTCCCAAAAGAAATGCGGGTGGTCGTGGGTGTTGGTGTCGAAATAGCTTCGCGCGCCATCGACCGTGACTTCCTGCATCAGCCCGGCGTCACAGAACGCCCGCAGCGTATTGTAGACCGTGGCCAGCGACACCTGCTCACCCGTCTTTTTCACCGAGGCAAACAGGCTTTCGGCCGTCACGTGACGGTTCTTGCCATCCCCGACAAGGAGCGATGCCAAAGCCACGCGCTGGCGTGTGGGGCGAACCCCGCCATTGGCCAACCACTTTGTGCCGCGTTCGATCTCGATGGGTGACATGCCGGTCTCACTGTTGCGTCAGTGTACTATATAGGGTGCGAACCCTTCGCAATTCAAATGAATTTCTTGCAACAAGTTGTCTCAGTCGGACCGAACCCGGCCTGCAGTGCCGGTCTGCATCGACTTGCGGGGCGGCAACGCACGATGCTAGGGAAAATGAATCTTGCAGGACTGCCATGGGAGCCAAACCACATATGACCGATTTTCCACGTAGCTTCGATCGTGACGACCTTCTCAAATGCGCGCGCGGCGAGCTGTTTGGCCCGGGCAATGCACAACTGCCGGAACCGCCGATGCTGATGATGGATCGGATCACCGACATTTCCGCCGATGAAGGCGCGCATGGCAAAGGGCATGTGGTGGCGGAGTTCGACATCTCTCCGGACCTGTGGTTTTTCGAGTGCCACTTTCCCGGCAATCCGATCATGCCGGGATGTCTTGGGCTGGACGGTCTGTGGCAGCTGACCGGGTTCAACCTGGGCTGGCGCGGCTGGAAAGGGCGCGGATATGCGCTTGGCGTGGGAGAGGTCAAGCTGACCGGCATGGTGCGTCCGGATCGCAAGATGCTCACGTATTACGTGGATTTCACCAAGGCGATCCAGACCCGGCGCCTGACCATGGGTGTTGCGGATGGCCGCGTCGAGGCGGATGGCGAAACGATCTACCAGGTCAAGGACATGAAGGTCGCGCTGTCGGAAACCTGACGCGCGACCGGGTCATTTTCGCGGGCCTCTGGAAAACACCATTTTCTGGTGCGCCAGCTTTTCACGCGCGCCTGTCCACGCATAGCACAGCAGGGCCGGGTTCTGTTCGGCCACGGTGATGCGGTGCCTTTGTTCGGGCGGGTTGAAGATCAGCGACCCGGGGGCATACACCCCCTGGTCGTTTTCCGACACGGCCCCGGACAGGCAGATATAGCTTTCCGAGATGCCATCATGCGCATGTGCGGGATAGGTGCAGCCCGGCGCAAAGAGCACAAGGCCGAGGATCACCTCGTCCGTGATCACCGGGCCGGTGGGGCCCACCAGTTCGGCATAGGCATATTTGCGTTCCAGCCCGCGTGGCACCTTTTCATAGCCATATTGCCAGAACAGATGCGACCGCACGGATTCCAGCGCGCGAATAAAGGGCGCATGCCGTTCCATCCGCCCGTTATCGAGCGCGCGTTGGAAATGGGCCGTCACGGGTTTGCTGACCGTTTCGCGTTCGTGCACTTCGGCATTGGATTTGATCACGCGGCTGATGCTGTCGCGCACCGTTTTCTGGTGGCTGCGGATCGCGGCGCTGCCGCCCGCAGAGAGCCGGCGGTAAAGCTCGTAATAGTCGCGCAGAAGGTAAAGCCAGTCGGGGCGGTCCTGTAGCCGTGGATGGTCTGTCATGATGCCCCGCTCTGCGTGCTGTGTTGTGCGGCCCTGTGTCCTTTGCGTCGGGGTGAGTCGCAAGCAGAGAATGGCCCCGCGCCGACCTGACACAGGCCGGAGTGCGGGGCAGGGGGATGCCAGCGCTGCGAACTGCCTATTTTTTGGTACTGGTGCCGATCACGTCATAGGCCGGACACCTGCGGCTGATCCCGATGACCACGAGGATGGCGCCGATAAGGCCCGCGGGCCATGTCACGAGGGCACCGAAACCGGCGGCCCAGGGGCAGAAAAGCGCAAACCCCAAAAGCGTCAGACCCACAAGGATGCGGATGACCTGATCCGCGCGACCGACATTCTGTCGAGAGAACATGATGACCTCCTGTCCTGATCGGTTTTCAAGGATAGCACGGTCGACAGGACCCGATTTGACCAAATCGGTTTGGAATTGATCGCCCCAAGGCGCATTGAACCGCTTGCCCCGCCCCCCATCCTTCCCCTACACACGCCTGCAACAATTGTAAGGAGCCGTGATGCGTCGTGTCGTCGTAACCGGATTGGGAATCGTCTCGTCAATCGGGACCAACAAGGAGGCGGTGCTTGCCTCTCTGAAGGCCGGGACATCCGGCATCACCGCCAACGCCGATATGGCCGAGCATGGCTTTCGGTCGCAGGTGGCGGGTGCCATCGACCTGGACCTGGCAGAGCATGTCGACAAGCGCACCCTGCGGTTCATGGGGCCCGGGGCGGCCTATGCCTATATCGCGATGGGGCAGGCCATCGCAGATGCCGGATTGTCCGAGGCCGAGGTGATCAACCCGATGACCGGGCTGATCGCGGGGTCGGGCGGGCCGTCGACCTCGGCCATGCTGGCGGCACATCAAACGGTGCTGAAAACCGGCGCGACCAAACGGATCGGCCCCTTTGCCGTGCCCAAGACGATGTCTTCGACGGTCAGCGCCAACCTTGCCACTGCCTACCAGATCAAGGGCATGAATTTCTCGATCACCTCGGCCTGCTCAACCTCGCTGCACTGCATCGGCATGGCGGCACAGCAGGTCGCACTCGGCGCGCAGGACGTGATGTTCGCAGGGGGTGGCGAAGAACTGGACTGGACGCTGTCCTGCCTTTTCGACGCGATGGGTGCGATGTCGTCGA
>CAYZAD010000087.1:0-10770 GCA_964476315.1 uncultured Rhodobacterales bacterium
CATCAGCGCCGCACCGAAACAGTAGGGCAAAGGCACCCCAAGGGTCAGCGTGATCACCAGAACGGCGATGGCAATAAGCGCGATCTCGATCATGCCGGGTCTCCTGTGCGCAGGCTGCGAATGTGACGCCACAGGTGCCATGCGGTGTAGACCATCATCAGGCCAAGACCTGTCAGCAGCGCGATGTCGGAATAAAAGGTCGGGATGTAGAGCGTCGGGCTTTCCCGCCAGACCCGCCACGCGTACCGCGTGTAATCCCATGCCCAGGACAGGAGCCAAAGGCCGACGATCAGGCTGATCACTTCACCGATGATGGCAAGGATCGTGTGGCCCCGGTCGGTCTTGATAAAGATCTCCAGAACATTGGCCCGGATATGGGTGTTCTCGCGAGAGGCGTTGACCGAGCCAAGAATGTAGAGCCAGAGCGTCGGATAGAGCATCGTCTCTTCCAATCCCATGACCGGCACCTGCAACACATAGCGCGTGATGACCTGAACGAACTGGCCCAGCGCGACGATGCAGATCAGCGCCGTCAGCAGATATTTCGCAAAATTGTCCATCTGTCCCCCACCCCACCGTTTGATCCGTGGGCGTTGGCACAATCACACTGGACAGAGTGCATAAAATCAATTTGATAATATCTGTGACTCCATCAATTGAATTTATGGTATGTTATGCACCTCTCTCTCCGCCAATTGTCGACCTTTCGCGAAGTGATGCGGTCCGGCTCCATCAGCCAGGCCGCGCGCGCCGTGGGGCGCACCCAACCGGCAGTTTCGACGATGGTGCAAACGCTTGAAAACCAGCTTGGCTTTGCGCTTTTTGTCCGCAAGCAGGGAAAGTTGATCCCCACACCCGAGGCGTATTTCTTCCTCGAGGAATGTCAGGACATTCTTGAACGGGTGGATCGCACCGAACGGACGCTCGAACGGATCAGCAGACTGCAATCCGGCAAGCTCAAGGTCGCTTGCCACCCTGCGGCATCAAGCTTTTTTCTGCCGCGGCTACTGACCCGTTTCCTGAACGGCAGAGACGATCTTGAGGTTTCGTTGAGCATGCGGTCTTCGGACGTCATCGAAGACCTGATTGCATCACAGCAATTCGATGTGGGGTTCTCGGAGACACCCGAACCACGCGCCTCGATCAAGCAGACGGATTACGACCTGGAATGCGTCTGCATCCTGCCTCCGGATGACCCATTAGCCGGTGCAAGCGTGGTCACGCCGCATGACCTTGACGGGCGGCCGATCGCCGTTCTGTTCGAAGAACACAAGACCACAGTTCAAACCGAAGCTGCCTTTCGGGATGCTGGATGCCGCATCAACAAACGATTGGAATTGCGCACTTTTCTGCCGGGCTTGCAATTCGTCGCCGCAGGCGTCTGCGTGATGGTCTGCGATATGATCACGGCCTATAGCCACCTGTTGCAAACCGACCCGCAGTCACGGCTGGCAATCCGGCGCTTCGTGCCCCGGATCTCGAACAGGGTTTCCATTCTGACACCTGGCTACGCGACCCAATCCATGGTCACGGGCACATTCATTGCCGATCTGCATAACGCGGTCGACCGGATGCAGACCGAAATCGAACAGAGCTTGACGGACTGATGAGAGACCGGAAACCATAGCTTCCGGTCTGCATCATTTTGACTGATGGCCCGTTCTGCGCGTGTCGGGCGTATCGTTTTTAGCCAAAGACGAGGCCACCATCGACGATCAGGTTCTGCCCCGTAACAGCGCGCGCCCATGGCGAGGCAAAGAACAGCACAGCATCGGCCAGTTCCTCGGGTGTCGTGACACGGCCAAGGGGCGTCTGCCCGGCCACAATATCGAACACTGGTTCGGGGGTGGCCCGGCTTGCATCCGTTGTGCGCAAAAGCCCGCCAGAGACCATGTTGACCGTCACACCAAATGGGCCGAGTTCCTTGGCCGCCGTGCGCGTCAGGGCCAGCAGGGCGCTCTTGGCGGCGGTGTAATCGTGATACGGCACCACCGGGTTCTGAACGAGGTTGGTGCCGATGGTGACCACCCGGCCAAATCCCTGCGCTTTGAAACCGGGCAGCAGGGCCTGCATGCAGGCCAGCGCGCCGCCAACCGCCGTTTCGGCCTGCCGCGCGACGTCGGACCACGTCATGTCGTCGAGCAGCGTTCTGGCATCGCCGTTGAAGCTGAAGTCGGCCAGCGCATTGTGGATCAACACGTTCGGCGCGCCAAAGCGTTCGGAAATCCGGTCAACCATCATGGCGACCTGCGCCGGATCGGTCACGTCCGCCTGGAACGCTGCGGCCCTTGGGCCAAGCGCGACCGCAAGGCTTTTTGCCTGTTCGTCGCTGTTGCGATAGTTGACGGCAACCTGTGCGCCCTCGCGGGCGAAGGCACGGGCGATTTCCGCCCCAAGGCCGCGACCCGCCCCGGTCACGAGGACGGTCAGGTCCGAGAAATCACGTGTCATGGTTTTGATCCTGTGTGAATGCGTGGAAATGATGTGTCGGGCCATGGCCCTGCCCGACGGACAGGGCATCGGCAGACGCGATGGCACGTGCGACATAGTCTTTTGCCCGTATCGCCGCGTCAGGAAGGGCCAACCCATGCCCCAGTTGCGTGGCCAAGGCGGATGACAAGGTGCATCCCGTGCCATGTGTCAGGTGGGTCATATGACGCGTGCCGGGCAACCATGTCAGACCGTTTCCGGTCGCCAGAAGGTCAGGACAATCGCCGGATGACAGGTGCCCCCCCTTGAGCAGCACGGCACCCGCGCCCAGACTAAGCAGCGCGCGCGCCTGGCATTCCATTTCGGCTGGTGTCGTGGCTTCAGCCTGGTTCAGAAGATCCGCAGCCTCGGGCAGGTTCGGCGTGATGACACTTGCCGTTCCCAGACGTTGGCCAAGCGCCTCGACAGCATCGGAAAGCAGCAGGCGATCACCGCTTTTGGCGACCATGACCGGGTCGAGAACGCAAGGCACAGGCAAACCTTCAAGCGCCTCGAACACCGCCTCGATGATCGACACTGTCCCCAGCATTCCGATCTTGACCGCATCGATGCGAATATCGGAACGGATTGCAGTGATCTGCTGCGCCACAAAACCGGGATCGACCATCTGAACATCGCTGACACCCTGCGTGTTCTGCGCGGTCAGCGCGGTGATGACAGCCATGGCGTAACCGCCATTGGCGGAAATCGACTTGATGTCAGCCTGTATCCCTGCCCCGCCCGAAGGATCGGAGCCTGCGATGGAGAGGACATTGGGGATCATGCCGCCCTCCATTCATCCAGCAGCGCCTTGGTCGCTGCTTGTGGGTCCGCCGCGTGGGTCACCGCGCTCACCACCGCCAGACCGACGGCCCCCGCAGCCTTGACCGCCGCCGCGTCGCCGGGCTTCAGGCCGCCAATGGCATAGACAGGCCGCGTCGCGGCTTTGACGATCCGGGCGAGACCGTCAAAGCCGAACGGCGTTGCATGGTCGGGCTTGGTCGGGGTTGCCCGCACCGGTCCTGCGCCGATGTAGTCAACCCCGTCCGGACAGCGCTTGGCGTGCTCTACGGTCTCGACAGACAAGCCCAGGATCATGTCCGGCGGCAGGCGTCGCCGGATGGCAGATGGATCACCATCACTTTGACCGATATGCAGCCCGTGCGGGCGGGTCGCCAACGCCACGTCGACCCGGTCATTGACAATCAGCTGTGCGCCAAGAGCCGTCATGCGTGGCAATAGTTCTGTCACCAGTGCCGCGAGTTCGGCATCCCGCGCGTGCTTGTCGCGCAATTGCACAAAAGCCGCGCCGCCATGCGCTGCAGCAAGCGCCTGTTCGATCACTCCAATTGGCGCATCGGGGTCGGTTACGACATAGATCGGCCCCATCATGCCAAGGCCACCTGTGCGCCTGCCGTCACATCCCGGGGCGTCAAACCATAGAGCGCATCGAGAAATGCCGCCTGGAAACAACCCGGGCCCTGAACCGCTTCGCCGGCGCGTTCACCGGCCAGCCCGTAATACGCCATTGCTGCCACGGTCGCCTGAAGCGGGTTCTGGCCCACGAGAAATGCAGCGATAACCCCGTTCAGCGAACATCCAAGCGCTGTCACGCGCGGCATCAGCGCATGCCCATTGCGCACACGATACCCGGAAGAGCCGTCGGTGATGTAATCCACCGGTCCCGAAACCGCGACAACCGCACCTGTTTGCGCCGACAACAACCGCGCAGCGGCTTCGGCAGCCTCGACCGGGTCAGCCGCATCGGCCCCCCGCCCCGTTGCTTCGACGCCGGACAGCGCCAGGATCTCGGACGCGTTGCCACGGATCACGGATGGGCGCGCCGCCAGCAAACGCGCGCTGACATCCTGCCGAAAGCGGGTTGCGCCGACGCCGACCGGGTCCAGCACCCAGGGATCGCCCCGATCCGACATGACGCGCGCTGCGGCTTCCATCGCATCGGCCCAATCCGCGTCCAGAGTGCCGATATTCACCGTCAGTGCCTGTGCAAGAGCGGCGAACTCTTCCACCTCTTCGCGCGCATGCACCATGGCCGGAGACGCCCCCGACGCCAAAAGGACATTGGCCATGATGTTCATCGCCACGTAATTGGTGATGTTGTGCACAAGGGGCGCTGTTTCGCGCATGCGCTCAAGGTAAATGCCGGTGTCTTCCATTCTATCCTCCTGGCCGGCGCAGGAGGCTTGGAGGATACCGGGTTTCCGGTCGCACACGGGCGCAAAGAAACACGGTCCGCCACAGACTCCCTACGCCAGCATGATCTGGTTCAGGTTCAAAGGGTGCTTCTCAGCCCGGTGATCCGGACGCCCCTGTCGTGTTGCAATGAGTTGACCTCTGCGCCCGGGAAGTCAAGACCGCGTTGGCGCCTTTGGACGACGCTGTCAGAAGATCGAATAAGACCCGGCTTCAGGCATGCGCATGGTCGGTCGTGCGCTGGCGTCTCAGCAAAAAGACCCCGACAAGAAGGAACCAGGCAATCGCGCCAAGCCCAAAGACCACGCCCGCAAGATCGCCGATGACGGGAACAACCGTCGCCAGCCCTGCACCCCCGACAATGATCGCAAGACCTGAGACCAACCGCGACAGCGATGCCCCCATCCAGCCACCAAGCCCCACGGTCAGCAGCCAGACACCTCCGGCAATCTCGTTACCGCCGCCGAGGCCCAGTTCGACGGCATGCATGACCTCCCAAAACTGCGCGGCTGCATCACTGTCTTGACCGGCCATCTGACCGACCTTTTCCAGCGCGACGTTGGCAATCATCCCTGCACCCAGAACCAACGTTGCCCAGACAAGCCCGAAAGCCCGCGACAGCGACGCGGCAGTCGGCGCGGCGTCGGCCAAAGCACGGCTGACTGAAACAACCAGCACAACCAATGCGACCGCGTTCACGATATAGATCACCGTGTTCCAGCCGGTCAGCAGACCGGGATGCGTTGCGTTGAAGGCCACAACGGCTGCGGGATCAATCTGCTGCGAGCCGTAACCCAGAGGAGCGAGCACCGTCACCAGAAGCGCAAACCCGATAAGATAGGTTGCAGCACAGGTCAGGGCAGCCCAACCGCCAAGAGTTGCAAGTTTCATATCCATATCCCTTTAACTGTTT
The DNA here is from genome assembly GCA_964476315.1 of uncultured Rhodobacterales bacterium. Taxonomy (GTDB): domain Bacteria; phylum Pseudomonadota; class Alphaproteobacteria; order Rhodobacterales; family Rhodobacteraceae; genus Marivita. The sequence goes on from CAYZAD010000087.1 coordinate 5,597, forward strand.
GCGCCTGACGCCTGCATGTCAGCCGCGGCTGTTTCAACAAAATGGTTTTTCAGACGGCGCGTGCCGTGGCATTCGCCCACCATGTCCAGCCCCATCGCCGTCAGAAAGAACTGCGCGGGTCCATGAACCTTGCGGGGCGTTACCCGCGGGAGCACGCGTAGTGCCGCCTTTCGGAACACATCCGGCAACCGGGTGATCCGGGCAGGACGCTTCAAAGCCGAAAAAGCCAGCTCTGCCACCTCGGATTGCGTCAGAACGTCGGGGCCGCCCACGTCACGCCAAGAGGCAGCGCTGTCGGTCGCATTGGCGACGGCATGTGCAAGATCGGCACCGTGTATCGGGTTCAGCCGGCGCGCGCCGTCACCAAACAGCAAGACCCGACCGGATCGGGCCATGGCCAAGACGTCCTCCATGTCCGAAAAATACCCGGACGGCGCGATGACCGTCGATGGAATCGACGCGGACCGGAGTTGTTCCACAAAGGCCGACTTGGCCGCAACAAGCGGCACATGCCGCATGCGATCTGCGTTCAGAACATGGATGTAGGCAAATCGGCTGACACCGGCATGTTCGGCTTCGCGCAGCAGGGCGAGATTGGCCCCGTAATCCACATCCCGATAATCCAGCCCGTCCGCCTGACGTGTGATCCCCAGTGCGGACACCACCAGATCGCCCCCCGCCATCGCTCCGGAAAAGCTTTCTGGCCGGGTCGCTTCGGCCTCGACAAGCGCGTCAGCGGCCAGGTGGCGTGCGCGCTGCACGTCCCTGACCAACGCGGTAACATACCATCCCCTGCGCTGGTACTCCGCACACAGGAAGCGGCCCAGATATCCGGTTGCGCCCGCAACGAACACGGATTTCATATCATGCCCCGGTTTCGCTGTGTGATGTCCCCGAACCGCCAAGACCGGTCAAAAGCGCGTAAAGCGCGTCGAACCTGTGTCGGCGCAGTTTCAAAATCTGTGTCATGAGATATCTCCGAACGTGTTTGTCCGCGTTTTAGCCAACCACGCGGTGCCCGCGCCCGCGCATACAGGCGATCACGATGGATTGGCGTTGCTCCGTTGCCTCCACCGCACCGGCCGCGCCGCCAGCGACGGCACCGGCAATCGCGCCGCCCAAGGCATCGCCGTCTTCGTCGGCTTCGCCCAAAAGGGCGCCCGCCCCCGCACCCAGAACGACAGCCCCGACGGTATTCTGGTCGAACTGGCTCTGGTTGCGCGCCAGTGACTGGCAATCGCCCAGATCGCTTTGAAAGGCCGCGCTTGGGGCACCATCAAGGATGGGCGTATAGTTCGCGCCGCTGTCCGCACAGGCAACTAGAAGGCTGGTTGTGGCCAAAAGGCCGATGATCACACGTGTCATGGTTGGTCTCATCTGTTTGAATTGATGAGCACCGAATACGCCGGGCCTGCCTGAAACGGCATGACCGCAGGTACCACAGAATTGACATCCGGTATCAGGTGGTCCGCTTGAGCCAGGCTGTCGGGCTTTGTCCGGTCCAGCGCTTGAAGGCGCGCACAAACGAGGACGCTTCGGAGAATCCCAGAAGATAGGCTGCTTCATTCACCGACACCTTGCGCGCACTCAGATAATCAAGCGCCATGCGACGCCGCAGATCGTCATGCACATCACCAAACGTCACGCCTTCGTCCTTCAACCGCCGGTAAAGCGTCTGGCGGCTCATCCCGAGATTGCGGGCGACCTTGTCCATCGACAACGTCCCTTCGTGCAAGTCAGGCAGGATCTGCGCCTCGATCCGGCCTCGGATCGTCTCGGCGCGCCCGAGTTCCGACAAGAGGTCATCGGCATGCCGTGTGAACACGCCGAATACATATGCGCTGCCCGGTTCGAAATCGCTCTCGTCACTCACCCAGACCGGATCGATCCGCAGTGCATTGCGCGCCGCACCGAACCGAACAGGGATCTGGAACAGCGCGGGGTACTCATCGACATGGGGCGGAGGCGGGTAGGTCACTTCCATTTCCAAGGCAAAAACCTTGTCCGGAAAAGACCGCCGGAATTCACTGATGAACCGCGCGAACGAGGCCTCCAGCCCGATATAGTCCGGGCCCTGCACCTGAACGTGATCGACAATCCAGACACCGGCGCCTGTCTGCAACAGCTCGAAACGATCCCGCCCCCGCGCGACCTCAACGTCTGCCATGAGCCGCAGGTAGCGATTGAGCTGTTCGATCGAATGGGCAAGCGACGCCGCGCTGTGCACGATCTGGCCAACCACCGAAAGGGTCTCAAGACGGGACTCCAGTGTATGGCGCAACAGAAGGGCTGTATCTTCCGTCGCTTCGATTCCGGCGGCAATCATGCTTTGATAGGCGGCCACCGGCACGCGGTTGTCCTGATCTGTCAGGTCAGTTTCGCTGAGACCGCATGCGCGCAGCAGGGCGTCCCGCGATGCGCCGCGACGGGTGGCATAGTCCAGAAGGCCTGAAACAAATCCGGCCGCCATGGTAGGCTGCGTCATGAAATGATACCGATTGTCAATTTATTGAAACCCCGCGTTGGGGCGCTTTTGCACTAAACCCGCCAGGATGCGCGAAAACAATCCTTTGGAGACACGGAAGATGGCACTGGGACCGATTGCGCAAACATTGATTGTTGTTCTTCTTGGCCTGATCGCTGCGTTTCTTTTGCTCGCCTATGTCACGCGGGGGCCCTACCGGATACCCGGAACCGTGTCGTCGGACCCGACACTTCCCGTGTTGGAGCTGAACCGCGTGCGCCTGCACGGCAAGATCACGGGACCGAAAGCTGCACCCCTTGTGATCGTTCTTCATGGTGGCCCCGGCAACGATCACCGATCGCTTCTGGGGCTGGAAACACTTTCAGACAGATACCGCGTGCTTTTCTTCGATCAGCGCGGTGCCGGTTTATCGGAACGGGTGGCGTCGGACGCGCTTTCGATGGCGGACTACCTGTCGGATCTCGACGCCCTCGTCGATGCCTATTCCAACGGTCAGGACATTCATCTGGTCGGACACTCCTGGGGCGCCATTCTGGCAATCGCCTACCTGGGGCACAGACCTGATCGCGTCGGCCGTGTGGTTGCCATTGAGCCGGGATTTCTGGATTTTGCCGGTTACCAAAGCTGGGAAAAGCGCCGCAAATCCATTGCACGTTCGCCAAGACTTCTGATGACAGGTCTCGTTGCTGGGTTCCGGTCACGACAGGTCACTCCGATTGATCCCCATGCGGCAGAGGATTACCTTGTCGGCTCGGTCGTTCACGCTTTCGCCAACCATCCCGACAACCCGTATCACTGTCCCGGCAAACCATATTCTGCGCCCTCCTGGCGTTTCGGCGCGCAAGCCAGCGACGTGTTCTGGTCAAATCCGGAACCCAATCTGGAGGCTGTTGCTGCAGGGGTCGGACAACCGACACCCATCCTGTTCATTGCAGGCGGGTGCAACGAATGGACGGGACCGATGCTTCAGACACGGCATGCACAGATGTTCCCCAATGCCAGCGTCAAGGTCATCGCAAACGCAGGCCACGACAGTGTCTGGGACCAACCGGACGAAACGATTGACGCCATCAGAGACTTTCTGAACAGGCACGAATGATCACGATGCGCCCCGAAAATTCATGTTACAAGATACATCAATAAAGATCATTTCAGTAACTCATTTCTTGCCTGAACAAATATTTAAAGCTAAGCTTCAGCCAAACTGCAGAAAGCCCTTTCATGCATAACGCGTACATCTGTGACGGGGTGCGCACCCCGATTGGCCGGTATGGTGGCAGCTTGTCATCCGTGCGCGCGGATGACCTTGCCGCTCTGTCGATCTCTGCCCTGATGGATCGGACATCATCCATAGATGCCGCGCAGATCGACGAGGTGATCCTCGGATGTGCGAACCAGGCCGGAGAAGACAACCGCAACGTGGCGCGCATGGCCGCATTGCTTGCCGGCCTGCCGGACACTGTTGCCGGTGTGACGCTCAACCGCCTATGCGCCTCGGGCCTTGATGCTGCGGCCTTTGCCGCGCGGGGCATTGCGGCGAGGGATTACGATCTGGTCATCGCAGGCGGCGTCGAAAGCATGAGCCGTGCGCCCTTCGTGATGCCCAAGGCCACAACGGCGTTCACGCGGGACAACGCAGTTTACGACACGACGATTGGGTGGCGTTTCGTCAACCCAAGGCTCAAAGCGCAGTACGATACGCATTCGATGCCGGAAACGGCGGACAACGTCGCGACCGACCACGCGATCAGCCGAGCAGACCAGGACGCCTTCGCCCTGCGGTCTCAGGAAAAATGGGAAGCGGCCGACAAGGCGGGAGCTTTTGCAAACGAACTGGCCCCGGTCACCCTGCCCCAGCGCAAGGGCGAACCGATCCTGTTTGCGCGCGACGAACACCCGCGACCGGGAACAACGCGGGAAAAGCTTGGCGCGCTCAAGGGCATCAACGGGCCTGACCTGTCTGTCACTGCGGGCAACGCATCCGGCGTCAACGACGGGTCCGCAGCGCTTTTGCTGGCGTCAGACACGGCTCTTGGCAGACATGGGCTGACCCCGATGGCGCGCATCGTGGCCGCGGCAAGCGCTGGCGTGGCGCCACGGGTGATGGGGATTGGCCCGGTGCCTGCCGTCCGGAAACTGCTTGACCGCACCGGGCTCACCATGGCGGACATGGATGTGATAGAATTGAACGAAGCCTTCGCGGCACAAGCGCTTGCCGTGTTGCGCGCCCTCGACGTGGCCGATGATGACCCCCGCGTAAACCCGCTGGGCGGGGCGATCGCCATGGGCCACCCCTTGGGCATGTCTGGGGCGCGGCTGGTGCTGACAGCCGCCCATCAGCTGAAACGGAACGGTGGAAAATTCGCGCTGTGCACGATGTGTGTGGGCGTGGGCCAGGGTGTGGCCATGATTTTGGAAGGGGTCTGAGACATGTATGCACAGATGATCAAATCCGAGGCGAGTGGCGAGGACCCCGAAAAACTCGCCGCGTTCCAGGCGCGCATCGACGCCGGTGAAAAGATCGAACCCAAGGACTGGATGCCCGAAGGCTATCGCAAGACCCTGATCCGCCAGATCGGTCAGCATGCCCATTCCGAGATCGTCGGGCAGCTTCCCGAGGGCAACTGGATCACGCGTGCGCCGACGCTGGAACGCAAGGCGATCCTGCTGGCCAAGGTGCAGGACGAGG
>CAYZAD010000088.1:0-4654 GCA_964476315.1 uncultured Rhodobacterales bacterium
TGTGGAAAGGCTTTTGCAATCGTCGCGCTGGATCCAGATCGCGGGGTCAGCCAACTCAGCACTCAGTCGGTCGAGGCGCTCCAACGGCGTGGGCAGATGGGCAAGAAAGCGGCCTGGAAAACGGGCAAGATGCATGGAGCCTCCGGCCAAACAACTCACACGCGATACCAGAGACATAGGCGGACGCCAATGGCACTGATGTGTTCTTTCACAGAGAGACTGTATTTGACTGAAATCGGATTTATTCACAAGAAACGTGCACATATCTTACGTAATAGCAAAAAAATTGCACTTTGGTCCCCGCACATCTCCATCAACGTGTGTTTTTTTCTTGTCCGCGCGCTTAGGATATTAAACACTGACTGTAGGCGATTGCCAATTGAAGGAGCGGCGCCAATTCATACACGGAGGTAAGACATGAATATAAGGAGCACGGCTCTAGGAGCCTTATGCGCCGTATCAATGGCATTTGCCGGGGCCGCCGCAATGGCCCAGAAAGCCGGCGGGACGCTGGTGTACATCGTCCAGCCGGAGCCGCCGTCGCTGGCGTCGTTCCTGTCGACATCGGGTCCGATCGGCCTTGTTGCGCCCAAGATCTACGAGGGCCTTCTAGACTATGACACTGATCTGAACATCGTACCGGCCCTGGCCGAAAGCTACACGGTCAGCGAGGACGGCAAGACCGTCACATTCAACCTTCAGCAAGGTGTCACCTGGCATGATGGCGAGCCATTTACCTCAGCTGACGTGCAGTTCACCGTGATGGAGATCCTTAGCAAGGTGCATCCGCGCGGACCCAATTCGTTCCGCGAGGTCGTTTCCATCGACACGCCCGACGAACACACGGCAGTCTTCAACCTTGCAAACCCGGCGCCCTACATGCTGCGCGCGCTGTCGGCCTATGAAAGCCCGATGGTGCCCAAGCACCTGCTTGAAGGCCAAGACCCGCGCAACTCGGATCTTGCGACAAACCCGGTCGGCACTGGCCCGTTCAAGTTCGTCGAATGGCAGAAAGGTCAGTATATCCGTCTCGACAAGTACGAGGACTACTGGAAGGAAGGACTGCCCTATCTCGACCGTGTCGTCGGCCGCTTCATCCCTGACGCCTCCACCCGCACCGCGGCGATGGAGAATGAAGAGGTGATGTATGGCGCATTCGGTGCGATCCCCAACATCGACGCCGTGCGACTGCGCGACACCGATGGGTTCAACGTGACGACCGACGGCTACGCAATGATCAACCCGATGGCATTGATCGAGTTCAACACGACGAAACCGCCGTTCGACAACCCCGCCCTGCGCCGAGCTGTCACCGTCGCGCTCGACCGGGAGTTCCTTATCGAGAACATCTGGTTCGGCTACGGCAAACCTGCAACCTCGGCTCTGTCGAGCAACTTTGCGGCCACCGGTCTCTATGCCGGGGCAATGCCCAACTACGCGCCCAACGCCCAAGCTGAACAGGCCATTGCCATTCTCGACGAAGCCGGTATTGCGCCAGATGCAGACGGCGTCCGTGCCAGCGTCACGCTGGACCTCATCCCCTATGGTGAAGACTGGCGCCGCGCTGGTGAATACATGAAGCAAGCGCTGTCCGAGATCGGCATAGAGGTCGAGCTTCGTTATGAAGACGTGCCAACCTGGCTCAAGCGCATCTATGCCGACTACGATTTCGACATGAATGTCAATTATTTCTACCAGTTGCCGGACCCGGTGCTGGGCGTTCACCGTCACTATGGCACCGATCAGATCCGCCAGGGCACACATTTCGTGAACTCCTCGCAATACTCCAATCCTGACCTCGACGCGCTTCTGGTCGCCGGCGCTCAGGAAGCAGACGCCACCAAGCGGCAGGAGATTTACGCGGAAATCCAAAAGATACTGGCCAATGACCTGCCGGTCGCAAACCTATTCGAGATGGAATTCCTGACGGTCTACAACGAAAAGCTCAAGGACCACGCGACATCCGCGCTCGGGTCTTACGGCTCGTTCGCTGAAGCCTGGATCGACGATTGATCCGGACGGATGTGATTAGAAAACCGGGCGCAGCCGCCAAGCCGGTCGCTGCGCCCCAACGATCCGGGGAGCATTTCATGTCACATTTCGCCCGGCGAATGCGCTATGTGATCAAACGGCTGGTGCAAGCCATTCCGATCGTACTCGCAATCGTCATTCTCAATTTTTTCCTGCTGCAGCTCGCCGAAGGTGATGCGGTGGATGTGCTGGCCGGGGAGGCCGGCTCCGCCACACCGGAATACATGGCCGAGCTGAGGGCCAAGTTCGGTCTTGATCAGCCGCTGATCGTGCAGTTGGGCGTCTACCTGAAAAATGTTGTTCTACTTGATCTGGGCTATTCCTTCCGGCACGAGATGCCGGTCAGCGAGCTGATATTCGACCGAATGCTGGCGACGCTCCTGCTCATGGTATCGACCATCCTTCTGGCGGTCGGCTTCGGCATCGTACTTGGCCTTGTAGCCGCGATCAGTCTGAACACATGGCGCGACACCGCGATCTCGATCTTCGCACTTATCACCTATGCCACGCCGCTCTTTTGGGTGGGTCTCATGCTGATCGTGGTATTTTCCCTTAACTTGGGGTGGTTCCCGACATCCGGCATGGAAAACTTCGCCATGTTCTATGAAGGTTGGGACCGGGTGGTCGACATCGCCCACCACCTTGTTCTACCCACGATCACGCTGTCGCTGTTCTACCTGGCGCTCTATACCCGGCTGATGCGCGCCTCGATGCTCGAACAAGCCGGACAAGACTACGTTACAACGGCCCGCGCCAAGGGGGTGACGGAGAACCGTATCATGTTCGTGCATGTGCTGCGCAACGCGCTTTTGCCGGTGGTCACCATGGCCGGTGTGCAGGTGGGGGCATTGATCGGTGGCTCGGTCATCGTCGAGTCGGTCTTTGCATGGCCGGGATTGGGGATGCTCGCTTTCGAAGCGCTGTTTTCGCGGGACCTCAACCTGCTGCTCGGCATCTTCTTGTTGTCGGCGGTTCTGGTCGTGGCGGTGAACCTCGTTGTGGACCTGATCTACTCGACACTCGACCCGCGGATTGAGGTAAGCTGAGACATGACCTTCTGGCAACTTTTTTCTCGCAACCGTGGGGCTGTGCTGGGCCTCGGGATCCTTGCCTTGATCACTTTCATGGCGGCGACGGCCAGCTTGTTTTTCCCAGAGGACCCATTCAGCCTCGCCGGCAAATCGATGTCGCTGCCTGGACAGAACGGGTTTCTGCTCGGCTCTGACTCGCTGGGTCGCGACGTGGCTGCCGGCATCGCCCACGGAGCCAAGACCTCGCTGTTGATCGGGCTCATGGCGACCATCGTGGCGGTGTTTGTCGGCATCGTTATGGGGGCGCTTGCAGGCTATTACGGCGGCTGGATCGACAACCTGCTGATGCGGGTGACGGAGATGTTCCAGACGATCCCGTCCTTCATCTTCGCGATCCTTCTGGTTGCGATCATGAAGCCCTCAATCGAGAGCATTGTCATCGCCATAGCGGTTGTGTCGTGGCCAGCAGTGGCCCGGCTCGTGCGGGGTGAGTTCCTGTCGCTGAGGAACCGCGAATTCGTCCAGGCCTGTCACACGCTGGGGATGTCGGACATCCGCATTATGCTGGGGGAGATCCTGCCGAACTGTCTGTCGCCCATCATCGTGATCGGTTCGCTGATGGTGGCGACGGCCATCCTGATCGAGAGCGGGCTTGCGTTCCTTGGGCTAGGCGACCCGAACATCATGTCCTGGGGCTTCCAAATCGGAGCGGGTCGGACGCTGTTGCGCTCGGCCTGGTGGGTCTGCACCTTTCCCGGTATCGCGATCCTGATCACGGTTCTGGCTATCAATCTCGTGGGCGAAGGTATCAACGATGCGCTCAACCCCCGCCTGAGGGAGCGCACATGACCCGGCTGCTGGAGATCACCGACCTTCACATCGCGCTGCCGCCCGAAAGCCAGCGCCCATATGCCGTGCAACAGATGAACCTGCATCTCGACCAGAATGAGATCCTCTGCGTCGTGGGCGAGAGCGGCTCGGGCAAGTCGCTGACGGCACGGGCCGTGATGGGCCTGTTGCCCAAGCCGAGGGTGCGGATCAGCCAAGGAAGCGTCCTTTTTGAAGGCGAGGATCTGGTCACGGCCGGGGACGAGCGGCTGCGTGCGATCCGTGGCTCCGAGATCTCGATGATCTTTCAGGAGCCGATGACGGCGCTGAACCCTGTTATGACCATAGGAACCCAGATCGACGAGGTCTTCCGGTTTCACCACAAGATGCTCGCCAAGGAGCGTCGAAAAAGGGCGCTTGGCCTGTTGCAGGACGTCCACCTGCCGGATCCGGAGCAGTGCCTAAAAGCTTATCCTCACGAGTTGTCGGGTGGGCAGAGGCAGCGGGCGATGATTGCCATGGCGCTTGCGCTCGACCCCAAGATCCTGATCGCAGATGAACCGACGACCGCGCTAGATGTGACGACACAGGCGCAGGTGTTGAAACTCATAAAGGAAATGCAGGCCGCCCACGGCACCGGCGTTTTGTTCATTACCCATGATTTCGGCGTCGTGGCTGATATCGCCGACCGTGTTGCAGTGATGCAGAACGGTCTGGTGGTCGAGACCGGGACGACCGATCAGGTCCTGCGCCGCCCGCAACAC
>CAYZAD010000088.1:4754-10749 GCA_964476315.1 uncultured Rhodobacterales bacterium
GTGCGCCTGAACGATGCCGAGGCGGGCGAGATCCTGCTCGACGGTGTCGATTTGCGTCCGCTCGGGCGCGCAGCGATGCGGCCACACCGCGCCAAGATCCAGATGGTGTTTCAGGACCCGTTCGCCTCGCTCAATCCGCGCACCCGCGTGGGCAGGATCATCGCTCAGGGACCGGAGATGTACGGGGCCTCGACCGAGGAAGCCAAGGCCAAGACCCTCGATCTGCTTGAGATCGTGGGGCTCGACGAGGGGGCCTATGACCGTTTCCCGCATGAGTTCTCCGGCGGGCAACGGCAGAGGATCGGGATCGCCCGTGCGCTCGCGCTGGAGCCTCAGGTCCTAGTGGCCGACGAGCCGGTTTCGGCGCTCGACGTATCCATCCAGGCGCAGATCCTGCGGCTTCTGGACGAGATCCGCGACCGGATGAACCTCTCGATGATCTTCATCACCCATGACCTGCGCGTCGCGGCGCAGGTGTGCGACCGGATCGCGGTAATGCAGCGTGGCCGCGTGGTCGAGATCGGACCGACGGCAGAGCTTTTTGCACAGCCGCGAGAGGCCTATACGCGCGAATTGCTCTCCGCAGTTCCGGGCAAGGACTGGTTCCTGAAGGACGATCCCGCGATGCTTGCTCAGAACACATGACCGGAGACCTCTCGGCGTGAACCTGGATCCCGACGCCCCGTTCCCCGCGCTCACTGATCTGGCTCGGGCCTATCGGTCGGGCGAGGTGACGCCCAGCAGGGTCGTTCGTGCCCATCTCGATCGCATCAATCGGCTGGACCCACATCTCGGGGCTTGGCAGGCTGTGTATCCCGAGGATGCCATGCGGCTCGCAGTAGCGGCTGACCGGATGTTCGATGCCGGCATCGATCTTGGGCCGTTTCAAGGCATCCCCTTCGCGCTAAAGGACATTTGCGATGTCGCGGGCCGGGTGACGACCGGCGGGTCCAAGGCGATGGAGAACCGGATCTCGCCTGAGACGGGAACGCTGACCAAGAGGCTCTTTGCGGCGGGCGGGATCATGCTCGGCAAGACCAAGACGGTAGAATGCGCCCTGGGTGGCTGGGGCACCAACCTGCACATGGGAACGCCAAGGAACCCGTGGGACAGGGAAACCCACCGCGTTCCGGGGGGATCGTCCTCGGGCACGGGCGTCGCCGTGGCGGCGGGCATGGCCGTCTGCGGTGTGGGGACCGATACGGGCGGTTCGGTGCGGCTGCCGGCGGCCTATTGCGGCATCACCGGCCTCAAGGTCACCGAGGGTCGGCTGCCGATTGACGGGATCCTGCCCTTGTCGCACAGTCTCGATACACCGGGACCGCTCGCGCGCTGCGTCGCCGATGCCCGCGTGATGTTTGCGGCAATGGATGGGTCACCGGACGCCGGCATCACGGGGAGTCGCGGGATCGCAGGCCTGCGTCTGGGCGTGCCGGAGGACTTGGAGCTGGAGGTCTGCACGGTGGAAATCCGCGCGGCCTTCAGCGCGGCTCTGGAGACGCTCAGAGGGCTCGGCGCCGTTCTGGTGCCGTTCAAGACGCCCCGAAGCCTGGCCGATCTGACGGCCGAATGCGGCCGCTTCATCGTCACCGAAGCCTATGCCCATCACCACGCGCTCTATGACCGCGCGGACCTGCCGCTCGACCCCGGCGGGCAGATGCGGATGCTTGCAGGACGCGGGATCTCCGCTGTTGACTACGTGTCCATGCAGTCGACACGCCGGGCCGGAATGGCGAAATTCTTAACGCTCATGTCGGAGCTGGACGCAATCGTGACGCCGACCACGCGCGAAACGGCCCCGCCGGTCGCCGAGATCGATGAGGCGGACGCCCCTTCGGTCTTCACCCGCTTCGCCAACTGGTTCGGCCTCTGCGCCTTGTCGTTGCCTAGTGGCGTGGCGGCAGACGGCCTACCCACCAGCCTGCAAATCGTGGGCCGCCCCCATGACGAGGCCATGGTCCTGAGAATTGGCGCCGCCTACGAGGCGGAGCGCGGTCCCTTCCCGGCGCCGGACATCTCCGCCGGAACCCATGGAGGCACCGATGGCAGATAACGGGCAGCGGCAGAAGAGAGTGACAACCAGCCATTGGGGCGCATTCGAGGTGGTGACGGAAGGCGACCGGATCGTTGCAACCGGCCCCTTCGCACCCGACCCGGCGCCCTCGTCCATCCCGGATGCGCTGCCTGCCGCGGTGCACCACCACACGCGCGTGGCGCGCCCGTCGGTCCGGCGGGGCTGGCTGAAGGGGCGCAAGCGGGCGGGGCGCGGCAGCGACGATTTCGTGGAACTGCCGTGGGACGAAGCGCTGGACATCGCCGCGGCCGAGATCGACCGCATCCGCCGCACCCATGGCAACGAAGCGATCTATGGCGGCTCCTACGGCTGGGCCTCAGCGGGGCGGTTTCACCACGCACAAAGTCAGACGCACCGGTTCCTGAACTGCATCGGCGGCTATAGCAGCTCGTTCGCTAGCTACTCTACCGGCTGCGCGCAGGCGATCATCCCGCATGTGCTTGGCGCGGATTTCCACGATATCGGCTATGTGCAGCAAGATGACTGGCAAACCATCCACGACCATAGCGAAACGCTGGTGATGTTCGGCGGGGTCAACGCCAAGAACGCGCAGGTCAGCATGGGCGGCATTACCGAGCATGACACGGGCGGCTGGCTGTCACAGATCATTGCCAAGGGCACCGCCTGCTACAACATCGGGCCGCAGCGCTCGGACGCACCGGAGGGGTGCATCTGGCTGCCCGTGCGGCCGGCATCGGACACCGCGCTGATGCTGGCGCTGGCGTATGTGCTGGAAACCGAAGGGCTGGCCGATCAGGCCTTCTTGGCGCGCTACACGGCGGGCTACGCGCGCTTCCGCCCCTATCTGATGGGTAAGACCGACGGCACCGCCAAAACACCCGCCTGGGCCGCGCCGCTCTGCGGTGTGCCGCCCGAGGTGATCATCGCCCTGGCCCGGCGCATGGCCGCGACGCGCACCCTGATCGCGGTGGCCTGGTCCCTGCAACGGGCCGAGCATGGCGAGCAGCCCTACTGGATGGCGGTCGTCCTGGCCGCGATGCTGGGCCAGATCGGTCTGCCCGGGGGCGGTATCGGGTTTGGCTACGGCGCGATTGGCGGGGTCGGCAAATCGCTGATCGGTCTGACCGGGATGACGTTGTCGCAGGGGCAAAACCCGGTGCAGAACTTTATCCCCGTCGCGCGGGTGGGGGACATGCTGCGCAATCCCGGCGGAAGCTATGCGTTCAACGGGGCCGAGCGGCGCTACCCTGATATCCGGCTGGTCTATTGGGCGGGCGGCAATCCCTTTCATCACCATCAGGATCTCAACGCCTTGCACGAGGCTTGGCAGCGTCCCGAAACGGTGATCGTGAACGAGCCGTGGTGGACGGCGACGGCGAAGCGCGCAGATATCGTCTTCCCGATCACGTCATCCTATGAGCGTGAGGATATCGGCCGCTCCAACCTTGACGACTATCTGTTCCATATGCCGCAGCTGGTGCCACCGGTGGGGGAGGCGCGCGACGATTATGCCGTCTTTGCCGAGCTGGCGGAGCGTCTGGGCGCGGGGCCGGCCTTTACCGAAGGGCGCAGCGCGGCGGACTGGATCGTGCATCTTTATGCCGACTACCAGGAGCGCGCAGCGCAAAAGGGGGTCACTGTGCCCGATCTCGACACGCTGCGGTCTCAGAACTGGGTGCGCCTGCCAATCCGCGAGGAAGGCCCGCGCCCCAGACTGTTCACCCGGTTCCGTGCAGATCCCGATGCCGCACCGCTGCCCACGCTGTCCGGTCGGATCGAGATCTTTTCGGAGACGATCGATAGTTTTGGCTATGACGACTGCCCCGGTCACCCGGTCTGGCTGCCGCCGTCCGAATGGCTTGGTGCCGCGACAGTGCAGGCGCCCCTGCATCTGGTCTCGCCGCAGCCGGCCGACAAATTGCACAGCCAGTTGGAAAGCGCGCTGGCGGACATGCCCGGCCAACGCCCGGTCACGCTGCAGATGCACCCGGCTGATGCCGAGGCGCGCGGCGTGGTAGCCGGTGATCTGGTGCGCGTGTTCAACACCCGCGGTGCCTGCCGCGCGCGGGCGGCGGTGAGTGATGGCATCGCCCGCGGCGTGGTGGCCCTGCCCACGGGCGCGTGGTTCGGCGATCCCGGCGGCAACATCGATCCCGATGGCAACCCGAACGTGTTGACAAGGGATGTCGGCACATCCCAGCTTGGCCAGGGATGCAGCGCCCATACCGCGCTCGTGGATGTCGCCCGGATAGACGCGTGAGCACCCCCGGCACGTCAGAGTGGGTCGGCCACCTCCGGCGCGGGTCCTGCAGCCTCGATCACGGCACACGCTTCCAGCAGGATGTCCTCGCGGAAGCGTCCTGCCATAAGTTGCACCCCGACAGGCGCACGCCCCGCCATGCCCGTCGCCACCGCCAGCGCGGGGAGCCCGAGGACGGGAACGGACCGCTGAGGAAGCTGCGCCGCGTAGATGCGGAAAAAGTCCTCCTCGGAGCGGACATCACTCTGCTGTTCGAATGGAAGTTCGCCAGAGACCGGGCACAGCAACAGCGGATATCTTTGCAAGAACAGGTCCCAATCCCGCATTACCCCCGCACGCTCCTTCAGCGCGTCCATGACCGTACCGAGCTCCGGCGGGCCGATTTCGCGGCTCATCAAGCGATAGACGAATTGCGCATCCTGGTCGCCCTCCTCCTGGATCATGTCACCGAGCGTCAGGGCAGATTCGGCCATCCAGAGAAACGCGTTGATCCGGGCGGCCGCGGCCATTGGCGGGCAGGCCGCCTCCTCGACCATCCATCCGGCCTCCTCCAGCGCCCGCGCCGCACGGATTAGCGCATAGCGCACGTCCGGCGCGACCGTCATGCCGTCTGGTGCGATACACAGCGCAGCCTGCCGCGCGAAGGGCGGGCCGTTAAGCGGCATCGACACATGCCACGGATCTCGTGCATCCGGTGTTGCCATCACACCGAAGGCGAGCGCGATGTCCGAGATGCGCCGCGCAATCGGGCCGGAAACGGCCATGAGCTGCGCCCCGATGAGCCGGTCGCCCCCTGTGGTGTTCAGTGCAGGGACGCGACCGAGGCTCGGTCTCAATCCGTGCACCCCGCAGGCGTAGGCCGGATAACGGATCGATCCCGCGATATCGGTGCCGTGCGCCACCGCGCACAGACCCGCGGCCACCGCGGCGGCCGCTCCACCTGACGAACCGCCCGGGGTCAGCTCGGAAGCGCGCGGGTTCAGCGTCTGGCCGTAAAGCCTGTTATTCGTGAACCAGCGCATCGAAAAGGCGGGTGTATTCGTCCGCCCCAAGAAAACCGCATCAGCCCCACGCATACTGGCGACGAAGGGGCTGTCCTGTGCTGCGATGTTGTCTTTCAGCAGGTGCAGACCGTTGCTGGTTGCGAAGCCCGCCTGATCCGCGTTGACCTTGATCGTCGTGGGCACCCCGGCCAGAGGCCCGAGCGCATCGCCCCTTGCGAGCCGCGCATCGATCTCCTGCGCGGCCATAAGAGCACCGTCGCGCCCGTCCTGCACGATTGCCCGGATGCCGGGATTGGCACGGTCGATGCGCGCGAGATGCGCCTCGGTCACGTCGCGGGCTGAGAACCGGCGTGCACCTACGCCCTCGACGATCTGCGTCGCAGAAAGCTGGAAAAGTTCGGTCATGGGCGGCCCTCGAATTTGGATTTTTTATCGTGCGCCATCTTCACGTGGGCATTGGGAAACGCAACGCCTTTGGTGGTATCAGGCCAACTCGAACGCGTCTCGGAAAGAGCGGCGGCACGACATCACTCGATCGAAACATGAACACAAATCGCACACGGCACCCCGTAACTCTCTGAGTTCATGTTCAAATCGCCACCATCCATCACCGTACCGACGCAAACCCACTCTCGAATGACCGCTTCGCACCTGCATTCAGACATTGGTGCCTTCTGCAGCATCATGTAGTTTGGG
>CAYZAD010000089.1:0-10682 GCA_964476315.1 uncultured Rhodobacterales bacterium
CGCGTCAGAGGAACCGGTTGTGCCGCCCCAAGCGGCTGCTCTACAAAAAGCCTGATTTTCGCACTCATGGAGCAACACATATGTCCGGCTCGCAGACAACACCAGACCAGCCAGGTCAGGTCGCTGATGCTGTTGCAGGCAATTGGGTCGATACGCGGGCACCGGCCTGGGCGCGGCCCTATCTGCGCTTGTCCCGTGCCGACCGGCCCATTGGCACCTGGCTGCTGTATCTGCCCTGCGTCTGGGGCGTGCTTCTTGCCATGTTCGCAACCGGAGAGATGAGGTTCTTCGATCTCTGGATCATCGTCGGGTGTGGCATTGGCGCGTTCCTGATGCGGGGGGCAGGCTGTACCTGGAACGATATCACCGACCGTGACTTTGACGGATCGGTGGCGCGCACCGCGTCCCGCCCGATCCCTTCCGGGCAGGTGACCGCGAAAAAGGCGCTGGCCTGGGCGGTCATTCAATCGCTGGCCGCGTTTTGCATCCTGATCACCTTTCCGCCCCAGGCGATCCTGTTGGGGATCATCGCTTTGGGGCCGGTGGCGCTTTATCCGTTTGCAAAGCGCTTTACGTGGTGGCCGCAGATATTTCTTGGCATCGCGTTCAACTGGGGGGCCTTGCTGGCCTGGACGGCCCATACCGGTCAGTTGCAGTGGCCTGCCGTCTATCTCTACTTCGCCGGCATGGCGTGGACGCTGTTTTACGACACGATCTACGCGCACCAGGATGTCGAGGACGATGCGCTTATCGGCATCAAATCGACCGCACGCCTGTTCGGCGAAGACACGCCCAAATACCTTGCCTGGTTCATGGTTCTGACCGTGGGCCTGATGGGGGTGGCCATCATCACCGCCGCACCGCGCGGCGACATCTTCGCTCTGGTCATTGCCATAGGTGGGCCGTGGGCGATGGGATGGCACATGATGTGGCAATTGCGCCGGTTAAAGCTGGACGATCATGATCGGTTGATCGAACTTTTCAGATCCAACCGGAATGCGGGGCTTGTGCC
Organism: uncultured Rhodobacterales bacterium; assembly: GCA_964476315.1. Lineage (GTDB taxonomy): Bacteria > Pseudomonadota > Alphaproteobacteria > Rhodobacterales > Rhodobacteraceae > Marivita. The sequence goes on from CAYZAD010000089.1 coordinate 1,013, forward strand.
TGTGCTGTTTTTCGCCATCGCGGTGCTGGTATGATTGAACTCCCGGCCCGTGCGGCGTATCGCAGGATGACTTCCATTTGATGCGGACTGCCCATGCGCCTGTCTTCTGTCTTCATTCTGGTGTGCACGTTTGCCGTTGCCGCAGTTCTCAGCCTGGGGGCGGCCTGGGTCTCGGTCGGAACAATCGAAGAAACATCAGAACGGGCGATACGTACCGAACTGGATCGTGACGCCCTGACATGGGCAGATGTGGATACGAACGGATTGCAGGTGTTCCTGATCGGGACGGCACCGACCGAGGCCTCCCGCTTTCAGGCGCTCAGCGCGGCGGGCCGGGTGGTGGATGCCACGCGCGTGATAGACCAGATCGACATCGTCGATACCGACGGGATCGCCCCGCCCCGCTTTTCCATCGAATTGCTGCGAAATGACAGCGGCGTGTCGCTGATCGGCCTTTTGCCTGCAGACACCGACCGCGAAGCGCTGGTGGCCGATATCAAACGCGCGGTGCCGGATGTGCCGGTCGCCGATCTGCTGGAAGAGGCCGATTATCCCGTCCCCGAAGGCTGGGCCGAATCGCTCAGGTACTCCCTCGCCGTTCTCGACTCGCTGGAGCGGTCCAAGATCTCGGTCGAGGCCGGGCGCGTGACCATCAAGGGGGCCGCGCCCGATGAGGATGCGCGCCGCCGCATCGAGGCCGATCTTGCCCGCCGCGCCAGTGGCAAGGTCCGGGTTGCCCTCGAAATCACCGCGCCGCGTCCGGTGATCTCTCCATTCACGCTGCGTTTTATCAAGGACGAAGATGGTGCCCGTTTCGATGCCTGTTCCGCCCCGACAGAAGAAGCGCGAAAAGACATTCTTCTGGCGGCAGGTGAAGCGGGCATCGAAGACAAGATCGATTGTCGCCTGGGCCTTGGGACGCCAACACGCGAATGGGCCGAAGCGACAACCATGGGTATCCGGGCGATTTCCGAGCTGGGCGGCGGCACCATCACCTTTGCCGATGCCGACGTGACGCTCTTTGCTCTTGAAGGGACGGATCAGGCCCTGTTCGATCGGGTCGTGGGCGAGTTGGAAACAGGGCTGCCGGATGTCTTTGTGGTCAACGCCACCTTGCCGGTTCCACCATCCGCAGAACCCGAAGGCATACCGGAATTCACCGCAACCTTCAGCCCCGAAGGCGAAGTGCAGTTGCGCGGACGGATCAACAGCGAAATCTCGCGACAGACCGCCGACAGCTTCGCGCGGGCCGCGTTCGGATCGGCATCCGTGCGCATGACCGCACGCGTCGATGACACCTTGCCCCCGACATGGGCCAGCCGTGTTCTGGCCGGTCTCGAAGCGCTGTCGCGCCTGTCCAACGGGGCCGTGGTCGTGACGCCGGACGCGCTGTCGATCACCGGGAAAACCGGCAATCAGAACGCCAGTTCAGAAATTGCCGGCTTGCTTGCCGAAAAGCTTGGCGAGGCGGAAAACTTTGAAATCTCGGTCACCTACGAAGAAAAACTCGATCCGTCGCTTGGCATTCCGACGCCCGAGGAATGCGAGGCCCGCATCGTGGAGATCATTGGCGACCGCAAGATCACCTTTGAGCCGGGCTCCGCAACGCTCGACGCCGCGACGCAGGACATCATGGATGAAATCGCCGAACTCTTGCAGATCTGCGGTGACATTCCGCTGGTTATCGCGGGGCATACAGACAGCCAGGGCCGCGAGGTCATGAACCAGCAGCTGAGCCAGGACCGCGCGCAAGCCGTGGTCGATGCGCTGCGCGAACGCCGCGTCCTTACCTCCAGCTACGAAGTGCGCGGCTACGGCGAAGAACGCCCGATTGCCAGCAACGACACCGAAGAGGGCCGCGAGGCAAACCGCCGGATCGAATTCAAACTGCGGCAACCGGAACCGATCCCCGAAGTGGAAACAACGCTCGAAAGTGTTGAACAATCCGCGCCAACCGGTGAAACAACAGCCAGTGACGGGGCAGAGGACACCACAGATGAACAGAACTGAGTTTGTGATCACCACGGCGATCATCTTGTTTGTGGCGTTCTGTCTGGGCTGGTTCGCCAACTGGCTTGTCCATCGCTTTACCCGCGTCAGCCAGGCCGACATGGATCAGCTTGAGCGCATGAGCCAGGAACTTCACGAGGCCGAGGAAACCCGCGATCAGGCCATCACCTACCTGCAGCAGCGCGAAGCGGAATTGACCAACCAGTTGGCCCAGACCGAAGCTGAACTGGCCGCCGCGATGGAGGGCCTGCGCGATGCGCGCCACGAAGCAGAGGAAATGCGCGCTTACGTCGAAAGAATGAACGCGTCCTGACCGCCCGAGGCGCGGCTCACCAGCTGATCCTGATGGGCGACATTGCCCAGACCATCGTGGCTTCCTTGTCCGTCCGGTTCCGAAACCGGTGCGCGATCATCGACGGGTAGGAAAAACTGTCCCCTTCGCGCAGCACGATCACCTCGTCCCCAAGGCGCAATTCGACTTCCCCGGTCAGGACAATCGCGTGCTGTTCGCCTTCGAAGGAATAACCTTCCAGCGGCTCGGGCGGCGATCCCGCGCCGGGCCGGAACCGGGACAGGATAAGGTAACACTGCCCGGACAGGGTGCTGGACAGCAATTCGTCCTCGAACCCAAGCTCATCGGCTGACCGGGTATACATGCCCGACAGCGCCCGCCGGTTTTCGGCGCGCACCACGTGTTTGCGCTCAAGCGGGCCTTCTCCGGATTGTTTGGGGAAGAACCAGTTTGGATCAACCGCAAGCGCATTGCTGATTTCCTGCAGCAATTCGGCAGAGACATTCGCAGAACCCAGTTCGATCCGGCTCAGATACGCGGTCGAGCAGGACACGGCATCCGAAAGGTCCTGAAGGGTCAAACCGCGTGCCTTGCGCACTTCGCGGATTTCACTGCCCAGCCTTTGGGCTTCGGTTTCAGAGACATCTCTTTTCATGCATCCGCGATAGAAGATTTTTGTTGATTTTTCGAGCGAAATTCAACTTAGTTGAAATTGAGAGGAAAATTCAACCGATCGCGACCGTTTGGGAGGACGTCATGCGCTTTGATTTGATTGCCAATTTCAGCCCTGGAGAGACGATTCCCTGGACGCGAACGCTGGACATGATCCTCGAACAATGCTCGCTGGCAGAGCAGGCAGGCTTTACCACCGCGTGGTTCACCGAACATCACTTCGCCCATAACGGTTACATGAATGCGCCGCCGAACCCGATCCAGATGGGCACCCATGTGGCCGCACATTGCAAAAAGCTGCGCGTCGGAACCGCGCCGATCATCCTGCCCGATTGGCACCCGCTGCGCGTGGCCGAGGATGCGGCGATGCTTGATAATATGTCGGGCGGAAGGTTCGACTTTGGTGTCGCCAAGGGCATCAACGAACGGTCGACCATCCAGTTCAACAAGGATGCGGACCGGCGCGACAATGCCAAGGTCATGCGGCTCTACCAGGAAAGCCTCGAAATCATTCTGAAGGCATGGACCAACGAGGCGTTCACCCATCACGGCGAATTCTACCAGTTCCCGGTGCCCGGCTGGAAGGAAACCAACCGTTTCTTCGAACCGCTCGACCCGCGCTATCATGCGGAAGACGGCGAATACAAAGCCATGTACCTGCACCCGCGCCCCTACACCAACCCGCACCCCCCGGTGTGGCTGATGTCGAACGCACCGCCCACGTTCAAACTGGCGGGCGAGAAAGGCTGGGGCGTGATCTCCATGTCCGCTGGTCCCAAGGCCACGCGGGCCTGTTGGGAACCTTACCGCGAGGCGCTGTCCAAGCGCGAAGGACGCGATGTGAAACTGGGTGAAGGCGTCGGCGTCTGCACCGCGTTCTATGTCGGCGAAAGCATGGAAGAAGCCGTCAACACGATCCGCGGGCCGATCAACGCATACTATGAATTCCTCGGCGGCTCGCGTCCCAAAGGCGAATGGACGAAACACGGCTATCTCGACATCGGCGAAGACATGACCCCCGAGGACGAGGCGATGGACTGGTTCGATTTCCTCAACAAGCGCGGAATCATCGTGGTCGGCGACGCCGCCTATGTGGCCGAGCGTTTCGCAGAGAAACAGGAGACCATCGGGCTCGACCACCTGATGCTGATGCAGCAATATACCGGCGTGCCTTATTCCAAGATCCTCGCCAGTTGGGACCGTCTGTTCGAACACGTGGTGCCCAGGTTCGGCACCCAATCCATCGCTGAAAAACGAGTGCTGGAACATGCTTGAGATCTGGGGCCGCCCCTATTCGTCGAACGTCATCCCGGTGATCTGGACAGCCAATGAGCTGGGGTTGAACTATACGCTTCAACTGGCCGGCGGCAGTTTTGGCAAGCTGGACACCGACGCGTACGCGAAGATCAACCCCAACCGCATGATCCCGGCGATCCGGGACGGCGATTTTGCGCTTTGGGAAAGCCTGTCCATCGTACGCTACCTGTGCGACCGCTACGGCGCGGGCACGCTGAGCCCATCCGATGTTCAAACGCGCGCGATTGCCGATCAATGGATGGAATGGTCCGCCAGCCGTGCCTTCGGTCCGGTGATTTACCTGTTCTTCGCCACCGTCCGCACGCAACCCGACCAGCGCGATCCCGCCAAGATCGCAAAGCTGCGCGATGAGGCGCACGAGGCGCTGACGATCCTTGATGCCCATTTGGCTGACCGCCCCTATGTCTGCGGCGACGACTTCACCATGGGGGACATCCCGTTGGGCTGCGTCGCCTACCGCTATTTCAACGTGGAGGTCGAGCGCCCAGCGCTGCCGCATGTCGAAGCGTGGTATCAACGGCTTGCACAGCGCCCGGCCTACCAGAAGCACGTCATGCGCCATTTCGGCACAAACCCCGATGAATGGGCCGCGCTGGAAAAAGCCTGCGCCAGCGAAGGGGTGCTGTGATGGACACACGCGATTACCGCCGCGCGCTTGGGTCGTTCCCCACGGGCGTCACCATCATCACGGCCTATGACACGGATCACCATCCCTGGGGTCTGACGGCCAATTCCTTTACATCTGTGTCACTCGATCCGCCGGTGGTGTCGGTCTGCATCGCCAAATCCGGCCGGGTGTTTCCGACCCTATCCATGTCGGGCCATTTTGCCGTCAACATCCTGTCTGCCGCGCAGCAGGATCTGGCGTTGCACTTTGCCAGCAATGTCGAAAACCGCTTTACCGATACCGAATGGACCGCCGGGCACACCGCGCCGCATTTGCCGGGGGCAGCGGCGTATCTCGACTGTCTCGTTCACAACCGTGTCGATGCGGGCGACCACGAAATCCTGTTGGGCCGGGTGCAGCACTACACGCACACAGCTGTTCCGCCCCTCGTTTACTGCCGCGGTACCTTCTTTGCCGCGCCCCAGCCGGAGGTTTTGCCATGAGCGACCCGCTCATTTACCACACCCGCTTCACCCCCGAAGAGTTCGACGCGCAGTACAACCTGCGCGCAGGGCGACCGGATTACGAAGTGACCGTCATCCCCGGTTGGACTGCCGACAGCGAAACGGCGCGCGCCACATCCGATTGCAGCCTCGATATCCGCTATGGCGACGGCGAAAAGCAAAAGCTCGATGTGTTCCGCTGCGGTGATGCCTCTGCGCCGACGCTGGTCTATTTCCATGGCGGCTACTGGCAGCGTGGTGACAAATCGATCTACAGCTTCATCGCGCCACCGTTTGTGGCGGCGGGGTTCAACGTGGTGGTGGTGGGCTACGATCTTTGCCCATCCGTCACGATCACCCGCATCTCGGAAGAGGCGCGCGAGGCGATGGCCTATGTCTGGCGCAATGCGGCCGACCTCGGCGTCAACCGCGACAAGATCTCTGTCATGGGGCATTCCGCAGGTGGCCATATCACGCAAATGATGATGGCCACCGTCTGGCCCAATCTGGGGGCGGACCTGCCTGCCGATCTCGTCAAGGCGGGCATCCCGGTGTCGCCGCTCAGCTATCTGGAGCCGGTCCGCCTGACCGAAGCGCTCAACGCAGGTATCCGCATGACGCCCGAGGAGGCCGAGGCACAAAGCCCGATGACCCAGCATCCGCCGGTGACGAACGCCCCCCAGCTTGTCGTGGTCGGTGGGGCAGAGACGGACGAATTCCACCGTCAGGCGCGAATGTATGTTGAAAAATACGCATCATCGGATCGCCCGATGGGCCTCTACGTTGTGCCGGACGTGGACCACTTCGACGAACTGAACGTGCTGGTCGACCGGGCCAGCCCGTTCTTCCAACACACCTGCGACATGCTTCAGGGAAAAGGACCAACCACATGACCACCGTGACCCGAGACCTCGTGGACTCTGTCGGCGACGCGTTCAACGCCAATGATATCGACGCCGTGATGAAACACTTTGCCGATGACGCCACCTTCGATCATGCGGTCGGCCCCGAGGAATACGGCGTCCGTTTCGAAGGGAAAGACACCATTCGCGGCGTGTTCGCGGGACTGTTCGACAAGGTCGAAAATGTCCATTGGGAAACGCTCGACTGCGCGATTTCGGGCAACAAGGCCTATTGCGAATACCGCCGCACCGCCACGCACAAAGACGGAAAGGTGGAGCAATTCCTGAGCGTCGACATTCTCACGTATCGCGACGGGCTGATCGTGCATAAGGACACGTATTACAAGCAGCGCATCGCGTAAGCGCTTTGCGCCGCCCGGGGCCGGCGGGGTGATGGCCGTTGCGCAATGCGGCACGCCAGGAACGGATCCTTGGGTGGATTTCACATTCGTTTACAAGACGTTAAAAGGTCCGAAGCGGTCCCAATGTTTCGCGCGCGAAACAAAAGGGCCAGAGCGGACCTATCTCCGTTTGCGCGATCTTTGCTTGCGCAGGCTGCCCATGCTGCGGGCGTGAAAATCGGCGGGGCGCTTGGACACCCATTTGAAGAACGCGCCAAGTTTCGGATGGCTGCGCAACGCCTCAGGCGTGTTGAACGCCCGTGCAAGCTCTGCCTCGGTCAGGGTCGCGTGGATTTCGTTATGGCAGATCTGGTGCACGAGGATCGTTGGCCCGCCCTTGCCGCCTTTCAGCTTGGGGATCAGGTGATGATGGCTTTGTTTCACATCCCGGGGGATGGGGCGCAGGCATAACGGGCAGATCGGATCGGCATCTGGCATCGCGGGGTCCATGGGTGTCGGCACTTGTGCCAAGGCACGGCTCAAGGCATCTAGCTGTCACGTCTCGATCAAACTTCAAGGGAATCGCCATGGACTGGGACCTGTCCGCGCAACCGCCCATCGTGCAGCAGGTCGTCGGTTATGCCGAACAGGCCTATGCCCTGGCGTTGTCCTGGCTGCTGTCGCCTGCGGCCTGGTCGCAATTCGCGCTGTTGGTTGCGGCGTTCCTGATTGCGCTTGTGATCACGCGCCGCCTGCGTCCGCCGCTGGCGCGCCTGCTTGCGCCAAAGGACGGCGCGACCGACATCCTGTCCGCTGCGCGACGGTTCTTGCTGTTGGGGCTGCCGCTGCTGTTGCCGCTGTTTGCCTATGTGTTCACCGCCATCGGTGAAGAGATCACACGCTCGCTGTTTGGCTCTGGCGCGGTGATCGCCTTTGGCAAACGCCTGTTCCTGTTTCTTGCCGCACGCATCCTCGTGCGCGAGGTCATCCATGACCCGTTCCTGAAACTGCTGGGGCGTTACATCCTCATCCCGGCCATGGCGCTTTATGCGCTGGGGTTGCTGGATGACCTGACATCGCGCCTGTCCGAGACCACTGTCGCGCTTGGCAATATCTCTTTCTCGGTCATGGCGCTGCTGCGCGGTCTGATCGCGGGCGCCATCCTGTTCTGGCTGGGCCGCTGGTCCAACGATCAATCTGCCGCCTATATCAACAAGCAGGAAGAGATGCGCCCCGCAACACGCCAGATCGCGGCGAAAGCGGCAGAGTTTGTCATCTTCGGCGTCGCGTTCCTCCTGCTGATGAGCATCATGGGCATTCCGCTCACCTCGCTTGCGGTTCTCGGGGGGGCGATTGGTGTCGGTCTGGGCTTCGGCCTGCAAAAGATCGCGGCGAATTACATTTCCGGGATCATCCTGCTGCTCGAAGGGCAGGCGACGATTGGCGATTACGTCGAGCTTGATAACGGCGAAGCGGGGACCATCGTCAAGACCACGGCACGGGCGATGATCCTCGAGACGTTCGATGGCCGCTGGATCGTGGTGCCGAACGAGGATTTCATCACCACCCGCGTCATCAACTATTCCGACCAGGGCAGCGCCAACCGGATCGAGGTGGCGTTCTCGGTCAGCTATGACACCGACATCAACCTGATCCCCGATATGGTGGCAGCGGCCGTTGCGAAACACCCCGGCGTGCTGGACGAGCCCGAGCCGCCCGATGTGGAACTGCGCGGCTTCGGCGACAGCGGAATCGACTTTGGAGTCGAGTTCTGGGTCAACGGCATAGACGATGGCAAGAACAAGTACGCCTCTGACGTGCTGTTCCTGATCTGGAACGTGCTGAAAGAGAACAATATCGAAATCCCGTATCCACGGCGGGTCGTCGAATTGCGAAACGCGCCAGCCGACGCATGACCGATGCGCTGGTCATCGGTGGCGGCCCTGCCGGGTTGATGGCCGCGGACGCGTTGCTGAGCGCCGGGCGCGGGGTAACGCTGGTCGAGGCGAAACCGTCCATCGGTCGCAAGTTCCTCATGGCGGGCAAGTCGGGGTTGAACCTGACCAAGATGCAACCGTTCGGCCCGTTCCTGGCCGCCTATGGCGGTGGCGTTGATCCCACGCTGAGACGCAGCCTGCGGGCGTTCGGACCGGAGCAGGTCCAGACATGGGCACACGGGCTGGGTCAGGCCACGTTCACCGGCTCCACGGGCCGGGTGTTTCCGATGGCCATGAAAGCCTCGCCCTTGTTGCGCGCATGGTTGGCCCGGCTGGATGGCATGGGCCTGACCCGACACACGCGCTGGCGCTGGCAGGGATGGGAAAACACCGCCTGCCTGTTCGACACGCCAGAGGGTCATCGCGGTCTGTATCCGCGTGTGACGGTTCTTGCCCTGGGGGGCGCAAGCTGGGCGCGTCTTGGGTCGGACGGGCAATGGGCGGATGTGTTCGCCGCGAACGGGATTGCGCTGTCCCCGTTTCAGCCATCGAATAGCGGGCTGAACGTGGCGTGGTCTTCGCATATGACCCGGCATTTCGGGGCCCCTCTGAAGAACATATCGCTGACAGCAGGCGGGCAGATGTCACGCGGGGAAATCGTGATCTCGGAACGCGGGCTAGAGGGAGGTGGGCTTTACGCCCTGACGCCCGCGATACGCGCCGGGGCCGATCTCGTGTTGGACCTGCTGCCCGACCTGTCGGTCGATGCCGTCGCGGCACGACTTGCGAAGCCAAGGGGCAAGCAAAGCCTGAGCAGCCATCTGCGGCGGGTGCTCAAACTGTCTCCGGCAGCGCAAGCCATCCTGCGGGAATTCGTGCACCCTTTGCCCGAAAACCTTGCACAGACGCTCAAAGCCATTCCGATCCGCCATGCCGGGTTGCGACCCATGGACGAGGCGATTTCGACCGCTGGCGGCGTGTCCTTCGACGCATTGGACGACACCCTCATGCTCAAGGACCGGCCCGGCACCTTTTGCGCGGGTGAGATGCTCGACTGGGATGCGCCGACGGGGGGGTATCTGCTGACCG
>CAYZAD010000090.1:0-2953 GCA_964476315.1 uncultured Rhodobacterales bacterium
TCTTTGCCCAGCATCAGGTTGATGAGTTGCATGTGGACGAAACGCCGCTCGATCATTTGCGGCGGGTCCGCCCCGATGAACTGCCCCCCCGGCATCGCGCACGGTTGGCGGGTTTTGGGCTGATGGCCGATCAGGCGGATACGGTTGTTGGCCGGTTGTCGGGGGGGCAGAAGGCACGGCTGTCGCTGCTTCTCGCGACCATCGACGCGCCGCATCTGCTGATCCTGGACGAGCCGACAAACCATCTGGATATCGAAAGCCGCGAGGCTTTGGTCGAAGCGTTGACCGCCTATTCCGGCGCGGTCATTCTGGTCAGCCACGACATGCATCTGTTGTCGATGGTCGCAGACCGGTTGTGGCTGGTGAAAGACGGCCACGTCCAGCCATACGAGGACGATCTGGACGCGTATCGGACCATGCTGCTGACGGCCGACAAGCCCGCCAAGCCGCAAAAGACCAAGGCAGAACGCCCTGCCCGTCCCAGCCGGGACACGATCCTTGCGCTGCGATCCGAGCTGCGCAAATGCGAAGCGCGGGTGGAAAAGATCGAAGCCATGCGCGAGACACTGGCCAAGAAACTGGCGGATCCCGCGCTTTACGAGGACGGTCGCAAGGGCGAGCTTGAGACCTGGAACCGCAAATACGCCGAGGTGATGGACGGATTGCACCGGGCAGAAGCATTGTGGGAAGCGGCCGCTGAAAAGCTGGAGGCAGCGGAAGGGGCGTAGAGACTGTCCGCGCTGATGTGCCGCCGGGTTGCCATGAGGACCCGCACACGATAGCGATCCGGCATGGATCCTGCCTTTCTCATCTCGGCATTTGTGACGCTTTTCGTGGTGATTGACCCGATTGGCCTGACACCGGTCTTCATCGCCCTGACGCCGGGCATGACGGCGCAGCAACGGCGCGCGATTGCCATCAGGGCGACCTTGATTGCGGCAGGGTTGCTGTTTCTGTTTGCCTTTCTTGGGGAACAGGTTCTGGGCTTTATCGGTATCTCCATGCCGGCGTTCCGGATCGCGGGTGGTATTCTGCTGTTTCTCACGGCGCTCGACATGTTGTTTGAACGGCGCACGAAGCGGCGCGAGGGTCAGGCCGATGCCGAAGACATGCCCGATCCATCGGTGTTTCCCATGGCGATCCCCTTGATCGCCGGACCCGGAGCCATTGCGTCGATCATTCTTTTGACCGGTGAAGCAGAGGGGGCGGTTGGCATGGCATCCGTGCTTTTGGTCATGGTCGCCGTGCTTGCCCTGGCGTTCCTGTTCTTTCTCAGCGCCAATCTGATTGAACGCGTGCTGGGCAAAACCGGGATCGTCGTTGTGACGCGGCTTCTGGGCATGCTGCTGGCCGCTTTGTCGGTGCAGTTCGTGCTTGATGGAATCCGGGGATTTGGCATGGGTCTGGGCGGATAACAGCGCCCTTCCCTACAAACCGGTAGGACCCTGCCCTACATGTCTTGGCACTGGGCGAGTTGGGGGTTTGGCAATGTCCGAAATGGATTACGGCAATCTGGTGTATCTCGTGCTGCTTGGCGCGATGGTGACACTGTGGTTCTTTGTTCAGAACCGGCAAAGCCTGAACAGGACGCTTCAGCAAGGTGCGGTTTGGGGATTGATCTTTCTGGGAACCATTGCCGCGTTCGGGCTTTGGGGCGACATCCGCCAGACGGTCAATCCGCAGCAACTGGTCCTGAGCGAGACAGGACGCATTGAAGTGCCACGCGGTCCGGACGGTCATTATTACCTGACGCTCGACATCAACAACGCGCCGGTGAGGTTTGTTGTGGATACCGGCGCAACCAGCATGGTGCTGACCAAGACGGATGCGGAACGTGTTGGACTGACCGAAGACGACATGATCTTCTACTCCGAAGCGATGACCGCGAATGGCCCCGTGCGCACGGCCCCGGTGCGGCTTGACGATGTGGCGCTTGGGCCCTTTCACGATGCCAATGTCCGCGCCTTTGTGAATGAAGGCGAGATGCGCCAGTCATTGCTGGGGATGGAATACCTGAGCCGCTACGCACGGCTGGAAATCGCCAACGGTCGGCTGATCCTGGAGCGGTGATGCTCCCCCTTTTCTGGGGGGTTGGCGACGCGCACGCCTTCCGCTACGCTTTGTCCAAACCGGAGATACGACTCCCATGCGCCACTCGCTGCCCCTTGCGCCACAGTTCTATGTCACGGCTCCTCAACCCTGCCCATACCTCCCGGGTCGGATGGAGAGGAAGCTGTTTACCGCCTTGCAAGGCGAACATGCCGACAAGCTTAACAACAGCCTGTCAAAGCAGGGCTTTCGCCGCTCCCAGAACGTGCTGTACCGGCCGTCCTGTTCGGATTGTTCGGCATGTTTGTCCGCGCGGATCCGTGTTGACGCATTCCGCCCGTCCCGCAGTCAGAAACGTACGCTCAAGCGCAATGCCCACCTGCGGCGCCGCGCATCCAGCGCGTGGGCAACGGAAGACCAGTACGATCTGTTCCGCCGCTATCTTGATGCGCGGCACGCGGATGGTGGGATGGCCGACATGGACGTGTTCGACTTTGCCGCCATGGTCGAGGAAACGCCGATCCGATCCCGCGTGATCGAGTACTCGGATCCCGGATCGCGCGGTCTTGAGGCGGTTTGCCTGACGGATGTGCTCGATGACGGGCTGAGCATGGTGTATTCCTTCTATACGCCGGATGTTCCTGCCCAAAGCCTTGGCACCTACATGATCCTCGATCACGTGGAGATCGCACGCGAGGCTGGCCTGCCCTATGTCTACCTCGGCTACTGGGTGCCGGGCAGCCCGAAGATGGGGTACAAGGCATCGTTCTCGGGGCTAGAGATTTTCCGTCAGGGCCGCTGGGAAGCGTTCAAGCACAAGGACGCCTATTCAGCCGACACGCATCCGCTCTCAACAGACCCGATTGCGGAACAGGTGGCCAATATCTCTCTGCCCGACTTGAGA